>DASXTR010000283.1:0-13999 GCA_036505325.1 Gaiellaceae bacterium
GCGCCTACTCGAACGAATCGGGTTCACCGTCATCGGACGGGCAACGACGTCCCCGACCGCGATCACGCTGCTGGAGCAGCACGAGCCCGACGTGCTGGTGATCTCCCTCGACCTCGGGGACGACCGCGATTCAGGCGTGTCGTTCCTCCGCGAGGTCGGAGAGCGTTTCCCGAACGTGAAGCTGATCGCCGTCTCTGCGGACGACGACGTCGACCTCGTCGAAGCCGCCCTGGCGGCCGGCGCCGTCGCGTACGTCGTGAAGACGGCCCATGCGGACGACGTGGCGGCGGCGATCCGCCAGTCGTTCGAGCACTCGGTCTACCTCGCGAACGGCCGGCCGGTCGCGCAGGGCCCGTCGGCCCCGCGCCGTCCGGAGCCGATCGAGGACACCGCCGGCCTGACGCGGCGTGAGCTCGAGATCCTCCGTCTCGTCGCCGAGGGGCACTCGAACGCCCACCTGGCGAAGATGCTCTGGGTGACCGAGCAGACCGTCAAGTTCCACCTGTCGAACATCTACCGGAAGCTCGACGTGTCGAACCGCACCGAGGCCAGCCGTTGGGCCCAGGTGCAGGGACTTCTCTCGTCGTCCGAGCCGGTCCGCGCGGTCGTGTAGTCCCCGCGCGACACCTCCTGGGAACGGGGCAGGCCGAAACTTGCGGCCTGCCCCGTATCTTTTACAAAGCCCAAACCGTTGAGGGGTCGTACACGCTGTCTTTCTGCGGCCACGCCCCTCCCACGGCGTGCCCCGCCTGCTCTCAGGAGGAACAACCAAAATGCGGCTTCCCAGGCTCCTTGCGGCGCTTGCGGTGACGGCGATGGCATTCGCACTGTTCGGAGCGAATGCCAGGGCCGCCACCCAGACCCTCAACCCCGGCGGATCGTTCGGGTATTCGGTGACGCTTCAGGCGCCGAACTCGATTCTGACCGACATGGCGGCGATCTTTTGTCCGCCGAGCTCCGTCGACACGGGCTCGCCGACGGTCTGCGGCCACGTGCTCTTCACGGCGACCGCTGCGGGCACCATCAGCGCCAACGTCGCGTTCTCGAACGACAACCAGATCGACCTCGTGCTCTGCAGCGCGACGCAGGGCATTCCGTCGACGTCGTGCCCGGTCGGCGAGCTCGAGATTCCCTGCGCGCGGACGCAGGTGATCGGGCCGACGACGACAACGGTCACCGTCCGCTGCGCCATCACGTCGGCGGGCGACTTCGAGCTGCTCGTCGTCCCGAACCTGACATCGTGCCCCGATCTGACGGATGTCGCGTGCGGCGTCACGTTCAGCGGTACTGTCAGCCTCTCCGGGAGTCCCTCGGGCGGCGGCTCCGGGACCGGCGGCGGCACGAGCAACGCCACCCAGGGCAAGGTCAGCGGCGGCGGCAAGGTCGACGACGGGCTGTCGATGTTCTCGATCATGGCGATCGCGGACGCGACGCAGTACGACCAGGGCCACGTGAAGTACCGGCAGCGGAAGGGCTGCAGGTTCCGCTCCGTCACGATCACGAACGTGATCGTCCGCGTGGGTCCGCAGGCGAAGGGGGGATCCGCCGACGTCGACGGGACCGGGTACGTCAACAACAACTCGCAAGCGGAGGGGTTCCACGCACACGTCGAGGACGGCGGCGAAGGGTCGAGCGGGTCGGGCGATGCCTTCAGCGTCACGACGTTCGTCAGTGGCTGCAACACGTCGAACATGGCCCTTGCGAGCGGCAACACGCAGATCCACCCGGCCAACTTGTAGGAACCTCGAGCGTCGCGTCTCCGGGGGCCCGGACCTGATCGCCGGGCCCCCGACGAGCCCCAGAGACAGCACCGCCCCAAAGGAGGCCCCTCCCGATGACCAAAAGGCTCTCAGTGCTCGTCGTCGTAGCGACAGCGACGGCGCTCGCGATCGGCAGCGCGAGCGCCGGGGCCGCCATCGTGACGAGCCCGTCCGCGCAGGGGGGCTCGACGACCGCGACGATCGACGCCGGCGCGACCATCTCGTACCGCGGGCGCCAGGCCGACAACACGATCGACCCGGAGCCTCCGGTCGGGCCTGTCGCCTGCCCAGCGCAGATGACGGATCCGAACGACATCGTCTGCGGTCATCTCGGCCTGGACTTCACGGCCTCCGGCACGGGCACGGCGACGGTGACATTCCCGGCCGACCAGTCGACGCTCGACCTGATGGTCTGCCAGCCGCAGCCGGCCGACGCGACCCCAGACGACAGGTGCGCGTTCGGAACCGAGATCGCGCTCACGAGCCACGTGTACGGCGACCCGGATCCGACGACCCTGCTGCAGACTCTGACCGTCACGTTCGTCGTCGGCCCCGGCTGCACCACCGGATCGCCGTGCCACTACGAGCTCGTCGTCATCCCGGTGTTCGTCGGCTCGACCTCGACGCCGCCGGACTGCCCGCCGAACAGCGCAGGCAGCTCGACCCTGCCGCCGATCGATCCCTGTGTCGACTACACGGGGACGGTCGCCCTGGCGGCGGCCGACGGCGGTGGCGGCAACCAGGGCGGCGGCGGCACCGTCGATCCGCCCGTCTCGATCATGGACGCGGCGGCGCGTGAGGGCGACACCGGCCTCGCGACCATGACGTTCCTCGTCGCTCTGGGCTGGAAGTCGAGCGTCCCGGTGACGGTCAACTACCTGACCGCCGACAACAGCGCCACGACGGGCGACTACGTGCCCGCGAGCAGCGCGGTCGTCTTCCAACCCGGCGAGACCCTGAAGGCCGTCACCGTGAACGTCGTCGGCGACACCGCGCGCGAGTCGAGCGAGTCCTTCTTCGTCAAGCTCGCCCTGCCGCAGCCGTCGGCCTTCGTGCACATCGACCGCGGCACGGCGACCGGGCGCATCAACAACGACGACTACGGTCACACCGCAAAGGCCTACGGCCGCATCGGCACGGGCGCGGTCGCGGCGACGGTGCGCGAGAACGGCAGCGACTGGATCCAGTTCGCCGACGGGCGCGGCTTCCGGTTCTGGGCGACCTCGATCACGTCGATCGGCTGGAACGACCTGCTCGGAACCGCCACCGCCTCCGGCCGCGCGTGGACGAACGGCTCGTACCAGGACTTCACGGCGACGATCCAGCACAGCGTCCTCGGCGACCAGTTCAAGCTCACGCTCGCGGACGGCCGCAGCTTCGGCGGCGCGCTCACGAGCGGGAAGACGAGCTACGACGCCTAGAGCGAAGCGCCAACGGCTCGCCGCTCCCTCCGGGCGGCGCGGAGAAGGGGCCGGCCTTTGGTCGCCGGCCCCTTCGGCCTTCCCGGCCTCGCCGTCCGGCGCGACAGGGATCCTGCGCGTGTGCGTCTGATCGACGACGTCAGACGGTTCTTGCGCGCAGAAGAGGGACGGCACGCGATCCTGCGCGGCCGCATCACGGTCGCGGTCGTCGCGACGCTCGTCGTCGACGTCGTGGGCACGCTCGGGATCTACGCATTCGAGCGCAACGCGCGCAGCTCGGAGATCCATTCGGTCGCAGACGCGGCGTTCTGGTCGACCGTGCAGCTCCTGACGATCTCGTCCCAGCTTCGGAATCCGGTCACCGGCGCCGGCCGGGTGCTCGACGTCTTCCTCGAGCTGTACGCGATCGTCGTCGTCGCGTCGGTGGGCGGGATGTTCGCGGCGTTCTTCCGCCACGGGGACGCCGGCGCACGCGTGTCCTAGCGGGCGCGCCGCGCGAGCTCGTCCTCGACCTCGGCCGCGTCGAGGCCGCGTGCTGCGAGCAGGACGTACAAGTGATAGACGAGGTCAGCCGCCTCCTCGACGACTCGCCGGTCGCTCTCGGCGAGCGCGGCCGTGACGACCTCGACGGCCTCCTCGCCCACCTTCCGCGCGCACGCGGCCGCGCCCTCGTCGAGCAGTTGCGTCGTGTACGAGCCGGCCGGCCGCAGCTGCGCCCGTTCGGCGATCGTGCGCCAGAGCGCCGGCGCGAAGCACGAGACGGCACCGGTGTGGCACGTCGGCCCGTTCGGGCGGACGCGAAGGAGCAGCGCGTCGCCGTCGCAGTCGTCGCGGAGCTCTTCGACCGCGAGTGTGTTGCCTGAGGTCTCGCCCTTGCGCCAGAGCCGGCCGCGCGACCGCGACCAGAACCAGGCCTCGCCGGTGTCGCGCGTGCGGCGCTCGGCCTCGTCGTCCATGTAGGCGAGCATGAGGACACGCCCGGTCGCGGCGTCCTGGACGATCGCGGGGCGAAGCTCAGGCGGCATCGCGCAGCGGCACGCCGAGGTCACGGAGCTCGTCACGCAGCGTCGCGAGCCGGGACGGATTCTCGTGGAGGATCGAGGCGAGCAGCGCAGCCTGCGCGACGCCGAGCGCCTCGGCCACGTGCCGCGCGTTGCCGGCGCCGCCGGATGCGATCACCGGGATGCACACGGCGTCCGCCACGGCGCGCGTCAGCGCCAGGTCGTACCCGTCGCGCGTCCCGTCGGCGTCGATCGAGGTGAGGAGGATCTCGCCCGCGCCCCGTTCCTCGGCCTCGCGCGCCCAGTCGGTCGCGCTGCGTTCGGTTGCGGTCGTGCCGGCGCGCGTGCGCACCCGCCCGCGCGCGGCGTCGATCGCGACGACAACTGCCTGCGATCCGAGCCGCCCGGCGAGCTCGGACACGAGCGCGGGCCGTGCGAGCGCCGCCGAGTTGACCGCGACCTTGTCCGCGCCGGCGGCCAGCAGCTCGTCGGCGTCGGCGAGCTTCCGAACGCCGCCCCCGACCGTGAACGGGATCGCGAGCCGCTCGGCGACGCGCCGCACGAGCCCGACCAGGGTCGGCCGCCCTTCGACGGTCGCCGCCACGTCAAGGAACACGAGCTCGTCCGCACCGATGTCGGAGTACGCGGCGCCGAGCTCGACCGGGTCGCCGACGTCGCGCAGGCCCTGGAACCGCACGCCCTTGACGACGCGGCCGGCCGCGACGTCGAGACACGGGATCAGGCGCGGAAGCGGCAAGCGCTCTCCCGTACCGCCGTCTTCACGGCGTCGCTCCGCCCCGCAGCGCTCCGCCGCCGAATGCTTGCGGTCCGGCAACTGTTATCGAACGATAACTATTGCCACTCGATAACAGTTGCCACTCGGTAAGCAGCCGCCGGAGGTAGCGCGCGCCTGCCGCACCGCTCTTCTCCGGATGGAACTGGACGCCGACGAACGAGCCCGAGCGCACCTCCGCGACGACACCCTCCGACCACGCCGTTGCGGCCGGCGTCTCGGCCGCGTACGAGTGCGCGAAGTAGTAGGTGTCGCCGTCGACCCGCGCCCAGCCGATCCGCGGCACGCGCCCCTCGCGCAGCCGCACCGCGCGCCCCGGGACGAGTCCCAGGCCCTCGACGCCTCCGTCCTCCTCGGTCCGCTCGAGCGCGAGTTGCAGCCCCAGGCAAATCCCGAGCACGGGGCGCCCTGCCGCAACGCGCTCGCGCAGCACCCGATCGTGGCCGCGCCCGCGCAAGCCGTCCATCGCGGAGCGCGCCGAGCCGACTCCCGGGAGGACGGCGACGTCCGCGCCCTCGGCGTCGTCCACCACCTCTACGCCGAGCCGGCCGAACGCGAGCGCGACCGACCGCACGTTCCCCGCTCCGTACTCGCAGATCGCGATCCTCACAGCACACCCTTCGTGGACGGGAGCCCTTCGGACTCGGCCCGCACCGCCGCGCGCAGCGCACGGCCGACTGCCTTGAAGGCCGCCTCGGCCGTGTGGTGGGCGTCGCGGCCGGTCGCCTCGACGTGGAGTGCGAGCCGCCCGGCCTGGGCGAACGACGCGAAGACGTGCTCGGCGAGACCCGGATCGCGCTCGAGCTTCAGCTCCGCGTGCGCGCGCCCGCCGAGGTCGACCGCAGCGCGCGCGAGAGCGTCGTCCATCGGCACGATCGCGTCGCCGTACCGTGCGATCCCTCGCCGGTCGCCGAGAGCGGCGTCGAGCGCCTGCCCGAGCGCGAGCGCCGCATCTTCGGCCGTGTGGTGCTCGCCCGTCTCGAGGTCGCCTGCGCCTTCGAGCACGAGATCGAAGCCCGCGTGGAAGGCGAGTTGCTCGAGGAAGTGATCGTAGAGCCCCGCCCCGGTCGCCACGCGCACCCGCGACGCGCCGTCGAGGGCGAGCCGCACCGCGATTCGTGTCTCCGCCGTCGCGCGCAGCCGTCGGACGCGCCTGCCCCCCGACGCGGCGACGGGAGCAGGCCGGTCGAGCGCGCGCGCAAGCGCCTCGAGGAGCAGGTCGTCGTCTTCGCGGTCGACCACGGACACCCGGATCGCGTCGGCATACGCGCGGACGACGAGCCCCTGGCGCAGCAGCACGTCGGCGAGCGCGAGCCCGTCCGCGACCGGCACGTACACGAAGTTCGCGTGCGACGGCAGCGGCTCGAGACCGAGCGCCCGCAGCGCCGACGCGAGCCGCTCGCGCTCCTCGAGCACGGGCGTCACGTCGGGCGGCGACTCGAGCGCTGCGAGCGCGAGCGCCGCCGACACCGTCGAGACGGGCGCCGGGGCCTGCCGGGCGTTCAACTCGGCCGCGACGTCGCGCGACGCGAGCGCGTATCCGACGCGCGCGCCTGCGAGTGCGAACAGCTTCGAGAACGTCCGCAGCACCACGACGCCCTCCTCCAGCAGCGGGAGAGCCGTCTCGCCCGCATATTCGAAGTACGCCTCGTCGACGACGAGCGGCCGCGCATCGGGCAGCGATCCGAGCTCCCCGGTCGGATTGTTCGGCCGACAGGTGAACGTGACCGCCGCGTCGGCAACGTGACGGTCTGTCACGTGCGCCCCGGCGAGCTGCGCCGCGATGCGAAAGAGCGGGTACGTCGGCGCCGGCGGGATCGAGATCGTGTCGCCCGGACCGGCATAGGCCCGCGCACACAGGAGGATGAGGTCGTCCGCACCCGCGCCGAGCACGACGTTCTCGGGCTCGACGCCCGCATAGTCGGCGATCGCCCGCCGCAGCGCTCGATAACCCCCGGCCGGGTAGCCGCTCACCCGCGCGAGCGCGCCGGCGATCGTCCCGGGCCGCGTCGAAGCGAGCGGAAGCGGCGGCGTGTTCTGGTCGAACCGCACGACCTGCGACGGATCGACACCGGCGAGCCGCGCGACCTCGTCCGAGGGCGGCGACCACTGGTACGCCCGGAAGTCCGGCGCGAGCGCCCTCACCGCCGCGCCGCCGCCGCGTGAGCCGGCATTCCCTCCGCCGCGGCGAGCGCCTCCACGGTCGGGCGCACGCGCGCGAGCCCGTCCGGAGTCAGCCGCTGCACGGTCACCGGCTTGAGAAACGTCTCCAGCCCGAGGCCGCCGACGGACCGCGCCCAGCCGCCGGTCGGAAGGACGTGATTGCCGCCGGTCGCGTAGTCACCTGCAGCAACCGGCGACGAAGCGCCGACGAAGACGGTGCCCGCGTTGCGCACGTCGTCCGCGGCAGCCTCCGCCTCGCCCAGGAGCACGAGATGCTCGGGCGCGATCTCCTCGGCCTCCGCGATCGTGTCGACGACTCGGCAGACGGCGTCGTGCCCGTGCTCGCGCTGTGCTTCCAGCTCCAGCTCGACGATGTTCGGATCGCCGTCTCCGACCACCACGACCTCGGACGGCCCGGCGGGAAGGTCGATCGGCACGTCGCGCCACACCTCGAGCTTCGCCTCGTTCACGAACGGCCCGCCGGGGCCCACGATCTTGTCGACCCGCTCGACGTACGCGAGCCACGCGATGGCCTGCGCCCCGCCGAGCGCCCACACCTCGTCGACGCCGAGCACCTGCGCGGCCGCCGCGACGAGCCCAGCGCCCTCCGGCGGCGTGCAGACCACGAGCCGCCGCACGCCTGCCACCTGCGCCGGGACGACGCACATGACGAGCGTCGACACGAGGTTCCGCGGGACGTACACGCCGACGGTGTCGAGCGGAACCCACCGCCGCTGGAGTAGGACCCCCGGCTCGACCTCGAGCTCGACATCCGCCGGCCGCTGCACGGCGTGCCAGCGCCGCACGCGATCGGCGAGCGCGAGCACCGCGTCGCGCGGCAGCCGCTCCGGCTCGGGCACTGCGCGTGCGGGCTCGGCGCCGTCGAGCTTCAACGCCCATTCGCGGACCGCCTCGAACCCGCGCGCACGCACATCGGCGACGATGCTCACGCGTCGATCCTGCGGACGATCGTTCCCGGCCGGCGGCGCAGAATCAGGCGACCATCCGTTCGACGGGAACGAGCAGGATCGACGATGCGCCTGCGGCCTCGAGCCGCGGCAACAGCGTCCACACCGCCGCCGACGGAACGAGCGCGTGCACGGCGACCATCCCCGGCTCTGCGAGCGGGAGCACGCTCGGCGCGCGCGCGCCGCCGACGATCGCGCAGATCTCCTCGAGCGCCGACTCCGGCGCATTGAGCATCAGGTACCGGTGCGCGCGCGCCTCCAGCACGGCTCGCAGCATCGAGACGAGCGTCGTCGCTGTGTCGTCGCGGCCGATCAGAACGGCCTCCGACTCGAGCAGCGCGCCGAGCGATCTCAAGCCGTTCGTACGCAATGTGTTCCCGGAGGACACGAGGTCGACGATCGCCGTCGCAAGCCCGAGCCGCGGCGCGATCTCGACCGATCCCGTCACGTCGACGACCTCGACGTCGACCGGGAGCAGCTCGCGCGCGAGCCGCGGGTAGACGGTCGCGACCGTCGCCCCGGCGAGGTCCTCGAGCGAGCGCACCGGCGACTCCTCGGGCACCGCCGCCTCGAGACGGCACGACCCGAACCCGAGCCGCAGCAGCTCGCGCACGCGTGCGCCGCGCTCGCGGACGAGGTCGATGCCGGTGATCCCACAGTCGACGACTCCGTCCTGCACGTACTCCGGCACGTCCGCTGCGCGCACGAGCAGCACCTCGACGGGAGCGTTGCGGCAGGGGAACGCGAGCGCCCGCTCGCCCGGCTGCTCCGGCCCGAGACCGGCGTCCTCGAGCAGCGACACCGACGGCTCCCGGAGCCGGCCCTTCACGGGAACGGCGATGGTCAGGCGCGCTTGCGCGCCCGGCGAATCCGCTCGAGCGCCGTCCGGTAACCACCCTCGCCGTGCCGCACCCACTGCGCCACGCGGGTCACCGTCGCCGTCGACGCGCCCGTTCGCTTCGAGATCTCCAGGTAGGGCAATCCCTCGTCCAGAAGCCGGGCCACGTGCCACCGGTGCGCCATCGCGTCGAGCTCGCTCAACGTGCACAGGTCGCGCAGGAAGTCCCGCAGCTCGCCGCGGGTCTTCGCCGACCAGATCGCGTCCACCAGGTACTCCAGCTGTTCCGTGTCCCATGACGGATGTCGCTCCTCGGCCTCTAGCATGGTTGCATGTTAGCACGTTAACATGCTGACGTGTTAACACGGTGGCTTGGCACCACGATCGCAGTGATACCTGCAGTCGACGTCCTGGGCGACGAGGCGGTGCGGCTGCGCGAGGGCGTCTACGACGAGATCGTCGCGCGCGCAGACGATCCCCGGGCGCTCGCGCGGCGGTTCGCACGCTCCGGAGCGCAGCGGATTCACGTCGTGGACCTGGACGGCGCGCGCACCGGCCGCGTCCGGCCCGCCCTCGTGCGCGCGATCGTGGAAGCCGTGGCGGTACCCGTCCAGGCGTCCGGCGGCATCCGGTCGCTCGACGACGCCCGGGCGCTGCTCGATGCAGGTGCCGACCGCGTCGTCGTCGGAACGGCCGCGTTCCCGGACCCGGCTCCGTGGGCGGCGGCCCTGGGCGAGCAGCTCGTCGTCGCCCTCGACGTGCGCGACGACGAAGTGCGCACGCGCGGCTGGACCGACACGAGCGGCCTCTCGCTGGACGATGCCGTGGAGCGCTGCCGCAGCAACGGCGTCACGCGGGTCCTCTGTACGGCGATCGACCGCGACGGCACGCTCGCGGGGCCGGACGTCGCGCTCGTGGAGCGCGTCTCCGGCACCGGCCTGCGCGTCCTCGCAGCCGGCGGTGTGCGGTCACCGGACGACGTCGAGGCGCTCGCCGCCGCCGGCGCCGAGGCCGCGATCGTCGGTCGCGCCCTCCTGGCCTCGGCCTAGGACTCAGGCGTCAGCCAGATGACGCCGAGCGGCGGCAGCGCGATCTCGGCCGAGAACGGCTGATCGTGCCACGGATGCTCCTCGCTCGTGACGCCGCCCATGTTCCCGACCCCTGAGCCGCCGTAGAACTCGGAATCGGTGTTCAGCACCTCGCGCCATTGCCCGGGCGCCGTGAGGCCCACGCGGTAGCCCTCGCGAGGCACGGGAGACAGGTTCGCCACGCAGACGATCTGCCGTCGCCCGTCGCGGGACAGGCGCGCGTACGCGAAGACGTTGTTCGCCGCGTCGTTCGGCTCGAGCCAGCGGAAGCCCTCGGGCGAGAAGTCGACCTCCCACAGGGCGGGCTCCTCGCGATAGATGCGGTTCAGATCGCGGACGAGCGAGTGCACGCCCGCGTGCTCGGCATGCTCGAGCAGGTGCCACGGCACCTCGCCGTCGTCGTCCCACTCCCACGGCGTCGCGATCTCCTGGCCCATGAAGAGGAGCTTCTTGCCCGGGTGCGCCCACATGTACGCGTACAGCGCGCGCAGGTTCGCGAGCTGCTGCCAGCGGTCGCCGGGCATCTTCGCGAGCAACGAGCCCTTGCCGTGCACGACCTCGTCGTGCGAGAGCGGCAGGATGAAGTTCTCGTTCCACGCGTACACCATCGCGAACGTCAGCTCGTGGTGGTGGTACTGCCGGTGCACGGGCTCCTTCTGGAAGTACGACAGCGTGTCGTGCATCCACCCCATGTTCCACTTGAACCCGAAGCCAAGCCCGCCGAGGTACGTCGGGCGCGAGACGCCCGGCCACGCCGTCGACTCCTCGGCCGCGGAGATGATCCCGGGCTCGCGTATGTGCGCGAGCTCGTTGAACTCCTTGAGGAACGAGACCGCATCGAGGTCCTCACGCCCGCCGAACTCGTTCGGAACCCACTCGCCCTCCTTGCGCGAGTAGTCGAGGTAGAGCATCGACGCGACGGCGTCGACGCGGATCCCGTCCGCGTGGTATTCGCGCAGCCAGAAGAGCGAGTTCGCGAGCAGGAAGTTGCGGACCTCGGTGCGCCCGAGGTTGAAGACGAGCGTGCCCCAGTCCGGGTGCGCGCCGCGCCGCGGATCCGCGTGCTCGTAGAGCGCCGTCCCGTCGAAGCGCGCGAGCGCCCAGTCGTCGCGCGGGAAGTGGGCGGGGACCCAGTCGAGAATGACGCCGATCCCGTTCCGGTGCAGCTTGTCGACGAAGTAGCGGAAGTCGTCGGGCGAGCCGAGTGTGGAGAGCGGCGCGTAGTAGCCGGTCACCTGGTACCCCCAGGAGCCGGAGAACGGATGGTGCATCACCGGCAGCAGCTCGACGTGGGTGAAGCCGAGATCCTTCACGTAGGGCGTCAGCTGGTCGGCGAGCGCACGCCAGTCGAGGCCGTGGCGCCACGAGCCGGCGTGGACCTCGTAGATCGTCACCGGCTCGTGCAGCGGCTCGAGACTGCGCCGCACGTCGAGCCACTTCTCGTCCGACCAGTCGAACTCGCTGCGGTTCACGATCGACGCGGTCTGCGGCGGCACCTCGGCCTCGAACGCGTACGGGTCGGCCTTGATGCGGAGCTCGCCGGAGCGGGCGCGGAGCTCGAACTTGTACTTCGTCCGCGGGCCGACGTCCGGAACGAAGAGCTCCCAGATCCCCGACGAGCCCATCGACCGCATCGGATGCAACCGGCCGTCCCATGAGTTGAAGTCGCCGACGACGCTGACCGAGCGCGCGTTCGGCGCCCACACCGCGAACGCCGTCCCGGCGATGCCGCCCATCTCGGTCTCGTGCGCGCCGAGCCGGCGGTAGATCTCCTCGTGGCGGCCCTCGCCGGCGAGGTGGAGATCGAGGTCGCCGAGCGTCGGGAGGAACGCGTACGGGTCGTGCATCGTGTACTCGTTGCCGTCGGGGTACGCGACGCGCAGCTCGTAGTCGTACGGGAGCTCCGCGTCGGCGACGAGGCCTTCCCAGACCCCGTCTCCGACGTGCTCGAGCTCGACGCCGGCCGGCTCGACGCGCACCGAGACCGCCTCGGGGCGCAGCGCGCGGACGACGACGCCGCCGTCCGCCTCGTGCGCGCCGAGGTACGAGTGGGGCGTCGCGATGTCCCAGGGGGCCGTCATGCCGCGACCTCCTCCGTCTCGAGCATGCGCACGATCCCGGCGACCGGGATCCTCACCCAGTCGGGCCGGTTGTTGAGCTCGTAGCGCAGCTCGTACACGGCCTTCTCGAGCTCGAACACCGACAGCAGCTTGTCCATCGCGGCCCCCGCCGGGACGAGCGACTGGTCGACCGTCGCCCGGTAGCCCTCGAGGAACTGCTCGCGCGCCCGCCCCTCCCAGCCCTCCGGCGGCTCGAAGCCGCGCTGCAGCTCCGCCGCCGTCGCGACGTACGCGAACGACCGCAGCATGCCCGCGACATCGCGGAGCGGCGAGCGCTTCCGACGCCGTTCGGGCAGCGACCGCGCCGGCTCTCCCTCGAAGTCGAGGATCACCCAGTCGTCGTCCGCCCACAGCGTCTGGCCGAGGTGGAAGTCACCGTGATGGCGGATCACGCGCCCCGTCCCGCCGATGTGCGTGAGCAGGCGCAGCTGCTCGCGCACCTCCTCCCCGCGTCCGCGGATCGGATCGAGCTCGGGGATGCCCTCGGGGAGGTCGAGGAAGACCCGCTCGATCTCCTCGTCAACCGTGGCCGTCAGCAGGCCGAGGGACTCGGCCGAGGTCTCCTCGGCGGAGAAGTTCGGATCGCCGGGGTCGGAGCCGAGCACTGCGTGCATCCTCCCCGTCACCTCGCCGAGCCGCCGCAGGCGCGGGAGGAACGCGTCGGCGTCGGACTCGATCATGTCGAGCGCGAGCTCCCACCCATCGCGTCCGCCGACGACGAACCGCTGAAGGATCCCGAGCGTCGCGTCCATCGGCTTGCCCTGGTAGGCGTACCAGCCGGCGAGCTGCGCGATGTTCTCGAAACCCTTCTCGGTGAGGAAGCGCAGCAGCTCGAGCTCGGGGTTGATCCCGGCCTCGAGCCGGCGGAACACCTTCAGAATCAGCTCGTCGTCGAAGACGACGGACGTGTTCGACTGCTCCGCCTCGATCGCGCGCACCTCGCGCAGCTCCTGTCCAAGGCCCGCGTACCCCTCGACGACGTTGAAGTCGACGACGCCCTGGCCGGCCGGCGCCGTCCGCGCGGCGCGTACGAGGTACACGAGCTCGCGCACGTGCCGCGGGTCCTCGAGCGCGTCGAAAGAGTCTCCGCTCACGAGCAGCTGGTAGGTCTCGTGCGTGCCCTCGGCGAACCGCGTCTCGACGAGCTGCAGCTCGAGCTGCGGCTCGGAGTCCCGCAACACCGCGCGGTCGACCACCGAGGCGTGCATCACCTCGCGCGTCTTCGACCCGAACCAGCGCTGGCCCGTGACGAAATCGATCAGCTCGCGTTCCTCGGTCACCCGCTCTCGTCCTTCCGCAACTGGAACCAGAAGAACCCTCGCGGCCCGAGAGTCAGCAAATAGGGCAATTCTCCGATCGGCGGGAAGCGGGAGCGGCCGAACATCTCCTCCGGTACGAGACCCTGGAACTCGGACAGATCGAGCTGTACGGCCTGCGCCGAGCGGGCGAGATTGTGCACGCAGAGCACCATGTCGTCCTCGTAGCGCCGGATGTGGGCGAACACCCGGGGGTTGTCCGGGCGCAGCGACTCGTAGGTCCCGAGGCCGAACACCGGATGCTCCTTGCGCAGCGCGATCAGGCGGTGCAGCCAGCGCAGGAGCGAGTTCGGCTGTCGGAGCTGGGCCTCCACGTTGACCGCCTGGAAGCCGTACACCGGATCCATCAGCGGCGGCAGGTAGAGCTGCTGGAAGTCTGCTCGCGAGAACCCGCCGTTCCGGTCGCCGGTCCACTGCATGGGCGTCCGGACGCCGTCGCGGTCGCCCAGGAAGATGTTGTCGCCCATCCCGATCTCGTCCCCGTAGTACAGCACCGGCGCGCCGGGTAGCGAAAACAGGATCGCGTGCATG
>DASXTR010000284.1:0-15119 GCA_036505325.1 Gaiellaceae bacterium
GGCTGCTCGTCAGACGGCTGGCGCGTGACCTCCTCGCCGGACTTCGGGTCGAGGCCCAGCATCGGCGGCACGTCGAGCGGGCTCGGCAGATAGTCGATGACCGCGTCGAGGAGCGGCTGAACGCCCTTGTTCTTGAATGCGGAGCCGAGCAGCACCGGCGTGATCTCGTCGGCGAGGGTTCCGGCACGCAGGGCGCGCTTGATCATCTCCGGCGTCACAGAGGACTCGTCCTCGATGTACGCCTCGAGCACCTCGTCGTCGAAGTGGGAGATCACGTCGATCAGCTGGTGGTGGTACTCCTGCGCCTGCTCGACGAGCTCGGCGGGGATGTCGGTCGTCTCGAACTCCTGCCCGAGGTCGTCCTTGTAGACGATCGCCTGCATCTCGAGGAGGTCGATGACGCCCCGGAAGTTCTCCTCGGCCCCGACCGGGAGCTGCACCGGAATCGGGTTCGCGCCGAGGCGGTCGCGCATCGACTGCACGGCGGCGAAGAAGTCCGCGCCGGTGCGGTCCATCTTGTTGATGAACGCGATCCGCGGCACCTTGTACTTGTCGGCCTGGCGCCAGACCGTCTCGGACTGCGGCTGGACGCCCGCGACCGAGTCGAAGACGGCGACCGCCCCGTCGAGGACGCGGAGGCTCCGCTCCACCTCGACAGTAAAGTCCACGTGCCCGGGCGTATCGATAATGTTGATCCGATGGTCGCGCCAGAATGCCGTCGTCGCGGCAGACGTGATCGTGATGCCGCGCTCCTGCTCCTGCGCCATCCAGTCCATCGTCGCGGCGCCCTCGTGGACCTCGCCCATCTTGTGGGTCCGGCCCGTGTAGTAGAGGATCCGCTCCGTCGTCGTCGTCTTGCCGGCGTCGATGTGGGCCATGATCCCGATGTTGCGGACCCGGTCCAGCGCCACCCGTGTCTCTGTAACTGCCAAATCTCTCCTCGTTACCAGCGGTAGTGGGCGAAGGCTTTGTTGGCCTGCGCCATGCGGTACATGTCGTCCTTGCGCTTGTAGGCGTTCCCCTGGGACTCGAGCGCGTCCAGGATCTCGCCCGCGAGCTTGTCGCTCATGTGCTTCTCGCGCCGGTCGCGCGAGAAGGTCACGAGCCAGCGCAGCGCGAGCGTCTTCCCGCGGCGCTGCGGCACCTCGACCGGCACCTGGTAGTTCGCGCCGCCCACGCGGCGGCTGCGCACCTCCAGCACCGGCGTGACCGTCTTCACGGCCTGCTCCAGCACCTCGACCGGCGGCCGGCCCGTCTTCTCGCCGACCTTCTCGAGCGCCCCGTAGACGATCTGCTCGGCGACGGCCTTCTTGCCATGGAGCATCACGCGGTTGATCAGCTGCGTGACGAGCAGCGACTCGTAGACCGGGTCCGGTCCAAGCGGGCGGGGAGTGATCTCGGCGCGGCGCGGCATTACGAGCTCTTCTTTGCGCCGTACTTCGAACGGGCCTGCTTGCGGTCGGCGACGCCGGAGGCGTCGAGCGCCGCCCGGATCACCTTGTACCGGTAGCCCGGGAGGTCCTTCACGCGGCCGCCGCGGACGAGCACGACCGAGTGCTCCTGCAGGTTGTGCCCTTCGCCCGGGATGTAGGTCCCGACCTCGATGCCGTTCGTCAGCCGGACGCGCGCGATCTTCCGCAGCGCCGAGTTCGGCTTCTTCGGGGTCATCGTCGAAACGCGCGTGCAGACACCCCGCTTCTGCGGGGCCCCCTGGAGGGCGGGGGTCTTGGTCTTGCCGGGCTTCGACGTGCGGCCCTTGCGAATCAGTTGGTTGACGGTCGGCATGCTGAGGCTGAAGTCTCTTTCGGTCGTATAGAGGTCGTTACAGACGAAAGGCCGGCGGAGCGCGCGGCTCCAGCCGAACCGGCGAGGCATGGTAGCGAAGCGGCCTACCCCCGTCAAACGGGGTCAAACCGGGGAAACCCGCTTCGGGACTGCGATTCCAGGGTACCGGACCGCGCATTTCCGGGCGTCGCTTCTCCCTGATTCGCGGCATAGCGGGCCTTCCTGCCGCTCACTACAGTGAGACGGCTCCTGCGGTGACGACCACAACTGTTCTCATTGGCGCCCTCGCGGGGGCGCTCCTTCTGGCTGCGGCGGCCGCGGTTGCCCTGGTGCGCGCCCGCGCGGCCGCGGACGAGCGCGTGGCCGACGCCGTGCGCCGGCTCGCGGAGGGGATGCAGGAGACGATGCGCGACCTCGCCGGCGCCTACGAGGACGCGCGCGCCTCCTCGGAGGGCGTGCGGCACGCCGGTGAGCTCGCCGCCTCCCTGGATCTCGACGAGGTGGCGGAGCGGACGCTGGCGGCGGCCGGGGCGCTCCCCGGGGTGGACGCCGCGCTCGTCGAGGCGGAAGGCTCCGACGGGCGCAACGTGACGGCGACGATGGGGGTACAGCCGGACGAGGCCGAGCGCACGACGCTGCGCGCCCCCTCCGACGAGAACCTACGCGCGGTGGAGGTCGTCTACCGGTACCGGCTCGACGACACGGACGCTGCTTCGGGCGCGCTGCGCTCGGGCGTGATCGTGCCGATCCGGGCCGAGGGCGGGCGACTCGGAACGCTCGGGGCGTTCACCCGCTCGGCCACGCACCGCTTCGGCGACGACACCGTCGACGAGCTGGAGCGGCTCGCCCTCCGGGCCGGGCCGGCGCTCGAGAACGCCCGCCACTACGCCGAGGCGCGGCAGCTCGCCGACCTGGACGCGCTGACGGGCCTCCACAACCGGCGCTACTTTCACGAGACGCTCGGCCGCGAGTGCGCCCGCGCGAAGCGCTACGAGCGGAAGCTGGCGCTGATCGTCTTCGACCTCGACGACTTCAAGGCGATCAACGACCGGATCGGCCACCTCGCAGGCGATGCGGTGCTCGCCGAGCTCGCCGAGCGGGTACGGGCCGTCGTCCGGTCGGCCGACATCGCGTGCCGGGTCGGCGGCGACGAGTTCGCGGTCATCCTCCCGGAGTCCGACCGGCGCGACGCGGAGCTGCTCGCGGAGCGCATCGCCCGCGCGATCGCCTCACGGCCGCTGGCGACGGCGGGGACGATGCACATGTCAGCGGGCATCGCAGAGCTGAGGCGGGACGACGGCGCGAAGGAGCTCTTCGAGCGCGCCGACGACGCGCTCTATCGCGCCAAGGACGCCGGCAAGGCGCAGACGTACGCCGCGAACGACGCCTAGCGCGCACGGGCCCGCCGGGGGAACCTCCCGGTTCCCCCGAACCCCCTCCACAGGTCCGCTGCGCGGACAGGCGCTACGCGCCGGCACGCACGGTCTAGCGGCTTCCTCGCCTCGGTTGTACGCTCGAGACGAGGTGGGCCTTGAGGTCATCGGGCGCGACGAGGAGCTCGCCGTCGTCGCAGCGGTGCTCGAGCGGACCGCGAACGAAGCGGCGGCCTGCGTGATCGACGGCGAGATCGGGGTCGGGAAGACGACCGTCTGGACGGGTGCGCTCGATGCCGCCGCAGCGAGGGGCTACCGCGTGATCAGCGCCCGGCCGGCCGAGGCGGAGACGTCGTTCGCGTTCGCGGCAGTGGGTGACCTGCTGCGCGAACGCATCGACGCGATCTTCCCGGCGTTGGCACCGCCGCAGCGGCGCGCGCTCGAGACGGCGCTCCTGATCGCAGAGGGAACCGGCGCTCCGGACCAGCACACTGTCTCTGTCGCCGTGCTGGCCGCGGTCGAGCTCCTCGCTGCGGAGCGGCCCCTCGTGATCGCCGTCGACGACGTCCAGTGGCTCGATAGTCCTTCACGAACGGTTCTGGAGTTCGTCGCGCGCCGGCTCGGGGCGCGCCCGGTCGCACTCGTGCTCGCCGAGCGAATCGAGCGCGACGGCCCGTCGACGCTGGAGCTCTCCGTGCCGTGCGAGCGGATCCGGCTCGGTCCGCTGAGCCCCGGCACCCTCCACCGGCTGATCCACGACCGACTCGGCGTCGCGCTGCCGCGGCCCCTCGTGCTCCGCCTGCACGAGACCAGCGGCGGAAATCCCTTTTACGCGCTCGAGCTCGCCCGCGCGCTGATCGCCTCGGGTCGCGATGCCACCCCGAACGAGCCGCTGCCCGTACCGGGGAACCTGCGCGAGCTCGTCGCGCGGCGCCTCGCCGCGCTCTCGAACTCGACGAGGGAGGCGCTGCTCGCGGCGGCGGCGACTGCGCGGCCGACGCGCGCGCTCCTGCCGCGCGACGCGCTCGACGAGGCCCTCGACGCCGATGTCTTGGCGCTCCACGGCGAGCACGTGCGGTTCACGCATCCACTCCTCGCGTCGGTCCTGTATGCAGATGCGGCGCGGAGCGAGCGGCGAGCCGTTCATCGGCGCCTCGCCGAGTGCCTCGCCGATCCGGAGGAGGCAGCGCGGCACCTCGCGCTGGCGACGAGCGAGCCGGACGAGTCGGTAGCCGCCCGAATCGAGGGCGCCGCCGTGCGGGCGAGGGCGCGCGGAGCTCCCTCGGCCGCGGCCGAGCTGATGGAGCAAGCTGCTGCCTCGACCCCTCCAGCCGCCGTCGCCGATCGCGTGCGCCGCGTGATCGCGGCCGCACGGTTTCACATCGACGCCGGCAGCGATCGCGGAGAGCCGCTGATCGAGAGCGTGCTGCCGGTCACGCAGGGAGACAGCCGTGCGCGTGCACTGCGGCTGCTCGGGCTGCACCGCCGCGAGCGGGCGCAGTTCGGAGCCGAGTACGCGCTTCTCCGCGAGGCCCTCGAGCACGTCGAGGACGACGCGCTGCTCGAGGCGCAGATCCGCGTCGCGCTGATCAATCCGCTCTTCAACAACGAGCTGGACCAGATGAACGACGCCGACGCGCATGCCGATCGCGCGGTCGAGATCGCCGAGCAGCAAGGAGATCCGGGACTGCTCTCGTCGGCGCTCGCGGCGAAGGCCCATCTCGACTTCGTGCTGCTTCGCAAGTCTCGAGTCGATGTCCTCGAGGGAGCTGCCGAGCTCGAACAGCGCCTGGCGCCGTCGCACATGATCGCTCGGCTGACGCTCGCGCGCACGCAGATCTGGATCGGCCGGCTCGGGGAGGCGAGCGCGATATTGCGCGCACTGTACGAGGAGGCTCGTGCCACAGGCCTGCGGTGGGAGTTTTCCTCGCTCTCATTTCTTCTCGACGCCGAGACTCGAGCGGGCAACCTCTTGCGCGCAGCGGAGCTCGCGGACGAGTTCGTGGCGATCGTCCGGCCGACGAACCGGAAGCTCGCGCAGGCCGTCTCGCTCCTGAGCCGCGGCCTCGTCTTGACCTGGATCGGCGACGTCGAAGGCGCGCGCCGCGACGCCGACGAGGCGATCGGCCTGGCCGACGATCTCGGCTACGGAGCACGTGTCGTCGACGCCCGGTGGATCCGGGGCTTCCTGGAGTTGTCGCTTGGGGATCCTGCAGCCGCGCACCAGTACTTCGCGCCGGCGGTCGGCCGCGTATGGCGAGGTGGCGTCGGACCACCCTCGAGGCATGTCGCGCTCTTCCGCGATGCTGTTGACGCGCTCGGCGAGCTCGGGAAGCCGGAGGCGGCGCGGCCGCTGATCGCGTGGCTCGAGCGGGACGCGGAGAATCCGTGGGCGCGGGCGGCCGCCGCCTACAGCCGCGGCATCGCGGCAACGGCGTCAGGCGACGAGGAGCACGCACTCGCTGCGCTCGAAGACGCAGTCGAGCTGTTCGGTCGACTTCCCCTCCCGCTTGATCAGGCTCGAGCCCTGCTGGCCCTGGGGTCTGCTCAACGGCGCGCGCGTCGGAAGCGCGCTGCACGCGTATCTCTCGAGCGAGCCCTGGCGATCTTCGACGAGCGCGGCGCGCCGCTCTGGGCCGGGAAAGCGCGCTCGGAGCTGGCGCGGATCGGGGGTCGGCCTCGCGCTGCCGCCGGCCTCACCGCCTCAGAGCGGCGCGTCGCCGAGCTGGTCGCCGCCGGACGCTCGAACAAGCAGGTCGCGGCGGAGCTCTACCTCTCGCCGAAGACGGTCGAGGGCCACCTCTCGAACATCTACGCGAAACTCGGCGTCCACTCGCGCTTCGAACTGGCCCATCGCGTTGCCGCGGACCGGCAGCGCGCGCCCGGCTAAAGACGGGGGTTTTCCGCGGGGAACTCCGCGTACCGCGGCCGCGCGCGCGCTCGTAGCGTCGAGCGCGTGCAGAGCTACCTCGCCGAGTCCTACGTCGCCCGGCCGCGCGCGGCCGACGTGCCGGCGCGCGAACGACGTGCGCGAACCGCCGCGAAGCAACTGAGGCGGCAAGGGATCGCCGTCCGCTTCGTCCACTCGATCCTCGTTCCGGCGGACGAGATCTGTTTCTACGTCTTCGAGGCCGTCTCGGCCGACGCGGTCAGAGCCGCCTGCGACCGCGCCGCGCTCCGATTCGAGCGGATCGTCGAGGCGGTCGACTCGAGAGAGGAGGAGGAGGGAAGATGAACACCCGTTTCGGCCGGCTGGCACTTGCATGCCTCGTCATCGCAGGCCTCATTACGGTTGGCGCCACTCGAGCAGCCGCGGACGAGATAACAGACGCGGACGACCTCATGATGCTCCTGATGGGCGGTGGAGTGGAAGACGCGTCGGGCGGATTCTCGATCTCGAGATTAGGCGTTCTTGCGACAGGTTCGCCGGGCGCTTTTCGTGCAATCGATGTTCAAGGCGCAGTTGCCGCGCGCGCGTTCGGTGTCAACGCCGTGGGCGAGATCGTCGGCTCGTACACCGACGCGACCGGGACGTACGGCTTCCTGTGGAAGGACGGCGACGTCACGAAGATCGTCGTCACCGGCGCGATCTCGACCGAGGCCTGGGGAATCAACCCGCAGGGCGACATCGTGGGGCGTTACCGACTTCCCGGTGACCCCAGAACGCTCGGGTTCCTGTTGCGCGACGGCGTCTTCACCGACATCTCGGTCGCCGGGCACCTTCATACGCTGCCGATCAAGATCACCCCGTCCCGTGACATCGTCGGCTGCTTCCACGACATGAACTTCTTGCGCGACATGCGCGGCTACGTGCAGCGAGGCGACCAGGTACGGTCGTTCGAGCTGCTGCCGTCGTCGATGCACAACGGGGTCACCCCGGGCGGAGGGACGATCGCCGGAATCTCGTTCGACTCGCCGACACAGGTGCACAGCTACGTCCTCGAACGCGGTGTGTACACGCAGTTCGACTTCCCCGGAGCGACGTTCACGGAAGCCTGGGACGTCAGCCCGAACGGCAAGGTCGTCGGCTACTTCAACCAGGTCGACTCGCACGGCTTCGCGCTCGACGCCGACGGCCTCACGCAGATCGACGTCCCCGGCGCAAGGTGGACGAGGATCTTCGGCATCAACCCGCAAGGAGACATGGTCGGCAGCTACGCCGACGCGGCGAACCAGGTCCACGCGTTCCTCCTGCGTGGCAGAGATCAGAGCTGAGAGTCGAGCGACCAGCTGAAGCGGGTCAGCGTCCGGTCGGGTGCGAGCCCGCTCGGGCGCAGGCCCGCGTGGACGAGGAGGATGGGGGCCGTCGTCCGCTCGACGAGGGCCCGTCGCGTTCCGTCGAGGTTCGCGGCCGGCAGCGACGCGACAAGGAGCGACCCGGGCTCGGCGAGAATCCCCTCCGCGCCCGGGAGGACGAGCACAGGATCGGCCGCGGTGCCGACGAAGCGCTGCAGCGCGAGCGACGCGCTGGCGAGGATCCGGCTCGCATCGCGGCTTCCCTCCGCCAGGGTGGTTCCGAGCAGACTCAGCGGCAGGCCGTGGGCGCGGGCGAGCCACGCGCCGAGCTCGAGCGCCGCCCACTCCTCGCGTCCGCCGCCGAACGGGACGAGCACGGGGCCGCCCGGTGCGAACACGAGGTCGCTCCGCGGCGCGAGGGCGACGTCGCACGGAGCCGCCTGGAGGAGACCGTCGTAGAGCTCGGTCACGACGAGGAGATCGGCGTCCTGCTCGATCGCGAGCCGCGCGAGGTCCGCCGCCGGCGCCCGGGACGTGAACGCGGCCGTGCGCGCGCCCTCGGTCGAGCGCAGGCGCACAGACCGTTCGCCGAGGTCGGCCGCGTCCGTCGCCAACTCGACGACGACGAGATCCCGGCCGAGCGGCGCGAGGAGGCCGGCGAGGTGCGCACCGACGCAGACGACCGAGCCGCGCGGCGACGGGCGAGCGGCCGGATCGTCGAGCGCCGCGTCGTGGCCGAGGATCGCGCGCTCGAGCTCCTGCAGCGCCGGGCTCGGCTCGATCCCGAGCTGCTCGACGAGCAGGTGACGCCCCTCCCGGTACGCGGCCAGCGCGTCGGCCTGGCGGCCGGCGCGGTACAGCGCCAGCATCAGCTGCCGCCTCGGGCCCTCGCGCAGCGGTTCCTCGTCCACCAGCGCAGCGAGCTCGTCGACGAGCTCCTCGTGCCGGCCGAGCTCGAGCTCCGCGTCGATCCGACGCCCGAGCGCCGCGAGCCGCAGCTCGGCGAACCGCTGCGAGGCGGCGCGCGCGAACGGCTCGTGCCGGAACTCCTCGAGCGCCGCTCCGCGCCAGAGCCCGAGCGCGCGCCGCAGCAGGTCGGCGCGCCGCGCCGGGTCGGGGGCCTCGCGCGCCTCCTCGGCGAGCGCCTCGAAGCGGCCGAGATCGACCTCGTCCGGCCGGGCGCGGAGGACGTAGCCCGGCGGCCGCGTCTCGATCGCGTCCGCGCCGAGCGCCTTGCGCAGCTGTGAGACGTAGACCTGCGTCACTTTGCGGGCGCTCGCCGGAGGGCGGTCGCCCCAGAGCCCGTCGACGAGCGTGTCGGCGGACACGACCCGGCCCGCATCGAGGAGCAGCCGTGCCAGCAGGGCGCGTGGCTTTTCGCCGGCGATCGCGACCGGCTCGCCGTCCACGGCGACCTCGAACGGGCCCAGCAGGCGGAACTCCCTCACAGGGCGCGCATAATCGCAGCGTGCGCTACTCACTCGGCGACCAGCTCGGCGAGGGCGCGACGGGCGTCGTCTACCGCGCCACCGACGGCGAGGCGGAGGTCGCGGTCAAGCTCCTGCGCGCGACCGACGCCGTCGCGCAGAAGCGGTTCGCGCGCGAGGCGCGGCTCGCCGCCGCGACCGAATCTCGTCACCTCGTGCCGATTCTCGAGGTCGGCGACGGCTACCTCGTCATGCCGCTCTACCGCGGCGGGTCGCTCGCCGGCCGGCTGCGCGCCGTGCGGCGGCTCTCGGTCGACGACACCGTGGACCTGGCGGCGCAGCTCGCGAAGGGCCTCGACGCGCTGCACGCCTGTGGCATCGTCCACCGCGACGTGAAGCCGTCGAACGTCCTCCTCGACGGCGACGGAACCGCCGCGCTCGCGGACTTCGGCCTCGCGCGCGGAGCGGACTCGACGCAGCTGACGCGCGACGGCCAGCTCGTCGGCACGCCGCACTACCTCGCTCCGGAGCTGATCGAGGGTGCCGTGGCCACACCCGCGAGCGACGTCTACGCGCTCGGCTGCGTGCTCTACGAGTGCCTCGCCGGGGAGCCGCCGTTCGCGGGCCGCGGCGACGCGCAGATCGGGTTCGCGCATCTCGTCGAGCCCGCGCCCGACGTGTGTGCGCTGCGGCCGGAGCTGTCGCCGGAGGTCGCGGACGCCCTGCGGTCGGCGCTCGCGAAGGAGCCGGCCGCGCGCCCGACTACGGCGACGGCGCTGGCCCGGATGCTCCACGCTGCGCGCACAGCTTCGCCTGCTTGATCCACGGGCGGATGTGGCGCCACTGTTCCTCCGCCTCGATCTTCAGCGCGCGCTGCAGGTAGTGCAGCGCCTCGTCGCAGCGCCCCGTCTTGAACAGCGAGAAGCCGAGGTTGAACGTGGCGTACCCGCGCGTGACGCTGCCCCGCGTCGTGAAGCGCACCGCCTTCCGGGCGAACGGCAGCGCGCGCGCGTACTCGTCGGCGCCCATGAGGTAGAACGCTGCGTCGTTGAGCGTCCGCCCGTCGGTGCTCTTCAGGAGCAGTTCGTCGAGCGAGACGGGCGGAGGAGGCGGCTGGGCGACGACGGTCACGGTCCGTATCCGCGTCGTCGCCCCGCCCGACGCGAGGAGGGTGACGACGGCCGCCGCGGCAGCGCCGAGCACCGCCGCGAGAACGAGCAGCGCGAGCGAAACCAGCAGGCGCCCGCGCGAGACGCGACGCTCCGACGCCGCCGCGCGCGCCTCGGCGACGAGCTCGCCGCAGCTTGCGTAGCGGTCGAGCGGCGACTTCGAGAGCGCCTTCGCGAGCACCGGCTCGAGCGCGGCCGGCAGCTCGGGCGACGCCTTCGTCAGCTTCGGCGGCGGCGCGTGCAGGTGTGCGTTCAGCGTCGCGACGTCCGACGAGCGGTGGAACGGCGACGTGCCGACGAGGCACTCGTAGAGCACGCATGCGAGCGCGTACACGTCCGTGCGCGCGTCGACCTCGCCGCCTTCGATCTGCTCCGGCGCCGAGTATTCGATCGTGCCGACGAAGCTCCCGGTGCGCGTCGTGCCGTTCGACGCGAGCTCCTTCACGACGCCGAAGTCCGACAGGTACGCGCGGTCGTCGGGGCCTACGAGGATGTTCGCCGGCTTGACGTCGCGGTGGACGAGCCCGCGCGCGTGTGCTGCGTCGAGCGCCGACGCGATCTGGCCGACGACTCGCAGCGCGCGCCGCAGCGGCAGTCGGCCCTCGCGCACGAGCAGCGTCTTCAGGTCGCTGCCGTCGACGCACGCCATCGCGATGTACAGCAGGCCGTTCTCCTCGCCCGCGTCGTAGACCGGGACGATCCCGGGGTGGTCGAGCGAGGCCGCGAGCTTCGACTCGCGCAGGAAGCGCTCGCGGAAGTCGGCCTCGCCGAGCGCCGCCGTCAGGAGCTTCAGCGCCGCCGCCCGGCCCAACCGCACGTGTTCGGCGCGGTAGACGACGCTCGTCCCGCCGCGTCCGAGCGGCTCGAGGATCCGGTAACCGGCGACCTCGGTTCCGATGCGCCGATCGAGCGCCATCGGCACGAGTTGTAGCGCCATTACCGCTCGACCGTGAACGTTGCGGTGACGACCGCGGTGACGTCCTTCTCGCGGCTGGAGGTGTCGTTGATGCCGTAGTCGCTCACATCCGTCGAGTCGCGCGGGGTGATCTGATAGACGCCCAGCGAGCTGGAGCGCATGCGGCCGAGCTTGCCGCCGAGGCCCCTCACGAGGATCTCGGCGCGGTGGTGCGCCTCGGCCGTGGCCGCCTCGAGGGCGCCGAGCTTCGCCTCCGTGAGCTCCGTGGAGAGGTACTCGAGCGGTTGTGCGGAGGCGTCGATCCCGCGCTCGAGCAGCTCGCCGAGGTGCGGGGCGACCTCCTCGACGACGTCGATGTCGCGCGTGCTGATCTCGAGCCCCTGGGAGACGCGATAGGTGACGCGGCGGCGCTTCTTCGAGAGCTGGATCACGACCTGCTCGCTCTGCACGACGGCCGGCGTGATCGCCTTCGCCGGGACACCGGCATGGCGGAGGAAGGCGACGACCGCGGCCGAGCGGCGGCGCTGCAGGCGCGCGGCGGCCGCCGGCCGCGACGCCTCCCCGCTCACCGACAGGTGCCAGCGGACGAGGTTCGAGCTGATCGGCTTCCGCGCCGAGCCCGTGATGCTGATCGTGTCGTTCGTGTGGCGGACGTCGTGGATGACGTTCGCGAAGATGTGAGCCACGACGACGAACGCGAGGCCGATCGAGAGCAGGCCGAGGAAGAGCTCGGGGACGGGGATCGTGCGCGGCGGGCGTGCCACGGCGCGAGCCTCCCCGGGTCCGGTTCAGGTTCGGTTCAGCGCCGGTATAGATCCAGCCAGTCGACGAGGTCGCGGATGGTCGTGCAGCGGACGTCGGGGAGCCGGCACGCGCGCTCGACGAGCCGTGTCAGCGCATGGTCGTACGCCCAGCGGTTCCACGTCTCGAAGTGGTTCGCCACCGAGAAGGGCGCGCGGTTGCCCCGGTAGCTCGTCCGGAAGGCGTTCCAGAGCGCGTCGTAGGTCTCCTGCTCGCCGAGGCCGTTGGCATAGAAGTTGTAGTCCATCGAGAGAACGCGATACGTGTGGCCGCGCAGCGGCAGCTCGAGCAGCGGGACGCTCCAGATGCCGCCGATGCGGCGCGGCCACTCGCCAAGCGGTGCGGTGCGGCTCGCGTCGTACCGGAAACCGCGCCGCGCGAGGACCGGGTAGAGGGCGTGGAGCCTGCCCTCGAGACACGGCGTGCGGCCGCCGATCACCTCGGCGCGGTCGAACGGGAGGCGCTGTGCCGAGAGCAGCGCGCCGAACTGGTCGAGCTCGGCGCTCCAGTCGGCGGCCGTCCAGTCCGCGACGCCGCCGGGCCCGCAGAAGTGGCCGTTGTAGTGCGTGCCGATCTCGTGGCCCTCGCGGTAACCCAAAGCGACCTGCGCCGCGGTGCGGGCAACCGTGAGGTCGCCGTCTTCCTGCGCGAACCCGATCCCCGACTGGCCGGCGTCGCGCCGCGGCGGTCGGTAGCGGTCGCGGTGCGCCCAGTCGACGAGGTAGACGCCGCTGACGAAGAACGTGAAGTGCGCGTGCGCGCGCCGGGCGACCGCGCGCCAGTAGGTCCACATACGCGCGCCGCCGGCGCCGTCGAACGACACGACGACGAACTGCGGCGGTCGGCCGCCACGCTGGGGACGATCATGCGCGTCCGTTGTCCATTTGGGCAACGGCTGAGTGTGTTGCGCGGGCCGGCCGTACGCGAGGCCGAGAACGGCTGCGACGATCGCGGCGACTGCGACGGCGACACGCACGGCCCCATCGTCGGCACGCGCGCTTCAGCGGCGGTTCACGCCGGGTATAGCTCAGTCCAGCGAGAGGAACGGCAGCCAGTCGGTCAGGTCGACCGGAGCCGGCTGCGGCAGGTCGTCCTTCGCGCACTCGAGGCGGTTGAGCGCCTGGTTCTGCCTCTGCGACGACCACGTTCGGAATCCGTCCTCGCGCGCGTGCGCCGCGAGCGCGACGCGAATCGACGGCACCGCCGCCGTGAGCGGGAACGCCCCGAGCGGAGCCGCGTCGCCGATCGCGGTCACCTTCACGCCGCCGAACATCGCGTGGCCGCCGTCCCGGAGCCGGAAGACGCGTCCGGGCGCCGTCGTCGAGAGCGCGAGGCCGCTCTTCCGATTCCCGAGCCAGTCGAGCGCGCGCGACGCGCGCACGAAGCGTGCGGGCGCGTCCGCGTAGGTCTGGTAGTAGGCCTCGATCTGGCGCGTGCTCGGGGCGGGGACGCGCAGCCGCGAGACGACCGCCTTCCGCCGCAACTCGTCCGCGAGGACTGCTCGGCCCGACGTGGGCGTCGCTCCGGCCTTCCGCAACGCGGAGAGGTAAAGCGTTCGGCTGCCGCGGAAGCGGTCGGCGACGACATCCCGCTCCGCGGCGAGCACGTCGTGCGCGGAGGCGCCGGCCGCCTCGTCGAGCACGAGCCGCTGCAGCGCTGCGCTGTAGGCGATGTCCCGATCGCCCGTGATCCGCTGCAGTCCTGCGACCGAGCTCGCCCACAGCGTCGCGTCGTCGAGCACGCACAGCGCGCCGGCCGGAAGCGTCCTGGTCACCGCGAGCGACGGATCGAAGCCACGGCCGTCCGCCACCGCGGGCGCGTCGCAGAGCGAGCGGTCCCGCGCCCACAGCCACACGCAGGCGGCGATCGGCTTGTCCGGGTCGTTGCCGGCGACGTTCCACGTGCCCCAGCCCCACGACCAGACGCTTCCGATCCCGGTGTCGGCCGCGACCTGCTTCGCGGCGAGCGCCTCCCACTTCACGACGTCCAGCCACTTCGAGAGCGGCTGAAGCCGCTCGCGCCCGCCTGCGCCGGGCGTCGAGCTGAACGTCAGCATGACCCCGATCCGTGAGGACGGGACGCCGATCGCCGTGAGATCGGCGATCCGCGCGCGCAGCGTCGAGCGGAGGCGCAGGCTCGCCTTCTCGGGTCCCTGCTTGGAGAGCGACGGGCCGCCGAAGTAGACCTCGAGCACGATGTCGGACGACTGCGCGACCGCCCGCCACCAGTCGTCCGCCGTGGGGTCACCCGTGAACGGACGGTTGGCGACGAGGAGCGCCGGTCGCGCGCCGCGCTCGGCGAGGCGCTGGATGTAGGCGAGCACGTTGCCGCGATAGCGCTCGATCGTCGGCGTCCACGGCGACGGCGTCTGCCCGCCGGCGAGCTCGTTCAGCGCCATCACCGGCGTCGCACAGGCCGACGACGTCCCCGCGGCGTCGAACTGCCTGTCCGCGATCCCTTGGATCGCCGCAGGATCAGCGGGATTGGACGGCGTCCCCATCCGCACGTGGAAGTTGAGGTCGAAGTAGATCGTCTTCGCGCCGCCGGCGCGCAGCTGCGGTGGGACGATCAGGTTCGACGCGGCCGCGATCACGCCCTGCTTCGCGAACACGGTCGACCAGAACGGCACCGACCCGTCGGCGAAGTCGACCCAGAGCGGCTGCCGGTCGGGCAGCCCGCACGGCCACTGCGCAGCCCCCGCGGGCGCGCGCTGTGCCGTCGCGCCGCCCGCGAGCGCGAGCAGGCCGACGCAGAGGACGAGGAGCCTCTTCACAGCCGAACGTTGTAGCAACCGCACGTGACGGAGATGCGGAGCGCGGATCATTCGGCGCCCATCGCTTCGTTAGGGACGATCGCGACGCCGACCGGAGGCGTCACGACGGCCGCCCAGTCGCCGGGCGTCAACGTCGCCGAATGGTCCGTCGACCTCGCGTACCGGAGTCCGGCGCGCGGCGCCAACGCGGCGCTTGTCACAAGTCGAACGGCCCGAGCGAGACCTTCCGCCCCAGGCAGGAGGGAGGAGGAACGCGGGACGCTCCTCACCGATCTCGGCGGGCTGCCACGCGGCGCTGTGCCGAACGGGGCGGCGAAGACACGCGAGGCCGGGCTCTCGCCCGGCCTCGCTGAGTCAGTGCAGCTCGAGACGCCCTAGTCGTCGAGCGGGGAGTCGACCTCCGGGATCTCCTCGGCCTCCCCGGCCTCGTGCGTCGTCGGCCGGTCGGAGCCGGGCTCGCCGCCGAAGGAGAGATCGAGGTTGCCGAAGTCGAGCGACCCGCCGTCCTGGCCGATCTCCTCGAGCGCCTGCAGGAGCGTGTCGCGCTCGTAGGCCTCGCGGGCGACCGGCTCGCTGGGCGCGATGTCGATCTGCCGGTAACGCTTGAGGCCGGTGGCGGCCGGGATCAGCTTCCCGATG
>DASXTR010000285.1:0-3025 GCA_036505325.1 Gaiellaceae bacterium
GCTGGTCGCCCGACGGGACGAAGATCCTGCACACCCGCGGCACCAGCGGTATCTACGTCGTCGACGCCGACGGGACGCACGGCCGCGCCGTCGTGCGCGACCGCAGCGAGTCGGTGCTGCAGACGGCGGCGTGGGCGCCGGGTCTCCTCGGGTCGAGCATCCCTAAGGCGCGGTCGGGGCAGGGATGAACTCAGCCGCGCACCTGGCATGACCCGGCTGCTCGCCGTCACCGCACTTGCGCTGGCGCCGGTCGCGACGGGGCCCGCGATCGTGTTCACGCGCGGCGCGGTGCTGTTCGTCAGCGACCGCGGCGGCGCCCGGTCGCTTGCCCACTACGGCACGAATCCGGTCTGGTCGGCCGATGGGAAGCGCATCGCGTTCGAATACAACGGCGACGTCTTCGCCGTCGGCGCCGACGGCCGCGGCCGGAAGCTGCTCGTCCGCAACGCGCTGCAGCCGGCGTGGTCGCCGGACGGCGAGTCGATCGCGTATGCCTCGGCCGGTCCCAACGTCGACGTCTACGTCGCCGGCGCCGACGGGAGCCACCCGCGCCGGCTCACGCACGGACGGGGCGTCGACGCGACGCCGACGTGGTCGCCCGACGGGCGCCGCATCGCCTACA
Organism: Gaiellaceae bacterium; assembly: GCA_036505325.1. Taxonomy (GTDB): domain Bacteria; phylum Actinomycetota; class Thermoleophilia; order Gaiellales; family Gaiellaceae; genus PALSA-600. The sequence goes on from DASXTR010000285.1 coordinate 623, forward strand.
CGAGCCAGCGCTGGTGCGCGGTGCGGACGCTCCCGGGATGCTCCACCCAGATCTTCGTCATGAATCGCGACGGCGGCGGCAAGCGCAGGCTGACCTCGTCGTGGTTCAACAACATCCGCCCGCGTTTCTCGCCCGACGGACGGCGGGTCGTCTGGCTCCGCGCGTACGTCGACTACTACGAGAACGTCGTCACAACGGCTCCTGACTCGCTCTACGTCGTCGTCGTGGGGGACGTCGACGGCCCCCGGCGCCGCACGCTCACCACCCAGAGCGAGCGCGCGTGGGCCGCGACGTTCTCACCCGACGGGCGGCGGGTCCTGTTCTCGCTCGAGCGCGTTCACCCGCCCTGGCATCTTGCGGTCGTCGCCGTCGGCGGAGGCCCCGTCCGCGTGCTGACCCACGCCGATCGCGACGACCTGGGCGCCGATTGGCGCTAGACTGGCCGCCGCTCATGGCTGTCCCGAAGAGGAAGACCTCCAAATCGCGTCGCGACAAGCGGCGGGCGACCCACAAGATCGAGGCCCCGCGCCTCAACGCCTGCCCGCAGTGCGGCTCGCCGAAGCGCCCGCACCGCGTCTGCCCGACCTGCGGCACCTACAAGGGCCGCGAGGTCGAGCCGCTCAAGCTCCAGGCGCCGTAGCGTGGCGCGCGCTTGCCCTCGTGTTCCTGGCGCGTCGCTGGGTGCGCGGGGCCGGAGGGGACAGTGCAAGTAGCACGGCCCCGGAGAGCACCGCGCGGTCAGCGGCGCGAGGTGGCCCGCGAAGCAGGGCTTAGCCCGGCGTGAGCGGGACGCCGGCCAGGGGCGCGAGGGTCGCGGTCGACGCGCTGGGAGGGGACAGAGCCCCGGACGAGGTGATTGCTGGCGCGCTCGAAGCGAAGCGCGAGGGCATCGGCGTCGTCCTCTACGGCCCCGCGGGCCTCGAGACGCAGGGCCTGCCGCTCGTCGAGACGACCCAGACGATCGAGATGGCCGACAAGCCCGCCGAGGCCGTGCGCGCGAAGCCCGACTCGAGCCTCGTCGCGGCCGTCCGCGCGGTCGGCGCCGGCGACGCCGACGCGGTTCTCTCAGCCGGCAACACCGGCGCGATGCTCGCGGCGGGCCTGCTGCACCTGCGCAGGCTCCCGGGCGTGATGCGCCCGGCGATCGCCGTCGTGCTGCCCGCCCGCCGCGGCCCGTCGGTGCTCATCGACGCAGGGGCGAACGCCGACGCGAAGGCGGAGCACCTCCTGCAGTTCGCCTACATGGGCGCGATCTTCAGCCGCGAGATCCTCGACATCGCCGACCCCGAGGTGCGCCTGCTCACGATCGGCGAGGAGGACGAGAAGGGCAATCAGCTCACGCTGGAGGCCCACGCGCTCCTGCGCGCGGCCGACAACCTGCACTTCGCCGGCAACGCCGAGAGCCGCGACCTGCTGAAGGGAGCGGCCGACGTCGTGGTCACCGACGGCTTCACCGGGAACATCGCGCTCAAGCTGCTGGAGGGGACGATCAAGGAGCTCCTGGACGCCCTGCGCGAGGAGATCACCGCCACGCCCCAGGGGAAGCTCGGCGGCCTGCTGATCCGCCCTGCCGCGCGGCGGCTCCGCACGAAGCTCGATCCCGACACCTACGGCGGCGCCTACCTGCTCGGCCTGAAGGGCCTCGCCGTGATCGCCCACGGCAACTCGGGCCGCCGGGCCGTCGCCAACGCGATCCGCCTGGCGGCAAGGGGTGTCGAGCACCGCGTTGTCGAGCGCCTCGCGGAGAGGCTCCCGCAACGCGTGAGTGTATGATCGGCGCGCTTTTCGTCCCCCCTAAATCAAGAGGTGCCATGGCAGCGTCGCGTGAAGAGGTCTTCGAGCGGGTCAAGGAAGTCCTGACCGAGCAGCTCGGCGTCGAGGAGAGCGAGATCACCGAGGAAGCGTCGTTCCAGGAGGATCTCGACGCCGACTCGCTCGACCTCGTCGAGCTGATCATGGAGCTCGAGGACCAGTTCGGGATCAAGATCTCGGACGAGGACGCTCAGAAGATCACAACCGTCGGCCAGGCCGTCGACTACGTATCGTCGCACCAGTAGCGGCACGCGCCACCGCGAGCTCGCACCGCTGATCGACGCGCTCCCGCCGGACCGGGCGGCGACCGCGTTCACCCACGCGTCGTGGGCCCTGGACCGGACGGAGTCCTACGAGCGGCTCGAGTTCCTCGGCGACAGCGTGCTCGAGCTCGCGATCGCGCACGAGCTCTACGCCCGGTATCCCGACTTCTCGGAGGGCCGCCTTGCGAAGGTGCGTTCGCACGTCGTCTCGCGCGCGAGCTGCGCAGTCGTAGCCCGGGAGCTCGACCTCGGCCGCCGTCTCGGGCAGCACACCACCGACCTCCAGGCGGAGGAGATCGAGCGGCTGGCGAAGAACCGGAACGTCCTC
>DASXTR010000286.1:0-6513 GCA_036505325.1 Gaiellaceae bacterium
AAGTTCTACGAGCTCGAGGCCGACGGCAGCGACGCGTCCGTGCCGCACCGCGAGCTGTTCGACGTCCTCCAGGAAGGCAACTACGAAGGGTTCGTGTCGAGCGAGTGGGAGGCGCACGCCTGGGCGGATATGGACGACGCAGACGGCTTCGAGATGGTCCGCCGTCACCAGGAGCTCTATCGAGCTCTCCTCGCCCAGCAGCCCGCAGGGTCGACGACGTGACGCGGGAAGCGGTTCTCCGGCGCTGCGGCCTGAGCGAGATCGCCACACCGACGTGGACGCTCGCAGAGGACGCGCGTGGCTACGGCGAGGCCGGCTTCGCCGCCATCGGCATCTGGCTCCACAAGCTCGAGCGGCCGCGTATCGACGGCTTCTGGATCCCCGAAGCGACGATCCCGCCGTCCGTCGTCGAAGCGGCCTCCGAGGCCGTGCGCGCGGGCGGCCTGCAGGTCTCGCACCTCGTCCTCAGTGGCTTCTACACGGAACCCGAGCGCGCCGACCGGATCGAGCACACGCTGCATGCGATGGACGTCGCGGACGCACTCGACGCCAGCTGTGTCGTCATCGCACCCGGACGCCGCAACGGCCGCTCGTACGACGACACGCGCGACTACGCAGCCCGGGCACTGACCGAGGTCTTCGAGCGCGCCTCGAAGCCCGCCGTCCGGCTTGCGCTCGAGCCGATCATCGCGTGGCAGAGCGACTACCTGAACACGCTCGGAGAAGCGCTCGACCTGGCCGAGCTCGTCGACCACCCTAACCTCGGCGTCTATCCCGACACCTTCCACCTCTGGCGGACCGGCACGCTGCTCGAGGACGTCGAGCGCGCCGGCGCGCGGATCTTCGGCGTCCACTTGAACGACGCGGTCGAGGGCGACGACCGCGCGAACCGGCTGCCCGGGGAGGGCGAGCTCCCGCTCGTGGAGATCGTGCGCGCGATCGAGGCGACCGGCTACACGGGCACCTACGACAACGAGTACATGCACGACTCCGCGCTCCCTCCTGCCAGCGTCGTGCGCCGCTGTGCGGACGCGATGGTCGCCGTGCTCGAGGAGGCGGGCGTGGGAGTGCCGGCCCGCGGATGACCGCGCGTCGCGTCCTCGTCGTGCTCGAGTGCCGTCCGTCCGACGACGCCGTGCTGGAGCGCGCGATCGACGTCGCGGCCGAGTCGGGCGGGTATCTCACGCTCGTCGTGGTCGTCCCGAAGCCGGTGCTGTGGTTTTGCTCCGGCCCGTACTGCGCCCCGAGGGTGACGCCCGAGGAGCTGCACGCACAGGCGGTGCGGACGCTCGAGCGTGCGGCCGCGCGCGTCCCGCCGGACGTCCCGCTGATCACCGCGCTCGACCGCGGGAAGACGTCCCACGTGATCGCGCGGCGCGTGAAGGTTGCCGACCACGACCTCGTTGTCTCGAGAGGAGACGCATGCTCGAATCGCACGTGATCCAGACGAAGGGGTTCAAGAACGTCGGCGACGGCTTCCAGGTCGCCGTCCGCTGTCCGTACTACCGCGGCATCTGGGCCTCCCTGCTCGAGGGCGCCGAGGTCACCGTCGACGGCGAGACGTTCGGCTCCGACAGCGTCAGGTGGACGCTCGGCGGGCGGACGTTCACCGCCCCGGAGCTCGCCGAGAGCACCGACGCGCGCTGGCCGTTCGAGGAGCCCGCGACTCTGACGGTGGAAAAGCCCGGCGGGCTCGAGCCGGGTCTGCACGAGATCGAGGTCGCGATCACCTGGCGCTGGTCGTACATCCCGGTCGAGATGCAGCCGACCACGAACATCTCCAACAGGAAGCTGGTGCTCGTTCGATGACCTTCGGTGTCTCGCTCTACAGCTACGGCGGGGATTTCCTCGTCACGATGACGCTCGAGGACTGCCTCGCCGACGTCGCCGACATGGGCGCGACCGGCGTCGAGATCCTCGCCGACACGCACATTCCGGGCTACCCCAATCCGTCTGCGGCATGGGTGGACGAGTGGCACGGCCTGCTCGCGCGGTACGGGCTCACGCCGACCTGCTACTCGAGCTGGCTCGACACGCGGCTGCGCAAGGACCGGACGCTCACGGTCGACGAGGCGGTGCCGATCCTCGTGCGCGACCTCGAGCTCGCGCACCGCCTCGGGTTCACGATCGTCCGGCCGAAGCTCGGCGTCGTCTCGCTCGACCTGATCCCGGACCCGGTCTGGCGCGAGGCGGTCGAGCGCGTGCTCCCGAAGGCGGAGCAGACCGGCATCAGGATCGCCCCGGAGATCCACGCGCCCACGCCGCTCCGGTCGAAGATCGTCGACGACTACCTCGACCTTGCGCGCCAGACGGAGCACTTCGGGCTCCTGATCGACACCGGGATCTTCCAGAACGCGGAGCGAACGGGGACGCACAGCGACTCGCGGTACATCTTCGGCGACCCTGACCCCGAGCTCGCAGCGCAGGTCGCGCGCGAGATGACGAAGCCGATGAACGAGGATCCGGCGGACCTCGCCGACGTCATGCCGTACGTGTTTCACGTGCACGCGAAGTTCTGGGACATGACCGACGAGCTGACGGATCCGCACATCCCGTACGACGCGGTCGTGAAGGCGCTCGTCGACGGGGGCTATCGGGGCTCGCTCTCGAGCGAGTACGAGGGCCCGCGCGACCTGTATCGCGCGTCGGACATGGTCCGGCGCCAGCAGGCGATGCTCCGCCGGCTCGTCGCCGAGCACGCCGCCGTCCCGGCGACGTAGGGCCGGTCGCCGAATCGTGTTGACGAACGAGGCGGCGCGCTGTATAAATTCCGAATCCGAACACGGATTCTAATCAGACGAAGGAGGCCTGCATGCCCGAACGCCTGCTCTCGCAGCTCGCGCACGTCGAGGTGCTGACACCGACGCCGGACGAGTCGCTCCGGTTCTACACCGACGTGCTCGGGCTGGAGGAGTCGGGGCGTGAGGGTCAGTCGGTCTACCTCCGCGGGTGGGGCGAGCGCTTCCACCACTCGCTCCAGCTCACCGAGGCCGACCAGCCCGGGCTCGGCCATATCGCGTGGCGCGCGCAGGGGCCCGACGAGCTGCAGAAGGCCGTCGAGCGCGTCGAAGCGGCCGGCGCCGGCGAGGACTGGAGCGACGGCGCGCCCGGTCAGGGCGCCACCTACCGCTACCGGGGGCCCGGGGGCCACGTGCACGAGCTCTTCTGGGAGGTCGAGCGCTACACGCCGCCGGCGGGGATGAAGTCGCCGTTCCCGAACCGGCCCCAGCGCTTCGTGCCGCGCGGGATCGCCGCCCGGAACATCGACCACGTCACCGTGGCGACGGCGGATCCCGGCGCGGACGCGGAGTGGTACCGCGACACGCTCGGCCACCGCTTCATGGAGTACACCGTCATCCCCGACCGGCCGGACTGGGTCGTATTCGCGATGACGACGGTCTGCGAGCGTGCGCACGACATGGGCCTCGTGTGGGACCCTTCGCCGGTGCCCGGGCGGATCAACCACCTCGCGTACTGGGTCGATTCGCACCAGGAGCTCCTGCGCGCCGCCGACGTCCTCCTGAACCAGGACGTCGCGATCGAGTTCGGCCCCGGAAAGCACGGCATGGGCGAGCAGGACTACCTGTACTTCCGCGAGCCCGGCGGCGTACGGATCGAGCTCAACACCGGCGGCTACCGCAACTACGAGCCGGACTTCGAGACGGTCCGCTTCGAGCCGCAGCAGGGCTCGAACGTCTTCTACAAGAACAACGCGCTGCCGCACTCGATGTTCGAGTCCTTCCCGCCGGTCGAGTTCGCACCGCCCGAAGCCGAGCAGGCGAAGGCCGGCACGGGGCTGTTCACCTGATGCGCGTCCTCGTCGTCGGCGGCGGCATCGGCGGGCTCTCGACCGCGATCGCGCTCCGTCAGCGCGACGTCGACGTCGACGTCGTCGAGATCAACCCGAAGTGGGACGTCTACGGCGTCGGGATCATCCAGCCGGCGAACGCGATCCGCGCGCTCGACGCGCTCGGGCTCGCCGAGCAGGCGGTGGCGCAGGGGTTCGCGATGAAAGGCTCCCGGTTCCACGACAAGGACGGGAACCAGCTCGGCGAGGTGCCGGCGCTCGACCTGCTCGGGCCGAAGTACCCGCCGATGAACGGCATCACGCGGCCACGGCTGCACGCGATCTTCCAGGACGCCGTCAAGAGATCCGGGGCAAACATCCGCCTCGGGCTCACCGTCGACAGCGTCGGCGAGGACGGCCGCGTTGCGTTCTCCGACGGAGGAGACGGCGAGTACGACCTCGTCGTCGGCGCCGACGGCATCCATTCGCACGTCCGCAGCCTCGTCTTCCCGAGGGCGCCCGAGCCGCAGTACACCGGTCAGATCGTGTGGCGGTACAACGTGCCGCGGCCCGAGGGGCTCGACACGCTCGACATGTTCGTCGGCGCGAACGGCAAGGCGGGTTTCGTGCCGCTCGCGCCGGACCTCATGTACATCCTCTACATCGAGGCCGTGCCTGCCGACCGGGTGAAGGTGCCCGACGAGCGGCTCGCGGAGGTCTTCCGCGAGCGCCTGGCGGAGTTCGGCGGCCCGGTCGCCGAGGTGCGTGACCGCTACATCACCGACCCGGCGAAGGTCGTCGTCCGGCCGGTGGAGTCGCTGCTCGTGCCGAAGCCGTGGCACCGCGGCCGGGTCGTCCTCGTCGGCGACGCCGCGCACGCGACGTCGCCGCATGTCGGGCAGGGCGGCGCGATGGCGATCGAGGACGCGATCGTGCTCGCGGAGGAAGTGACGAGCGGCGACCTGGACGCCGCGCTCGAGCGCTACGCCGAGCGGCGCTATCCGCGCTGCCGGGAGATCTGGGAGATCTCGCGCCAGATCGGGATCTGGGAGATCGAGCACACGCCGCCGCCGGAGGCCGATTTCGTCGGGCTGACGATGAAGTCGGTCCACGTCACGGCCGCTCCCGTATGAGGATCGCGCGCGTCGAGACGGCCGGCGGCGTTCGCGAGGCGCTCGTCGAAGGCGAGCTCGTGCGCGTCCACGAGACGGGAGAGACGCTCGCGCTCGCAGCGGTGCGCCTGCTGCCCCCTGTCGAGCCGCCGTCGATCCGCGACTTCCTCACGTTCGAGCAGCACGTCGAGGGGATGGTGAAGCTGCACGACCCGCCGCGGGACGTGCACCCGCAGTGGTACGCGGCGCCCACGTTCTACTTCTCGAACCCGCACTCGCTCGTCGGCGCGCACGACGACGTGGCGATTCCTCCCGGGTGCAGCGTGTTCGACTACGAGCTCGAGGTCGCCGCCGTCATCGGCCGCGACGGCCGCGACCTCACGCCCGAAGACGCGCGCGACCACATCCTCGGCTACACGATCTTCAACGACTGGTCGGCCCGCGACCTCCAGTTCGCCGAGATGCAGGTCGGCCTCGGGCCGGCGAAGGGGAAGGACTCCGCAATCACGCTCGGGCCGTGGCTCGTCACGTCCGACGAGCTCGAGCCCTACCGGCGCGGCGACCGCCTCGACCTCGAGCTGGAGGTGCTCGTGAACGGCGAGCGCCTCGGCGGCGACACGCTCGCGAGCATGGCGTGGTCGTTCGAGGAGCTCGCGGCGTACGCGTCGCGCGGCACGTTGGTCCGCGCCGGCGACGTCCTCGGCTCCGGGACCTGCGGCGGCGGGTGCCTCGGAGAGCTGTGGGGTCGCGCCGGCCGCCGGGAGCCGCCGCCGCTCTCGGTCGGCGACGTCGTGACGATGAATGTCGAGGGCATCGGGACGATCTCGAACCGCGTCGTCGCGGGCGTCGAGCCCGTGCCCGTCCCGACGGCGCGCCGGCGTATCGAGGTTGCGTGATGGGGCGGACGTTCTACGACCTCTCGGACTGCCTGTCGAATGCCACGTCCGCGTTCGAGTTCAACAAGCACGAGATCACGTACCTCGACCCCGAGCTCACGGCGGCCGAGTCGGCGAATTGGGGACTGGGGCCGGACTACTGGCCCGACGGCGTCGCCCTGTCGGCCGAGGTCGTGACGCTCTCGACGCATTCCGGCACGCACGTCGACGCGCCGCTGCACTATGGGCCTTCCCTCGGTGCCCACACGCGCTCGATCGACGAGGTGCCGCTCGAGTGGTGTTACGGCGACGGCGTCCTCCTCGACTTCCGCGGGCACGCCCGCGTCACCGGGATCACGCGTGCCGACGTCGAGGCGGAGCTCGCACGGATCGAGCACACGCTCGAGCCGCTCGACATCGTGCTCGTCTGGACCGGCACCGAGCTCAAGGCGCCCGGGTACGAGAGCCGTCATCCCGGGCTCAGAGTCGACGCGACGGAGTTCCTCGTCGACAGCGGCGTCAAGCTGATCGGGATCGACGCGTGGGGACTCGACCGGCCGTTCGACGTCATGATCGAGGACGCCAGGGCCGGCCGCGCGCAGTTCTGGGAGTCGCACCTGCTCGGCCGCCGCAAGGAGTACTGCCAGATCGAGCGGCTCGCGAACCTCGACGCGCTCCCGCGTCCGACGGGGTTCGTCGTCTCGGCCTTCCCGTTCAAGCTCGAGCGCGCAAGCGCCGC
>DASXTR010000287.1:0-3851 GCA_036505325.1 Gaiellaceae bacterium
CACATCAATTCGCAACGTTCGTCTCGCTCGTTCGCCGCGATCAGCTCCGACAGCCGCTCGAGATTGGCCTGCGAAGGTGCGAGCCTCTGCAACACGAGCCGGATCCCCGTCTCGCCCATCCAAAGGCTGCGCTCGGAGTCCTCGTCGGGAAAATCCGGCTTGGCTTCGAGCGAACGCTCCAGATAGGGGACATAGTCACGTCGCAACTCGACGAGGCCCCGCCGCGCGAGGCGGTGGAGCGCATCCACGACGCCCGCACCTCCGAGGTACACCGTCCGCAACCGCGCACCCGCGTCGTCCTCGTCGTCCTCGTCCTGTGGATGCATCGGCCAACCGTCGTCGAATGCGCTCTCCGCGTCGGCAACGATGGAGGCGATCGCCGTCCGCGCCCTGTCAGCGCTCCACGGTTCGTCCGCGAACGCCTCGTGCGCTTCCGGCTCAAACAGCATCGGGCGAGGCTAGTCCGGCAGCCGGCCGTCCTGGTACCGCGTCGGCTCCGAGTCTCTTCGATCGGGCCTGTGGAACCACGAGCCCGATGCTATATCGGCTGTGCCGCACCCATAGCGAAGAGAAGCACCGCGACCGGGATCGGCCACAGGTTTCCTCAGCGACGCAACCGCTCGAGGATCGAGCGGATGAACTCGGTCTTCGCCTCGGTGTACGCCTCGCGCTCGGCGAGCTCGCGCTTCAACGCCTCGTACCGCGCCGCGTCCTCCGGGTGCGCGCGCAGGTGGTCGCGCAGAGCGAGTTGCTCGCGCAGCGGCTCGTTGTCCTCGGCGGGCGACATAGAGATGGTGACGCGCCTCACCCTCCGTAGTCGACGACGATCACCGGGTCGGCCACGCGCGCAGGGTAGACGTGGCCGGCGGTCGTCAGGCGGGAGCCCGGGCGGGCGCGTCCGGCGCCGCGTGCTTCTTCAAGCGCAGGAGACGCTTGATCCGATCCGTCAGCCAGTCCTTGAGGATCGCCGTCGCGATCGCAGTGATGCCGAGCAGCGGCGTCCAGAGCGACGCGCCGAGGAGCGGCCTCACGACCGGGTTCCTGGCCAGCGCGCTGTTGGCCTGAAAGGTGATCGCGTCGATCTCGTCGAAGCTTCCGCTGTCGAGGAGCGTGATTCGCCGCCGCTCGAGATTCCCCGGCAGCTCGGTCGTGGCGGTGGTCGACGGATCGGTGCTCGCGACGAGATCGCGCGGGCCGGTGATGTCGGCGGTCGAGCCCTCGGCCGGCACGATCAGGTCGCCGCCGTTGAGCTCGTATGACGTCAGCGATACGTGTACGGAGGTTCGCAGCGGCCACTTCCGAATGTGCGGCACGATTTCCGGCCGCCTGTGCTCGATGACGAGCTGCCCGTCGACGAGCTTGACCTTCGACCACCGGGAATCGGCCAGGGCCGTTTCACTGCCGACGAATCCCGGCTTGACGCGGAGCCGTGACGGCAGTTTGAACTGCTCTCGGACGCGAAGGACGCCGTGCGCGTACACGAGCTGCGCGCGATACGGCGCTGTCCACGTCCGGCGCGCCTGTGGTCCTCCGTCTCCGCCCGGCCGCAGGTCGGGCCCGAACGTCAGTACCAGGCCGACGATTGATGCGATCGGCGCGAGAACGACCCCGATGATCCTCGCGAGCGTTCGGACCTGCGCTCGCGCCGGGCTGAGCGCATGAAGCAACGCACGGATGACCCAGCCGCCGACGTACCCGACGGCCGCGAAGAGGAGAAGCCACGGATTGAGGAAGGCGATCGCGACGGCGGCGACGACGAGCAGCGCCAACTGCAGGCGCGGCAGAGCCATGTGTCAAATATGACATGCACGCCGCGGAACCGGAAGCGAGGGGACAGGCCGCCAATGACGACCTGACCCCTTGCCCGCCGGGTCAGCGGCTCTCGACGCTCACGACGTCGAAGCTCTTGTCGACGTAGACGGTCACCGGGGTGCCGTCGCTCTTCGTCATGTGCGCCTCGTAGGCGGCGTGGCCGTCGGCATCGGTCTCGACGCGGACGATCGGGCCGCCGCTGACCTTCGCCTGCGCGGCGGCCGTCACCTTGGCGAGCGTGTCGCCGGTGAGGGGCGTCTCGTCGCTGCGCTGCCCGCCCCACGGCTGCTGCGCGTTGGGCGCGGCCGCCGACTGCGCGGGCGTGGACGTCGTCGTCGTCGTGGTCGTGCCTGACCCGCTCGCGGCGCTCGCGACGCCGTAGCTGCCGGCCGCGAGCCCGAAGACGATCGCCGCGAGCCCAGCGAACTTCGTGATCGGATTGGCCCTCATGCTGTCTCCCTTCGTCGTGGACGGAGACCACGGTCGCCCGCGAACATGAGAGGAGCCTGCGAACGGTCTAAGAGTTCGCTGTGCGTACACTCGCGCCGTGCGTTGCGCCGTCGACATCGCGCCGATCCGCGCGGAGCCGCGCGACGACGCGGAGCAGGTGACGCAGGCGCTGCACGGCGAGCCGCTGCGCGTCGAGGAGCGCCGCGACGGCTGGGCGCGCGTCCTCACCGGGTACGACTACCCGGGCTGGATCCGCGAGGAGGCGCTCGAGGAGGGCGCCGGCGAGCTGCCGCCGCCCGCCGACGGCGATCCGGTCGCGGAGGCGCGCTCCTTCCTCGGCTCGCCCTACCTCTGGGGCGGGATGAGCGCCGAGGGGATCGACTGCTCCGGCCTCGTCCACATGGCCTACCGGCGGCTCGGGCGGATCGTGCCGCGCGACGCCGACCAGCAGGAGGACGCCGGCCGCGAGGTCGTCGAGGCCCGTCCCGGCGACCTCGTCACCTACGGCGACGCCGACGGGGCCGCCGACCACATCGCGTTCTGGCTCGGCGACGGCCGGATCCTGCACTCGACCGGCCGCGACGACGGGCTCGGCGTGGTCGAGGAGGACGAGCCGGCCTCGCTGCAGGCCCGGCGGCGCAAGATCGTCCGCCTGTGATCACCTGGGCGGCGTCGGACGGCCGCGAGTCGGGCGGCGACGTCGTCGTGCCCGCGGCCTCGACGATCAAGCTCTTCGTCGCCTCGGCCTTCTGGCGCTCGGGCCTCGACGTGATGGAGCGGGTGGAGGTGCCGGCGGTGCCGTGGTCGCTCGCCGACCGGCTGGCCGGGCCGCTGACCCTCGGTGACTGCGCCCTGCTGATGCTGGCCGTCTCGGACAACGCGGCCACGAACGTCCTCCTGGAGCGACTCGGGTTCGAGGCCGTGAACGAGGAAGCCCGCCGGCTGGGCGCGCAAAGGACGCAAATTGCGCGTTTCATGATCGCGGCCGGCCCCGAAAACCTCACCTGCGCCCGCGACCTGGCGCGCGGCCTCGCGGCGATCGACGAGGAGCGGGTGCTCGAGCCCCTCGCCTGCGCCCGCGACTCGCTCCTGCCCTACCTGCTGCCCGGCCGGGACGTCCGCGTGAAGACCGGCGAGCTCGACTCCGTCTACCATGAGGCCGCCCTTGTGGATAAGTCGCTCGCCGTGGCGGTTTGTTCACAGCCCCCGGCCCTGCCCTCGGAGGTGGCGGCCGTGGCGGCCGGGATCGTCGGCGATTCCCTCGATTGAGGGGAGCGGTACCGCTAAAGGGTGACCCGGGCCAGGCCGATACCTGGGCCGTGGACGCTGCACAGCGTAACGAGATCCTGAACCGCTACCGCGAGCATTCGCGGCGGTTCGACTCGGTCGCCACCCGCCGGAACGGCGGTGCGGAGGTCATCCCGTTTGCCGCTCCGCTCCAGGAACTGGAGCAGGAGCCGACGGCGCGGGAGATCGAAGTCCTCCAGCTCATCTCGGACGGCCTGGTGAACCGCGAGATCGGCGTACGGCTCTTCCTCTCCGAGGAGACGGTCAAGAGCCACGTGCGCCACCTGCTCGCGAAGCTCCAG
>DASXTR010000288.1:0-20443 GCA_036505325.1 Gaiellaceae bacterium
CCTTGCCTGAAACGGCTTCGCGAGGAGCGCGTCGTCCGGCGTAAGGCCGTGCGAAGTGCCGTAGCCCGACATGAAGAGGACCTTGATGCGCGGCTGGAGTGCCCGGATCGCGTCGACGATCTCGTGGCCGTCCCCGTCGGCGACGACCAGGTCCGAGATCACGAGGTCGTACTCGTGCTCGCGCGCTGCTGCGATCGCCGCTTCTGCTTCGCGGGCGAGGAACACGTCGTAGCCGGCGTGCTCGAGGTAGTGGACGATGAGCGGTCCGACGGCGGTGTCGTCCTCGACCACGAGGAGTCGCTGCGGCTCGTTCCTCGGGTCTCCGCTCATCCCCAGACAGTAGTTGCTGGAAGTCAACGCGCAGCCGGACGCGGCGCGGAAGCCCTACGCCGCGTCGAGGGTCTCGCGGACCTTCGTCGCGAGATCACCGAGCGCGAACGGCTTCTGGTATCCGAGAAGACATGCTGTTCGGCGCACGAAGATCGCATCGCGGCGCGTGCCCCGCACGCTGACCATCGGTAACCCGGCGCAAAAGGTGGAAACCGTATCCCTCGTCCGGGGGACCGAGAGCGACGCGACTACACAGACTCGCCGACGTGGAGCACGATGCTCTTCAGCTGCGTCATCGTCGTGATCACCGCCTCGCCGCCGAGCCTGCCGACGCCGCTCGACTTGCCGGAATAGCCGCCGAAGGGCGTGCGCCCGTCCCAGTACGCAGCGCTCTCGTTGACGTTGACGACGCCGCACTGCAGGCGCTCGGCGCAGTGGAAGGCGCGGCTCAGGCTGGCGGTGTAGACGGAGCAGCAGAGGCCGTACAGGCTGTCGTTCGCGATCGCGATCGCCTCGTCGACGTCGCCGACTGTGATCACGGGTGCGACAGGCCCGAACGTCTCATCGGTCGCGAGCAGCGAGTCGAGCGAGACGCCGTCGACGACGTTCGGCGGGTAATAGAGCCGGGTCGGGAAGTCGGGTGCGCGGCCGCCGCCGGCGACGATCGTCGCGCCCCGGGCGACGGCGTCGGCGAGATGCTCGTCGACCTTGGCCGCCACGGCCTCGTTGTTCAGCGGTCCCATCGTCGTCCCGGGGTCGAGCGGGTGCCCCAGGCGGATCGCACGCGCCTTGTCGGCCAGCCCCTCGAGGACACCGTCGTGGACCTTCGCCGCGACGAGGATCCGTTCGCTCGACTGGCAGATCTGGCCGGCGTTCGAGAAGCAGCCGAACGCCGTGCCCGCGACGGCGAGCTCGAGGTCGGCGTCGTCGAGGATGATCGTCGGTCCGTTGCCGCCCAGCTCGAGCAGCACCGGCTTCGCGCCGGCGGCGCGCGCGATCGCCTGCCCGACGCCGGGGCTGCCCGTGAAACCGACGGCGTGCGTCCCCGGGCTCGAGACGATCTCGTCGCCGACGTCGGAGCCGCCGAAGACGAGGTTGACGGCGCCGTCGGGCACGCCCGCCTCGAGCAGGCACTCGAGGAGCTTGGCGGCCACCAGCGACGTCGTGGGTGCGGGCTTCCAGACGACCGCGTTGCCGACGGCCAGGCACGCCGAGAGGTACTGGCTCGGGATCCCGACCGGGTAGTTCCACGGCGTGATCACGGCGACGACGCCGTGCGGCTGCCGGATGGTCAGGATCCGCTTCGCCGGATCGACCGACGGGATGATCGCGGTGTCGAGTCGCTTCACGTCCTCCGCCGCGTTGCGGAACAGGTCGGCCGCGAAGCCGACCTCGCCCGTCGCCTCCGCGAGCGGCTTGCCCTGCTCGAGCGAGAGGAGTCGCGCAACCTCGTCGCGCCGCGCTTCGATCCGGTCGGCCACCGCGTGACAGAGCCGCGCCCGCTCGACCACGGACAGCGCCGCAAGTCCCTCTGCGGCGGCGCCCGCCGCATCGACGGCACGCCGCGCGTCCTCCCGTCCGGCGTCGGGGAGTACGCCGAGCACCTCGCCGGTCGCCGGGCTGACGCTCTCGAACGTGGCGCCGACGCCGGTCACGCGACCGCGCTCCCCGCGCGCACGTCGCCGCGCAGCGACCGCCCGTCCGCCGGGTCGAACATCTGGATCGCGCCGGGCTGGACCGCGACCTCGACCGGCTCCTGCATCTGAACGGCGCTCCGCGGGCTGAAGCGGCCGATGAAGACGAGCGCACGGTCGACCGTCTTGACCTCGACGGGGTCCGCGGCGTCCTGCGCGATCGTGCGGACCGCGCTCGACAGCGGGCGCCCGCCGTCGACGGCGAAGTGCACGAGCACGTCCGACCCGAGCGTCTCGCGCAGGGCGCTCGTGCCCGCGATCCGGCGGTCGGCCGGCGCGTCGGAGGCGACGGCTGCATCCTCCAGCCGGTCGGGCCGAATCCCGACGACCACCGGCCGGTCGACGTGGCCGTCGATGCCGGCGGCGGAGCGCAGCTCGTCGTCGCCGAGCGCGACGAGGCTCGAGCCGATCCGTACCGCGTACCCGCCGCCGGCGCGCTCGAGCTGCGACTCGACGAGGTTCATCGGCGGGCTGCCGATGAACCGGGCGACGAAGAGGTCGACCGGATGGTCGTAGATGGACTGCGGGTCGTCGAACTGCAGCAGCCGTCCGCGGCGGAGAACCGCGACGCGGCGGCCGATCGTCATCGCCTCGACCTGGTCGTGCGTGACGTAGATCGTCGTCACGCCGACCTGCGCCTGGAGGCTGGCGATCTCCGCCCGCATCTGGAAGCGCAGGCTCGCGTCGAGGTTGGAGAGCGGCTCGTCCATCAGGAACACCTGCGGCTGGCGCACGATCGCGCGCCCCATCGCGACCCGTTGGCGCTGGCCGCCGGAGAGCTGGCGCGGGCGCCGGTGGAGCTCGTTCTCGAGCCCGAGCGTGCGCGCGACCGCGCGCACCTGCGCGTCCCGCTCTTCCTTCGGCATCTTCGCCACGCGCAGCGAGAAGCCGATGTTGTCCCCGACCGTCATGTGCGGGTAGAGCGCGTAGTTCTGGAAGACCATCGCCACGTCGCGCTCGCGCGGATCGAGGTCGTTGACGACTCGGCCGCCGACCTCGATCACGCCCTCCGTCACGTCCTCGAGCCCCGCGACCATCCGCAGGGCGGTGGTCTTACCGCAGCCGGACGGGCCGACGAGCACGACGAGCTCGCCGTCTGCGATCTCGAGGTCGAGCCCGTGGACGGCCTCGGTCCCGTCCTCGTAGACCTTGCGCACGTTCGAGAAGACGACCTCGGCCATCGAGTCCTTTCACCTCCTCGTCAGCGACGCGACGAGGCCCGACGTGATGTAACGCCGAAACACGAGCGCGAACAGCACGGGCGCCGCGATCGACATCACGATCCCGACCGCGACGAGGGTGTAGCTCGCATCGGGGTTGACGGAGATAGCCGAGATCATCACCGGGATCGTCTTCGCGTGCGTCGTCGACGTCGTGAAGAGCGCGAACAGGAACTCGCTGTAGCTGAAGAGGAAGCTGAACGCGCCGACCGCGGCCAGGCCGGGCGCGGCGAGCGGTAGCGCGACGTAGCGGAGCGCGCCGAAGCGGGTGCAGCCGTCGACGCGCGCCGCCTCCTCCATCTCGGGCGGCAGCGAGCGGAAGTAGAGCGTCAGGACCCAGATCGTGAACGGGAGCGTGAACGCGCTGTAGATCGCGACGAGCCCGAGCTTCGAGTCGAGCAGGTCGAGCTGGCGCAGGATCTCGAAGATGGGAATCGCAACGGCCATCGTCGGCAGCAGGCGGCTGGCGAGGATGAAGCCGAAGGCGGCCTGCTTCCCGCGGAACCGCTGCCGCGCGAACGTGTACGAGGCAAGCGTCCCGAAGGTCAGGTTGACGAGCACGACTCCGAGCGCGACGAGGAAGGAGTTCCGCAGGCCCTTCGGCAGCACGCGCGCTTCCTGCGTGACCGACCCGCGGAGCAGCGCCCGCTGCTTGTACGCCTCCGGCACCTGCCCCGTGAAGACGTAGCGGTAGTTGTCGATCGTCGGCGACGGCGGCACGAGCGGCGGCGGCCGCTCGATCAGCTGCGACTCCGTCTGCAGGCTCGCGCTGACGGCGAAGCCGAACGGCACGAGGATCACGAGCGCGAGCACGACGCCTGCGAGGGCGAGCAGCGCGGTGTGCCACCACGAACGCCGGCTCACATCGCCTCCCCAAACCCGGCAGCACCCGGCCGCCAGCGCAGACGGACGTGCGGGCAAGCCCGCACGTCCTGAGAACGGCGCCGCAAGCGGCGCCTCATGCCTCGGCCTCGCGCAGACGGACGATCCGCATGTAGAGCAGGATGAAGACGAACAGCACCGCGGCCATCAGGAACGACATCGCCGCGCCCATGCCGAGGTCGAGGAACTTGAAGGTGACGGTGTACGTGTACCAGGAGTACAGCGTCGTGGCCGAGCCGGGACCACCGCCGGTCAGGACGTAGACGACGTCGAAGACCGAGATGGCGACGATCGTCTCGTAGACGAGCACGATCAGGAGCGGCGCCTTCAGCAGCGGCAGCGTCACCCAGCGGAACCGCTGCCACGCACTCGCGCGGTCGAGGCGGGCGGCCTCCGTCAGCTCGGGCGGGATCGTCTGCAGACCCGCCAGGAAAAGGATCACCGGCAGCGGGAACTCGCGCCACGCGTGGACGAGGATCACCGACATCAGCGCGAGCTTCGAGCCCGACAGCCACTGCACGTAGCTGTCGATCGCGTGGAACCGGTAGAGGAAGCCGTCGATCGCGCCGAAGTCACCGTGGAGGAGCAGGCGCCACATGATCCCGGCCGACACGGTGGGCACCGACCAGGGCAGCAGGACGAGCACGAGCAGGATCCCGAAGCCCTTGACGCGCTGGTTGAGCAGGACCGCGACGCCGAGCCCGAGCACCGTCACGAGCGGGACCGCAGCCGCGATGAAGATCAGGCTCGTCCTCGCCGAGCTGTGGACCATCGCGTCGGAGAGCGCCGTGCGGTAGTTGCCGAGTCCGACATAGGGCTTCCCCGGGATCGTGAGGACGTAGCGGTGCAGGCTCGTGACGAGCGCGTAGAAGAAGGGGAAGAGCGTGAAGAGGGCGACGAAGACGAGCACGGGCGTGAGCGTCCCCCAGGCATAGAGGCGCGCCGCGATCCGCCCTCCCGGTCGCCGCGGCCGGACCCGGGCTCGGTGCGCTGCTGCGTTCGACGTCGCCATCGCTCGACCCGTCGAGGGCCGGCCACCTGCCCGCCGGCCCTCGACGCTGTCTCTCCTAGCGCTTGTACTGCTTCTTCAGCTGGTTCCAGCGATCCGCCATGTTCTTGAGCGCCGCCCGCGGGCTCTCCTGGCCGAGGATCGCCTTGTCGAGCTGCTCGCGCGCCGAGATGTCCCAGACGCCCCAGAACGGGGTGAGACCTTCCTTGACGTGAGCGAGCTTCGCCTGCGACTGCTCGAGCGGCACGCTGCCCCACTTGTTGATCGCCTTCTTGATCTGCGGGTCGTTGTAGAGCGGCAGGTTCGCGAAGCCCAGGCCCTTCTCGAGCGCCCAGCGCTTCTCGACCGCGTACTTGCCGCCCGTCTTGCCGCCGAAGTACTGGAGGAACTTGCCGACGCTCTTGGTGACGTCGGAGCCGCGCTTCGATGCGTTCGCAGTCATCGCGTAGAAGCGGACGAAGCCGACGGTCGAGTGCGTCGTTCCGGGCATCAGCGCGAGCTTGAAGTGCCCGGCCTCCTTGTGCTGGCCGAGGTTGAGCTCGGCCAGGTTGTACTTCGCGAGCACGGTGAAGGTGCTGTGCCCGCCGCCCATCGTCTTGACGACGTCCGGCTCCGCGCTCTCGGGCCCCGCCGGGTCGAGGATCTTCCACTTCGTCCTCGCGTTCTGGAGCCACTGGAGCATCTTCTCCGCCGCGCTGCCGGGCTTGTTGAAGACCGGGTTGTCGTTCTTGTCGAACATGTGCCCGCCGTTCCCGTAGACCATCGCGTAGAAGATCTCGATCAGCCACGGATCGTCCTTCTTGAGCGGGATGTTGAGCGGGTACTGGACGATGTTCTTCTGCTTCAGCGCGAGGGAGATCTTCCTGACGTCGTCCCACGTCTTCGGCGCGCCGTTGAACCCCGCCTGCTTGACCTGATCGGCGTTGTAGAGGAAGTCGATCAGGTCGGCGTAGTACGGCAAGCCGTAGAGGTGGCCGTCGAGGGTCATGCCCTCGCGGGCGTACGGCGCCCACTCCTTCTGGTACTGCTTGAACTGCGGGAAGTACTTGTCGAGCGGCGCGATCCAGTTCGCCGCGACCCATTCGCGCAGCCAGTGATCGGACGAGTAGGCGATATCGGGCGCGCTGCCGCCCGTGAACTTCGTCGCCATCACGTCGTGGTAGTCGAACCACGAGGTGTCCGAGAGGTTGACCTTGACGCCCGGGTAGAGCGTCTGGAAGCGCTTGATGTTGCTCTGGATCGTTGGGATCGAGTACGACCACACCTGGAACTTGAGGTCGACCGTGCTCGCGCTCGTCGTCCGTGCGGTCGCCCCGACCGCGGCTACCGCCGCGACTCCGGCCACGAGCCACAGCACGAGCAGGGCGCGGGCGGGCTGGCGACCGACCCATGTGTTCTGCATGAACCTTCCTCCCCGTCGACAGACTCATTCGTCGTCTACGAGACGCCTTTCCCCTCTTCGATCACCTCCTCGGCCGGGTCGGCACCGGTTGCGAAGCCCCGCTCCACTCAGTAGATTCCAGATAGCGGAACACCGTTGCACCAGCCGGCGGGATCGTCGCAAACCGAATGAGCATTCGTCAAGTCGAGAACCGTCTCGTCGGCGTCGACCGCGTCCTCGCTGCGCTGCGCGAGCTGGCCGACCATCCGAAGGGCGTGGCCCTCGAGGAGCTCGCGCAACGGCTCGGCCAGCCGAAGTCGAGCGTCCATCGCGCGCTCGCCGCGCTGCGGCGCTTCGGGCTCGCGCAGCAGGACGAGCACCGCCGATACCGGCTGAGCCTCGAGTTCGTCGGGCTCGCGTTCCGGTACTACGAGTCGCTGGAAGAACAGGCGCTCGTGGGGCCGACGCTCGAGGCGCTCGCGAATCGGCTGAGCGAGACCGCCCACTACGCGGTGCTGGACGGCGCCGACGTGATCTATGTCGCGAGGGTCGCGCCGCCCGACGTGGGCTTCAAGATGGCGGCGGCGATCGGCGGCCGGCAGCCCGCCCACTCGACGGCGCTGGGGAAGGTGCTGCTCGCGCACACGCTCCGGGATGACGGCGAGGTCGAGCGCTTCGTCGCCGACCACCGTCCGTTGCGCAAGAGGACCCCCCGGACGCTGACGACCGCCCGGGCACTCAAGCGGGAGCTCGCGGCGACCCGGGAGCGCGCGTACGCCGTCGACGACCAGGAGAACGAGCCCGGCGTCAACTGCATCGCGTTCCCCGTCTTCATCGGCCCGCGTGACCGGCCGGCCGGAGCGATCAGCGTGTCCGCCGTCGCGCAGAGAACGCCGGTTGAGCGGCTCGCGGAGAAGGCCGAGGAGATCCGGACGCTGATCGAAGAGCGGCTGGGCCCGGTGACGAGGGCGCCTCGGTGAACACATCGCTCGGCTCGCTCTCGTGGCAGGAGGCGGCCGGCCTCGACGCGGAGCGCACCGTGGCGGTCATTCCGGTCGCGGCGCTCGAGCAGCACGGCCCGCACCTGCCGCTCGACACGGACACGTTCCTCGTGACGACCGTCGTCGAGGCTGCGGCCCAGCTCGCCGGCACGCGCGGCCCGGTGCTGGTGCCGCCGACGATCTTCGCCGGGTCGTCGGAGCATCACATGGCGTTCGCGGGCACCATCAGCCTGCGGCCGGAGACGCTCGCTGCGGTCGTTCGCGACGTCTGCCTGAGCCTGGCACAGCACGACTTCCGCCGCCTGCTGATCGTCAACGGCCACGGCGGGAACCGTGCACTGCTCGCCGCCGCGGTGCAGTCGATCGGGGCGCAGGCGCCTGTCAGCATCGCCACGCTCGACTACTGGACGCTCGCCGCGGAGGCGGTCACGGACCTGCGCGAGTCGCCGCCGGGAGGGATGGCGCACGCGTGCGAGTTCGAGACGTCGCTGATGCTCCACCTGCGGCCCGAGTCGGTGCGCACGGAGCTGATCGCCCACGAGATCCCCGAAACTCGCTTCAGCCTCGAGCGGCTCGACCTCTTCGAGCGCGCGCCCCTCACCGTCCACTGGAAGACGCACGAGCTGAGCAGCTCGGGCGTGCTGGGGGCGCCGGACCTCGCAACGGCCGAAAAGGGCCGCGTCTTCTTCGAGGCGTGCGTCGCCGGCCTCGCCGATCTGATCGAGGAGCTCCGAACGGTTGCGCTGCCCGACCGGCGGTGAGGAGAGCGCGACCGAAACTCGCGGCGTAGCCCAAGCGTCAGTCGGTCGGGGGGAACACAGCCACCGGCGCGTCATCGCTGCCGAACCAGATCCGAACGCGGTCGCCGTCCAGCTCGACGTTCGGCATCGGACGCCCCCCACCCACGCCGGGGTCATCGCCGACCGTCGGGGAGCGCAACTCCGTTGGGCCACGGCAGTATGCGCTCGTGTCGGGGTGGCCGTCGTCGGCGGCTGAGCTGATCGCGTCGCAGCTTGCGCTCGCGTCTGCGGCGCCACCGGCGTGGCGGCCGAGGGTCGGCGCCCGTGTCGGCGCCTGCTTCGTCTGCTTCGAGCGCGGCCCGTCCGGTCCCGGCCGCCGCGGGGACCGTGCGTGGGCGGGCGCGGCAGTCGGACGAGAGGTGTCCGTCGTCGAAGGCGCGGCCGGCGCGGGCTACGAAGCCGGACAGCTGGCGCTTCGAGAGGGACCGCTGCTCGAGGCGGCCGTGCGCGCACTGGCCGAGCCGCCCGACGTCCTGCTCGTCAACGCGACCGGACGCGATCATCCGCGCCGGGCAGGGCTCGCGCTCCACCTCGGCCGCGTCCTCAACCTGCCGACCGTCGGCGTCACGCATCGCACCCTGGTCGCAGCGGGCGACTGGCCGCCGGACGAGCGCGGCGCCGAGGCACCGCTTGTGCTCGAAGGTGAGCTCGTCGGCTATTGGCTCCGCACGAAACGGGGCGTGCGCCCGCTGGCGGTGCACTCCGCGTGGCGCACCGACCCGGACACTGCGGCCGCAATCGTGTTGGCGGCCGTCCGGCGGGCGCGCACGCCGGAGCCGCTCCGGGTCGCCCGCCGTGCAGCCAGAACCGCGCGTGAACGAGGCGGTGACCGCTGATGCGCGACGCCGCCTGCGTCGAGTTCCTCCAGTGGGCGCTTCCGCGGCTCGGTCTCCGCTGGCCGGGCTTTCGGAAGGTCCGCCGTCAGGTCTGCCGCCGGATCGGCCGGCGGCTCGCCGAGCTGGGTCTTCCCGACGCGGCCGCGTATCGCGCCTACCTCGAGTCCGACACCGAGGAGTGGAGTCGCCTCGACGCTCTCTGCCGGATCACGATCTCGCGCTTCTGGCGCGACGCGGCCGTCTTCGAGTCGCTGCGCGACGAGGTGCTGCCCGCGCTCGGGCCCGCGCTGAGCGTCTGGAGCGCCGGCTGCGCGTCGGGTGAGGAGCCGTACTCGCTCGCGCTCGCGGCGGACGAGGCCGGCGTGACCGTCCGCGTGCTCGCGACGGACGTCGACCCCACGCTGCTCGAACGCGCGCGCAACGCGTGCTACCTCTCGAGCAGCCTTCGCGACCTGCCGGCGACGATACGCGCACGAGCGTTCGAGAACGGATGCCTGCGGCCCGCCTATCGCGAGCCGGTCGAGTTCCTCCGCCACGATCTTCGCGCGGACGCGCCGGCCGGGCCGTTCGATCTCGTGCTCTGCCGGAACGTCGCGTTCACCTACTTCGCGGAACCGCTGCAACGCGAGGTCGGTCACCGGCTCGTGCGCTCGTTGCGGCCGGGCGGCGCGCTCGTCGTCGGAGCGCACGAAGCGCCGAGCCTCGACGGGCTCGAACCGTGGCCGCACGCGCGCGGCGCCTGGCGCCGAACGTGACGGCGTCACACTTCTGTACCCGTCGTCAGACGACGAGCGCGGAAGTGAGACGCGGTCGTCACGGAAGTGTGACGCGCGATGATGCGGTGCATGGTGCCTTGCCGACCGTGAGTGGACGAGAGGAGGACCGATGGGCGTCGATCCAGAATCCGTCGAGGTCGTGCGGCGGTTCTACCGGGCAGTGGCGGATCGGGATCTGGCAGCTCCAGACCGCGTGCTTCGACGTGCACGCGGTCTGGATCCTTTCTGGCCGGAGCCTGATCGCCGGCGAGCACCACCCCGGACGCGATTCGCGACAACGTGCTGAGCAAGCTCGCTCCGCTCTCGGGAGAGACTAGATCTTGACCGGAATGTCATAACTTTATACGGTCGCCGCGTGGCTGTCGGCTCTAGCACGGTGCCGGGCCTCGTCCGCGACTCTCCGGTGCCGCTGCACTCGCAGCTCCGGCACCTCCTGGTCGGGATGATCGAGCAGGGCGAGGTCCGGGCCGGCGAGGCGCTTCCGACCGAACGGGACCTCGCGGCCCAGTTCGGCGTTTCGCTCGCGCCCGTTCGGCAGGCGATCCTCGACCTCGTCAACGAAGGCGTCCTATACCGCAGGCGCGGCAAAGGGACCTTTCTGCGCGAGGCGTCGCTCGTCGAGCACGTCTCGATCCTCTCCTCGTTCACGGCGAGCATGCGAGAGAAGGGACTCGACGTGGAGATGCGGCTGCTCCGGCAGCAGAAGCTGCGCACACCGCGTGACGTCGGCCGAGCGCTCGGGACGGGCGAGCGGACGACGACGCTGCTCGAGCGGCTCGCGCTCGTGCAGGACGAGCCGGTCGGACTGTTCGCGTCGTATCTCTCGACGAAGCGGTTCCCCGACGTCGCCGCCAGGGTGGCGAAGCGCGGGTCCCTCTTCAGCGTGCTCGAGAACGAGTTCGGGGTCGTGCCGGTCCGCGCCGACACGACGGTCGAGGTCGGCCGCTGTACGACTGCGCAGTCGGCCCTGCTCCGGATCCCCGCCGGCTCGTCGCTCCTGATCGCGCGCGGGACGAGCTACGACGCGGAGGACGACGCGGTGGAGCACTTCCACGTGCACTACCGCGCCGACCGGATCCGGCTGCGCCTGGACAGCTACCGCTACGCGGAACAGGTGGTTCCCCTTGGGGGCTTCGCCCCCAAGGGGGCAGCGGGCACCGGGCAGAGCCCGGCGCCCTCTTCTGGTCGGGGCCGACAAGCGGCCCCTTCGCCGACGAAAGAAAGGGTGAGAGAAGGATGAGCGAAGAGCTGTCTCCGGCCATGCGGTTCACGAGGCAGGAGCTCTTGCGCCGCGGGCTGCTGACGGGCGCGGTCGCCGGGGTTGCGCCGGGCCTGCTCGGCAGCCTCGACAGCGCGGCCGCCGCGTCGTTCGCGGCCGAGGCAGGGACGATCGACTTCTACAGCTGGCAGGGCTACGACCTGCTCCAGGTGCCGGTGCTCAAGGCGTGGCGCAAGAAGAACGGCGTCACCATCCACTCGACCTACTGCAGCACGCACAACGACATCACGGCGAAGTTCACCGGCGGCGGCGGCAAGGGCATCTACAACCTCAGCACCTACGAGGCGGGGTACGGCCCGTTCTACGTCGGGCTGGGGATCCCGGGACCGATCGACGTCTCGCGCGTCCCCAACTTCAAGAACGCGCACCCGATCTTCCGCTCCGGGAAAGTCGCCTCGAAGTGGTGGCACTTCAAGGGGCAGCAGTGGGCGCTTCCGTTCACGTGGGGCATCCAGGCCATCAACTACCAGTCCGACAAGGTGAGCGCGCCGACGAGCTACCGCGACCTGCTCGGGCCGAAGTTCAGAAAGAAGTTCGGCGTCACCGACGACGTGGTTGCAGCGATCGTGATCGGCGCACACGCCGTGGGCGTCTTTCGCACCGACAGCCTGTACACGCCTTCCCAGCTGAGCAAGATCATGGCGTTCTGGACGGAGCTGAAGAAGAACGCCCGCCTCATCGTCCCCTCGTACGGAAACATGGCGGACCTGTTCGCCTCCGGCGAGATCGTGGCGGCCACGCCCGGCTGGGCCGCCGTCAACAACTTCGCCGCGGCCAAGGGCGACCACGCGGTCAAGCACACGGTGCCGAAGGAGGGGTCGGCGACGTTCTGCGACGGGTTCATGATCCCGAACGGAGCGAAGAACACGGACGCCGTCTACGACTACATCAACCAGGCGTTCAGCCTCGAGGCGCAGGCGCAGGAGGCCGAGAACCTCGTACAGGCGAGCGTCTGTCCGAAGGCCGTGCCGCTGATGAACAAGGAGACGCGCGCCCTGTACCCGTACCAGAACATCGTTCAGATCCTGACCAAGTCCGCGCCGCTGAAGGCAACGCCGGCGAAGACACCGAAGGGCTACACGAACTTCGCCGACTGGAACAAGGCCTGGCAACGTCTCAAGGCTTGACAACCACGGCGGCTGCCACCGGCCGGTTGCAGCCGTTCAACGTCGGCGTCGCGAGACGGCGCCGGATCGCGATCGCCCTGCTGGTCGGACCGGCGCTGCTCGTCGTCGGCGGTGCGCTGGTGGTCCCGGCCGCGAACCTGCTCGTGCAGAGCTTCATCGAGTCGTCGGGCTACGGCCAAGTCACCTACCACTTCACGTTCTCGAACTACACGGACGTCCTGCAGGACCCGACCTACCGGAGGATCGCGTGGCACTCCTTCGGCCTCGGCGCGCTCGCGGCGCTCATCTGCGTCGTCGCGGGCTACCCCGCGGCCTACTTCATCACCTTCCGCCTTCGCCGCGCCCGCAACATCGCGCTCTTCCTCGTGGTGGTGTCGCTGTTCACGAGTTACCTCGTCCGCCTCTACGCCTGGTACACGATTCTCGGCACCCAGGGGATCATCAACACCGGGCTCGTGCGGCTCGGCGTGGTCGAGCACCCGCTGCTCTTCCTCATCTTCAGCCGCACCGCTGTGGTGATCGCGTTCGTGAACGTGTTCCTGCCGTACAGCATCCTGATGCTGACCTCCTCCATGCAGAACATCCGCGCCGACCTGCTCGAGAACGCCCGCGACCTCGGCGCCGGCCCGGTCCGCACCTTCTCCCGCGTCGTCCTGCCGCTGTCGATGACGGGCGCGATCGGCGCGTTCGCCTACACGTTCATCCTCACCTCGGGCGACTACATCACGCCGTCGCTGCTCGGGGGTACGAGCTCGACGTCGCTGGCCAGCATCGTCTCGGACGAGTTCCTCGCGCTCGGCAACCGCCCGTCGGGTGCCGCGATCTCGTTCGTGATGCTGACGATCTTCTTCGCGGTCTACCTCGGTCTCACGCGGCTCGAGCGGTGGAAGGGCATCTAGTGGCACGCCGTCTCCGCGCCTCCGCACTGCTCGTCTACACGATTCTCGTCTTCGTGTTCCTGTTCGCGCCGATCGCGCTCGTCGTGCTCTTCTCGTTCAACAAGACGGCATCGCTGACGTTCCCGTTCCACGGCTTCTCGCTGCGCTGGTACCGCGCGGTGCTCGAATCGCCGTCGTACCGCGACGCGATCTTCGCCAGCCTGCGCGTCGCGGTGATCTCCGTGGTCGTGGTCGTGGTGGTGGGCACGGCCGCGGGCATCGGCGTCACGCGCTACGCCTTCCGGGGCAGCCGGATCGTTCGCGTGTTCCTGTTCTTCCCGGCCGCCCTGCCCGGACTGTTCGTCGGCATCGCGCTGCTCTCGTTCTTCGTCCAGACGCAGGTGTCGCTCTCGCTCTGGACAGTGACGGCCGGCCATCTGATCTACGTGCTGCCGTACTTCTTCCTGGTCGTCACGAGCCGCCTCCAGCGGTTCGACTACATGCTCGAGGAGGCGGCGCGCGATCTGGGCGCGGGACCCTGGGCCACCTTCCGCCGCGTGACGCTGCCGCTGATCGCGCCGAGCCTGATCGCCGGCGCACTCGTCGTCTTCTCGCTCTCCTGGGACGAGGTCTTCATCACCTTCTTCACGATCGGCGCCCAGAACACCCTGCCGCTCGTCATCTACTCGACCGTGAAGCAGTCGGTCGACCCCTCGGTGAACGCGATCTCGACGCTGCTCCTCGCCGGCTCGCTCGTCTTCGTGTTCAGCGTCCGCCGGCTGGCCGCCGACCTCCAGCAATGACGGGCGACGGTCGGTCCTACCTGTGCGTCGATTCGGTGACGAAGCTCTTCGACGGCACCGCCGCGGTCCAGGACTTCGAGCTCGAGATCGCGGCCGGCGAGTTCGTCAGCCTGCTCGGCCCGAGCGGCTGCGGCAAGACGACGCTGTTGCGGATCGTCGCCGGCCTCGAGTTCCCCGACACGGGCCGCATCCTCCTCGATGGGCGCGACATCACCGCGACGCCGGCACACAAGCGGCCCGTGAACATGGTCTTCCAGCGCGTGACGCTCTTCCCGCATCTGAACGTGTTCGACAACATCGCGTTCGGCCTGCGGTTGAGGCGCACCTCGGCGGCGGAGACGCGGACACGCGTCGGCGACGCGCTCGACCTCGTGCGCCTGCCGGGCTTCGCCGAGCGCGCCGTTCGGACGCTCTCCGGCGGGCAGGCGCAGCGCGTCGCGCTCGCACGCGCGATCGTCAACCGGCCGAAGGTGCTCCTGTTCGACGAGCCCCTGTCGGCGCTCGACTTGCAGATCCGCCGCGAGCTGCAGCAGGAGCTAAAGGACATTCACCGCGAGCTGCAGGGGACGTTCGTCTACGTCACCCACGACCAGGAGGAGGCGATGAGCATGTCGGATCGCGTCGTCGTGATGCGAGGCGGCGTGATCGTCCAGGTCGGCGACCCCGTCGAGCTCTACCGCTCGCCGACCTCGCTCTTCGTCGCGTCCTTCGTCGGGAGCCCGAACGTGTGGCCGGGAACGGTGGCCGCCGTCGAGGACAGACGCGTCGTCGTCGCCGTCGGCGACCGCCGCTTGGAGGCGTCGCCGCCGACGGCGCCGGTGCGGCCGGGCGACCGGGTCGCCCTCGTCCTGCGCTCCGAGGTGCTGACGCTCTCGGACGGCGTTCCGGACGACGCGGCCCCGAGCCTGTGCGCCGTCGAGGGCACTGTCGCCGACGTGCGCTTCGTCGGCGCCGTCGTCTCCTACCGCATCGACCTCGGCGACCGCCGGCTCACCGTCAGCCGCTCCTCGCAGACAGAGATCCTGGCCGAGGGAACACGTGTCACGGTCGCATGGAACCCACGGGACGCGCTCCTCCTCTCGGCCGACGAAGAAAGGACGCCATGACCGCCGCCTACCGGCCCACCGTCGTCACCCCTGCTCCCGGCGCCGTCCGCGCCGCCGACGTCGCGCTCAAGCTGTGGGGCGACGACACCTCCGGGTACGTCAACGACTGGATCTACGTCTCGAACGACAAGATCCAGCAGCTCGTCTTCTCCCTCGCGCCCGGAACGCGCTTCGGCCACTCCGAGCGGCATCGCACGAACCTCGGCGCGGACGAGCTCTTCTACGTCCTGAGCGGCGTGCTCGTGCTCGCGAACCCGGAGACGGGCGAGGTCCACCGGGTGGAGCCGGGAGAAGCGGTGTGGTTCGGCCCCGACACGTGGCACCACGGTGTCTCGCAGGGAACGGAGACGCTGCGCGTGCTCGAGTTCTTCGCTCCGCCGCCGGCGACCGGCTCGTCGCAGCCGTACGCGAACACCAAGCCCTACCTGGAGACGCCGACGTACGTGCAGGACGACTGGCTCGGCGCATGGCCCGCGGCGGCGGCGCAGGCGCGCGAGCGGCACACGCAACACGTCGTTCGGCAGGACGACGTGCTGTGGCGGCTCGAGGGCGAGGATGTCCTCGTCGGCATCCTGCTCAGCACCGATCAGCTGACCTGCGGGTCGATCGAGCTGCTGCCCGGGCAGCACAGCGACGTCCGCTCGCACGGCGGCGACTGCGCGGGGTACGTCGTCGACGGGCGCCTCAACCTGCTCCTTCCCGAAGGCGTGGACGGGAGCGCCGGCAAGCTGTGGTTCCAGGTCGAGTGCGACGACGGCTTCTTCGTCCCCGGTGGGATTCCGTACCAGCTCTTCAACATGACGGATCGGCCCGTGGGGCTGCTGTTCGGAGTCGCGCCGACCTATGCCTGATCACGCCGCGATCGGTATCGACATCGGCGGGACGAAGATCGCCGTAGGACTGGTGTTCCCCGACGGGCGCCTCGAGCACCGGACCGAGATCGCCACCGCAGGCGCGACGCTCGCCGACGTGGCGGCCGCCGCCGGCCGCGGGGCCGTCGCAGGAGTCGGCGTCGGCATCTGCGAGCTCGTCGACAACGAGGGGGAGGTGCGGTCGGCGGCGTCGGTTCCGTGGACGACGGCCGACCTCCGCGCAGCGCTCGGCGACCTTGGACCCGTGACCGTCGAAGCGGACGTGCGGGCCGCCGCAGTCGCCGAGGCTCGGTTCGGCGCCGGTCGCCCGTTCTCGTCCTTCGTCTACGTGACGATCGGCACGGGCATCAGCCACTGCCTCGTTCAGGATGGCGAGCCGTATCGCGGCGCGCACGGCTTCGCGCAGCTCAGCGGGAGCGCGACGCTCAGCTTTCGGTGCCCGCACTGCGGCGAGCCCGTTCGCCTCAGCGCGGAGGACGTCGCATCGGGCGCCGCGCTTGCGCGCGCCGGCGACGCCGACATCGCCGCCCTGGGCGCGGTCGTCGCCCTGCTCGTGAACGTCCTCGACCCCGAGGCCGTGGTGGTCGGCGGCGGTCTTGGCTCGGCGCCGGGGGCGTACTGGGAAAGGCTCTTGCGCGCGACGCGCGAGCACATCTGGGCCGCCGCCGTGAGAGAGCTGCCGATCGTGCAGGCCGGGCTCGGAGCGGACTCCGGGGTGATCGGCGCAGGCTGGCTCGGCCTCCGCGCGCGGGAGCGCGAACTCACGACACGGGAAGGATGAGATGGCGTATCCGATCTACGGCGACGAGCCGATGCTCGTCCGGCACCACGAGGCGACGCGGGTCCTCTGGGGCGACACGGAGTCGGGCCAGGTGTCCGATCTCGTGTACGGCAGGGGCGAGCGGATCTCGGGCTTCGTCTACCTCCTCGGTCCGGGGCACTGGTTCGGCGCCTCGAAGGACTGGAAGCCGCTGTACGACCAGCACCGCTTCTACTACGTCGTGCAGGGAACGCTTGCGATCCGCGATCCGGAGTCCGGCGAGGTGGCGGTCGCGGGGCCGGGCGAGGCGATCACCTGGCGCGGAGCGCGCTACCACTTCGGCTACAACGTCGGCGCCGACGAGGTGTTCGTCCTCGACTGGTTCGCGCCGGCGGAGCGCCCGCCCGACGTGAGCGAGCTCGAATACGCGCCGTCGAAGCGCGAGCTCGGCGAGCTCCGCGGCGGGCGCTACGAGCTGCTCGGCGCGTGGCCCGGGCGGCGGGCGGAGGAGCTCCGGCGCGTCGCGGACGGCGGCGGCCCGGTGATGGTCGGCCCGTCGACCGCGCTGCACCTCGTGCACGGCGAGCGGTTGCCGCTCCTCGTCTCGATCCTCGCGTCGAGCCCGGATCTCACGGGCGGCACGTTCTCCCTGCGCGGCGGCTCGAGGAGCGAGCCCGAGCAGCACCCGGGCGACGAGGTCGTGTTCGCGCTGACCGGCCGCCTGAACGTGCACGTCCCCGAGAGCGGCGACTGGTTCGAGCTGAACCCGCTCGACTGCCTCTACCTGCCGGCGGGGACGGCGCACGAGTACTGGAGCTACGGCGCCGAGACGACGACGGCCGCGTTCTGTGTCGCCCCGGGCCTTCCTTACGGCGCCAACTCGTGAATCGCCGGACGCTGGTGCTCGTATGCGCGATCGTCTGCTTCGAGACGGTGCTGTTCGCATTTCTCGCGCCGCTCCTGCCCCATCTCGCGGACCGCTTCGGCCTCTCCAAGAGCGCGGCCGGCCTGCTCGTCGCCTGCTACCCCGCCGGGGCATTGCTCGGAGCCGTGCCGAGCGGCCTCGTCGCGACGCGCATCGGCGCGAAGGCGACGGCGCTCGGCGGGCTTCTGGTGCTCGGCACGGCAAGCGCCGCCTTCGGCATCGCGCCGGACGCGGCGCTGCTCTTCGCCGCGCGGATCGCGCAGGGTGCCGGCTGCGCGCTCGCGTGGACGGGCGGATTCGCATGGCTGCTCGCACGCACACCGCGCGAGCGACGCGGCGAGGTGATCGGCGTCGCGCTCGCGGCCGCCGTCGCGGGTGCGCTGCTCGGGCCCGCCGTAGGAGCGCTGGCGAGCGCCGCCGGGATGACGCCCGTCTTCGTCGCGCTCGCCGTGCCGGCGTTCGCGCTGGCGCTCTGGGGCGCGGCAATTCCGGCCGGGCCGCCGCAGGAGCTCTTCTCGCCGCACACGTTCAGGCAGGCGTTGTCGCAGCGCAGCCTCCTCGCGGCTGCGCTGCTGATCGCGCTCGCCGGATTCCTGCTCGGCGTGATCTCGGTGCTCGCTCCGCTGCACCTCGAGCGGCTCGGCTGGGGCGCGACCGCGATCGGCGCCGTCTTCTTGCTGGCGGCGGCGGTGAACGCAGCCGCGAACCCCGTGCTCGGACGCTGGGCCGACCGCGCAGGCAGGCTCGCGCCGCTTCGGCTCGCCCTCGCGCTGTCGTCGGCGGCGTCGGTCGGCCTGGCGTTGAGCACCGGGCGTTGGGCCTACGCCGGAATCGTGCTCGTCGCCGCCGTCGCGTACGCGCTTCTGTGGACGCCGGCGACGGTGCTGCTCTCCGACGCGGCGGCCGAGCGCGGGCTCGGATTCGTGGTCGGGTTCGCGATGATGAACCTCGCGTGGTCGCCGGGCCAGCTGCTCGGCTCGGCGTTCGGCGGCGGCATCGCGCAGGTGAGCTCGGACGCCGTTCCGTATGCGGTCGCGACCGTCCTGTGCATCGCCGGGCTCAGATGGACGCACTCGACGTGAGGCTCGAGGGCAAGGTCGCACTCGTCACGGGCGGCGGCTCCGGCATCGGCCGCGCGGTGTGCTCGCGCCTCGCGGATGAGGGCGCGGAGGTCGTCGTCACCTCGCGCACGCCGGAGCACGTCGACGCGGTCGCGCACGAAGCCGGTGCCGCGCTCGCGTTTCCTCTCGACGTCGCCGACCGGGACTCCGTCGCAGACGGAGTGCGCCGCGTCGTCGAGCGCTTCGGCCGCATCGACATCCTCTCGAACAACGCCGGCATCGAGCTCCCGCACGGGCCGGCCGTCGTCGAGACGACCGACGAGGAGTGGGAGCGAGTGATGCGCGTGAACGTCACCGGGTCCTTCTGGGTGTGCCGGGAAGCGCTCCCGCACATCCCGCACGGCGGCTCGATCGTGAACATGGCCTCGATCAACTCGTTCGTCGCCTGGCCGAACGACACGCCGTACACGACGTCGAAGGGTGCGCTGCTGCAGTTCACCCGGGCGCTCGCACTCGAGGGCGCACCACTCGGCGTCCGGGTGAACTGCGTCTGCCCGGGGATCATCGACACGCCGCTGACGGACTCGTTCCTCGAGCGGGCGGACGACGTCGACGCGCTCCGCCGCGAGTACGAAGCGGTCTCGCCGTTCAACCGGATGGGCACGCCGCGCGAGGTCGCCGACTGCGTCCTCTTCCTGGCCTCCGACGAGGCGTCGTTCGTCACGGGCACAGCCCTCGTGGTCGACGGCGGAGCGCTCGCCTCGTGACACCGGTTCGCATTGGCGTGATCGGCGTCGGGGCCCTCGCGTTGCGCGGGATCCTCCCTCACCTGGCGGAAGGCGACGTGCACGACCGGGTGCGGGTGCACGCGCTCTGCGACCCGGTCGCGGAGCGGGCGCGGGCTGCGGCCGGGCACTACGGGATCCCGCGGGCGTACGCGAGCCTCGACGAGCTCCTGGAGGACGACGCCTTGGAAGCGGTCACGGTCGCGACGCCGATCGGGCTGCACCACGAGCACTGCCGGCGCGCGCTGCAGGCCGGGAAGCACGTCCACGTCAACAAGACGATGTGCACGACGGTTGCGGAGGCCGACGATCTCATCGAGCTCGCGCAGGCGAACGACCTGCGGCTCGTTCCGTCGCCCGGCGAGGTGCTGCGGCCGCAGCTGCGCCGAACGAGGGAGCTGATCGAGCAGGGCGCGATCGGCGAGCTGGCATGGGCGATCTGCGGCGGCTCGTTCGAGCTCTACCACGAAGACGAGCCCGAACGGCGCGACGCCCCGGGCGGCCGGCCGATCGACCCCACGTGGTACTTCCGCAAGCCCGGCGGCGGCCCGCTCTACGACATCACGGTGTACGCGCTCCACCAGCTGACAACGGTGCTCGGCCCCGCGCAGCGCGTGACCGCGCTCTCGGGCGTCCGCGTGCGCGAGCGCGCGTTCCTCGGCACGCCGATAGCGGCCGAGGCCGACGACAACACGGTGCTCTTGCTCGACTTCGGCGAGAGCAGATTCGCCGTCGTCCACGGCACCGCCGCGGGCAGGATCTCGGAGCAGTTCGCAGCGAGCGTGTACTTCGGAACGCGGGGCACGATCGATGGCGTCCTCCTGAACGGCGAGCCGTTCGACTTCCCGGGCTGCGAGCTGACCGGTGACGCGCCCGTGACGGACTGGGACGCGCAGATGAGAGTCCTGCGCCACGTCG
>DASXTR010000289.1:0-9911 GCA_036505325.1 Gaiellaceae bacterium
GTCGACGGTGTTGAAGACGAGCTGGACCTTGCCGTCCTTCATCAGGTCGACGATGTGCGGCCGGCCTTCGAGCACCTTGTTGACGCGCTGCGCCTCGATGCCATGACGACGCAGATGGTCGGCGGTACCGCCGGTCGCCACGACCTTGAAGCCGAGCTCGATCAGCCGCTTCACCGGCTTCACCATCGCGGCCTTGTCCGGGTCCTTGACCGACACGAAGACCACGCCGTCGACCGGCACCTTGCTGCCCGCGCCGAGCTGCGACTTGGCGAAGGCGCGGCCGAAGTCCGAATCCAGCCCCATCACCTCGCCGGTCGAGCGCATCTCGGGACCGAGCACCGGGTCGGCGCCCGGGAAGCGCGCGAACGGAAGCACCGCGGCCTTCACGGAGACCTGCGAGGGCCGCGGCTCGGGGAGCGCGAGCTCGCGCAGCGTCGCGCCCGCCGCGAGCCGGCAGGCGGCGTCGACGAGGTTGACGCCGATCGCCTTCGACGCGAATGGGACTGTGCGCGACGCGCGCGGGTTCACCTCGAGCACGTACACGTCGCCGCCGGCGATCGCCGCCTGCACGTTCAGCAGCCCGACGACGCCGAGCGCCGGGCCGAGCCGTTCGACGATCGCACGCACACGTCCGTCGTCGGACGGGGCGGGCAGCACGCACGACGAGTCGCCGGAGTGCACCCCCGCCTCCTCGACGTGCTCCATCACCGCGCCGAAGTACGTCTCGCGGCCGTCGCACAGCGCGTCGACGTCGAGCTCGACCGCGTCTTCGAGGAAGCGATCGACCAGCACGGCGCCGTCGACGGCCTCCATCGCGGCGCGCACCTCGGTTTCGTCGTAACAGACGCGCATCGCGCGTCCGCCGAGCACGTACGACGGCCGGACGAGCACCGGGTACCCGATCGTCTCCGCCGTCGTGACCGCCTCGTCGGGCGTCGACGCGATCCCCCACGCCGGGCAGCGCACGCCGAGCTCGTCGAGCAGACGGCCGAAACGCTCGCGGTCCTCCGCCAGGTCGATCGCGTCGAACGGCGTCCCGAGGATGCGGTAGCCGGCGGCCTCGATCGCGCGTGCGAGCTTGAGCGGCGTCTGGCCACCGAACTGGATGCACACGCCGACGGGCCGCTCGCGCTCGAGCACGGCGAGCACCGACTCCTCGTCGAGCGGCTCGAAGTACAGCCGGTCGGAGGTGTCGTAGTCGGTGGAGACGGTCTCCGGGTTGCAGTTGACCATCACCGCGTCGTAGCCCTGCGCGCGGAAGGACTGCGCCGCGTGCACGCAGCAGTAGTCGAACTCGATGCCCTGGCCGATGCGGTTGGGACCGGAGCCCAGGATCACGACTGACCGGTTGTGCTCTGGTGCACAAACGTCGTGGCGCTCGCCGCGCGTGGAGTAGAAGTAGTTCGAGCTCGCGTCGACCTCGCCCGCACACGAGTCGACGCGGCGGTACACCGTCTTCCCCTCGGGGAGCGGTGCCTCGAGCTCGCGCGCGAACCACGGGTGCAGGTTCTCGGGCCGCCACTCCGGATCGACCTCGAGGCCGCGCCGCGCCTTCGCGAAGGCCTCCGCGAACGTGCGGCCGATGCCCATCGCCTCGCCGACGGACTTCATCTGCGTGCCGAGCGTCGCGTCGGCGCCGGCGAACTTCTCGAACGCGAAGCGCGGCATCTTCACGACGACGTAGTCGAGCGTCGGCTCGAAGCTCGCAGGCGTCGTCCCGGTGAGGTCGTTCGGGATCTCGTCGAGCGTGTAGCCGACGGCGAGCTTCGCCGCGACCTTGGCGATCGGATAGCCGGTCGCCTTCGACGCGAGCGCCGACGAGCGCGACACGCGCGGGTTCATCTCGATCACGCGCAGCTCGCCCGACGCGCGCTCGCGCGCGAACTGGATGTTCGAGCCGCCGGTGTCGACGCCGACCGCGCGCACGACGGCAATCGCGGCGTCGCGCAGCTCCTGGTACGCCTCGTCGGACAGCGTCATCTGCGGCGCCACGGTGACGCTGTCGCCGGTGTGGACGCCCATCGGGTCGAGGTTCTCGATCGAGCAGACGATCACCACGTTGTCCGCGCGGTCGCGCACGACCTCGAGCTCGAACTCGTCCCAGCCGCGCACCGACTCCTCGACGAGCACTTGGCCGATCGGGCTCTCCGCGAGCCCGCGCTCGACCTGGCGGACGAGGTCCGCGTGCGAGCCGACGAACCCGCCGCCGTGGCCGCCGAGCGTGAACGCCGGTCGCACGACCGCAGGCGTCGGAATGCCCGCGACCTGGTCGATCGACGTGACAATCCGCGAGGCGGCCACGCGCAGGCCGCACGACTCGACCGCGCGCTTGAAGAGGTCGCGGTCCTCGGCGCGCGCGATCACCTCCGCGGTCGCGCCGATCAGCTCGACGCCGAGCTCCGCGAGCACGCCGGCCTCCTCGAGCGCGAGCGCGAGGTTGAGCGCGGTCTGTCCGCCCATCGTCGGCAGCAGCGCGTCGGGCCGCTCGCGCCGCAGCACGCCCGCGACGCCCTCGAGGTCGAGCGGCTCGAGGTACGTCCGGTCCGCGAAGCCGGGGTCGGTCATGATCGTCGCCGGGTTCGAGTTGACGACGATCGTGCGGAAGCCGTCCGCGCGCAACACTTTCAGCGCCTGGCAGCCCGCGTAGTCGAACTCGCACGCTTGGCCGATCACGATCGGCCCCGAGCCGATCAGCGCGATCGAGTGGATGTCGTCACGCCGCGGCAAGGCGCACCTCCGCGAGCCACTCGCCGAGAATGGGCCACGCGTCGTGCGGCCCCGGGCCTGCCTCCGGGTGGAACTGGACGCTCCGCGCGCACAGGTCGGGGTACGCGAGGCCCTCGACGGTGCCGTCGTAGAGCGACTCGTGCGTCGCGGCGCGCTCCTCGGTCGGCTCGACGGCGAACCCGTGGTTCTGGCTCGTGACGAGGACACGCCGGGTCGCCCGCTCGAGCACGGGATGGTTCGCGCCGCGGTGGCCGAACGGCAGCTTGAACGTGCGCAGGCCGGTCGCGAGGGCGAGCAGCTGGTGGCCGAGGCAGATGCCGAGCACCGGCGCGCGGCCGAGCAGGTCACGGACGGCCGCCACCTCGTCGACGAGCGGCTCCGGGTCGCCCGGGCCGTTCGAGAGCAGGACGCCGTCGTAGCGGGCGAGCGTGTCCGCGTCCACGTCGTGCGGGAAAACGGTCACGGCCGCGCCCCCGCCGGTGAGGCGGCGGAGGATCGACCGCTTGCAGCCGTAGTCGACGACCGCGACGCGCACGGTGCCGGCGTCGCTGTAGACGTACGGCGCGCGCGTCGAGACGCGCCCGGCGAGCGCGGCGCCGGTCATCGACGGCTGCGACTGCACCGCGCGCAGGGCCTCGTCGACATCTTCGCTCTCCGTGACGACCGCGCCGCGCATCGCACCGCGGTCGCGCAGGTGAAGGACGAGCGAGCGCGTGTCGATCCCCGACAGCGCCGGGATGCCGCGGTCGTGCAGCCAGTCCGTCCACTCGGGGCCGCGCGCCTCGCGCATCACGACCGCGCGCGCGTGCGGCCGATCCGACTCCGACCGTCCGGTCGCCACCCCGTAGTTGCCGACCATCGGCGCGGTGAAGCACACGATCTGCCCGCAGAAGCTCGGATCGGTCACGACCTCCTGGTAGCCGGTCAACGCGGTCGTGAACACGGCCTCGCCGAACGCGAAGCCGTCGCCGCCGACGCGCTCGCCGCGGAACACCGTGCCGTCCTCGAGGACGAGGAAGCCGCTCATGCGTTCATCCCGTCTTCCACCGTTCCCGGTCGGCGGCGCAGACGGACGCGCGGGGGACCCGCGCGTCCTGAAGACGCCACCGCAAGCGGCGCCTCATGCCTCGAAGGCGACCCTGCCGGCCGCGATCGTCAGCGTGACCTTGCCCGTCATGCGCTTGCCGAGCAGCCACGAGTTGGCGGACTTCGAACGGAAGCGGTCTTCGCGAACGCGCCACGTCGCGTTCGGGTTGAAGAGCACGAGGTTCGCCGGCGCACCGACCGCGATCTTCGGCACGTCGAGGCCGAAGATGCGCGCAGGGCCGGCCGACATCCGCTCGAGCAGCGTCTCCAGCCGGAGGATCCCCGGCCGCACGAGGCTCGTGTACAGCACCGCGAACGCGGTCTCGAGCCCGGTGACGCCGAAGGGCGCGGCCTCGAACGGCACCTCCTTCTCGTCGCGCGAGTGCGGCGCGTGGTCGGTCGCGATCGCCGCGATCTCGCCGCTCCGCAGCGCGTCGATCAGCGCCCGCCGGTCGGCCTCCGTCCGCAGCGGCGGGTTCATCTTCATGTTCGCGTCGAGCGTCCGGACGGCCTCGTCCGTCAGGCAGAGGTGGTGCGGCGTCACCTCTGCGGTCGCACGCACGCCGGCCGCCACCGCGCGCTGCAGCGCCTCGACCGACTCGCGTGCCGAGAGGTGCATGAGATGGACCGGCTGCCCGGTGTCGCCTGCGAGTGCGAGATCGCGCTCGACCGCGAGGCTCTCGCCCAGCGACGGCCAGCCGCCGAGGCCGAGCTCCGTGGCGACCCGACCCGCGTGCGCGTGGCCGCCGCGCGTGAGCGTCGGCTCCTCGCAGTGCAGCGCGAGCGGGCGGCCGGTGATCGCGTTGTACTGGAACGCGCGCCGCATCATCCCGGCACTCGCGACGGGAACGCCGTCGTCCGTGAACGCGATCGCACCCGCGTCCGCGAGCTCGCCCATCTCCGTCAGCTGCATCCCTTCCTGGCCGACGGTGATCGCGGCGGTGAACCCGACCGGCACGTGCGCCTCCCGCGCCGCGCGCCCGCGGAGGCCGCGGAGGATCTCCGCGTCGTCGACGACGGGGTCGGTGTTCGGCATCGCGACGATCGCGCAGTAGCCGCCCGCCGCTGCCGCCGCGGTGCCGGACGCGATCGTCTCCTCGTCCTCGCGCCCCGGGGTGCGCAGATGCACGTGCGGGTCGACGAACGCCGGCGCAAGGACGAGGCCCTCGCCGTCGATCACGCGGTGGCCGTTGGCGTCCACGCCGATCCCGAGTTGCGTGATCACGCCCGCGTCGACGCGGACGTCCATGAGCGCGTCGACGCCCTCGACCGGGTCGAGGACCCGCGCTGCGCGCACGACGAGGTCGTCGCGGCCGCTCCTGCCGGTGAGCATCACGCCACCTCCACTGCGGCGTCGACCGCGACCGGGCCCGCGGTGAGCAGGTCGTAGAGGACCGCCATCCGAACGACGAGGCCGGCGCGCACCTGGTCGACGATCAGCGCGTTGTCTCCATCGGCAACGCGCGGGTCGATCTCGACGCCTCGGTTCATCGGCCCCGGGTGCATGACGAGCTGCTCGGGGCGCACGCGCTCCGGGGTGATGCCCCAGCGGGCGGTGTATTCGCGCAGCGACGGGACGTAGGCCGCGCCCTCCTGCATGCGCTCGCGCTGCATGCGCAGGACATAGATCACGTCCGCGTCGCGCACCGCGCCGATGTCGTGCGAGACGTCACCGAGCCCCTTCGGCACGAGCGTCGGCGGCCCGACGAGCGTCGCGCGCGCGCCCATCAGCGCGAGCGCCTGCACGAGCGAGCGCGCGACGCGCGAGTGCAGCGCGTCGCCGACGATCGCGACGTGCAGCCCCTCGATGCGGCCGAGAGCGTCGTGCATGGTGTAGAGGTCGAGCAGCGCCTGCGTCGGGTGCTGGTGCTTCCCGTCGCCGGCGTTGACGACGTGTGCGTCGGTCGCGCGCGCGACGAGCTGCGGCGCGCCGGCCTGCGGGTGGCGGATCACGATCACGTCGGGGTCGTAGGCGCCGAGCGTGAGCGCAGTGTCCTTCAGCGACTCGCCCTTGTCGACGGACGAGCCCGCGGACTTGACGGAGAGCACGTCGGCGGAGAGGCGCTTCGCGGCGACCTCGAACGACGACGACGTGCGCGTCGAGGCCTCGTAGAAGAGGTTGACGACGAGCCGGCCGCGCAACGTCGGCAGCTTCTTCGTCTCGCGCTCGAGCGAGCGCGCGAGCGCGCGCGCCGTCGCGAGTAGCCGCTCGACGTCGTCGCGGGTCAGGTCGGCGACCGACAGCAGGTGGCGCCGGTCCGGCGGGCGCGGCGGCACGAGGTCGCCGGGGACGACGTGGAGAGACGTACGGTCTTCAGTCACGGCGCTGTCTCCTCAGACCTACGGTCTCTAGTCACGGCGCTGTCTCCTCGGCCTCAGCGACAAGAAGGACCTGATCGATCTCGTCGACCTCGACGAGCTGCACCTGGACGCGCTCGCCGCGGGCGGTCGGAAGGTTCTTGCCGACGTAGTCGGGCCGGATCGGCAGCTCGCGATGGCCGCGGTCGGCGAGCACGGCGAGCTGGACGCGGTCCGGCCGGCCGAACTCGAACAGCGCGTCGATCGCCGCGCGGATCGTGCGGCCGGTGTAGAGGACGTCGTCGACGAGGATCACCGTGCGGCCGGCGAGGTCGAACGGGAGCGCGGTCTCGCGGACGACCGGCGCGTGGCGCGGCGCGCGCTCGGCGCGCACGTGCACGTCGTCGCGGTGAAAGGTGATGTCGAGCTGCCCGAGTGCGAGCTCCTCGCCGGCGCGCTCGGCGATCAGGCGGCGGAGGCGCTGTGCGATCGGAACGCCGCGGGTGTGGATCCCGACGAGCGCCACGGACTCGAGCTCCTCGTTCCGCTCGATGATCTCGTGGGCGATGCGGGAGAGCGTCCGGCTGATCGCCTCCGCGTCGAGCAGGACGCGCCCGGCCGGCGTCACGGCATGCTGCTGCATCGAGCTCCTTTCCGGCCTCGCCGGACCGAGTTAAAGGGGTGCTTGCCGGCGAGACTTTACGCCTTCGGGCGGACGGCGTCGGTTGAATGGCGCGCTATGCCCCGTGCCGCCCGGGCGCTCGCCGTCCTGATCCTCGTCGCCGTGGTTCTTCGCGCCGCCGCCGCGCTGGCGGTCGACGTGCCGTGGATCGCGCCCGACGAGATGATCTACGGGCTGCTCGGCCGCGGTCTCTGGGAGCACGGCAGCCTCGACATCCTCGGTGGGCCGACGCCCTTCTACAGCGTCCTCTACCCCGCGCTCGTCGGACTTCCGCTGCGTCTGTTCGGCCTCGACACCGGCTACGACGTCCTGCGGGTCGTGCAGGCCGCCGTGTTGTGTGCGACCGCGGTTCCGGTCTACCTGTGGACGCGATCGCTCGCGCGCGAGGCGTGGGCGCTCGCGGCCGCGGCGCTGACGCTCGCACTGCCGGGACTCGTGTACGCGGGGATGCTGATGACCGAGGTGCTGTTCCTGCCGCTCGCCACGCTTGCGACCTGGCTCATGGCCCGCGCACTCGAGACGCCGAACCGCGGTCGGCAGGCCGTCCTGCTCGGCGCGCTGGCGGCGTGCGCGCTGACGCGGCTCGAGGCGAACGTGCTCGTCGGCGCGCTCGTGCTCGCGGCGCTCGCCACGCGGCGAGTGCGCGCGCTGTGGCCGACGTGGGCCGTCCTCGGCGTAGTGCTGCTCGCGTGGCTCGGCGCGCACGGCCTCTCCCCGCGCCGGTCGCTCGGTGGGTACGAAGGGGCCGCGACGCACTACGCCGTCGGGGACGCGGCGAAGTTCGTGCTCTACCACGGCGTGGACGTCCTGCTCGCCGCGGGCATCGTTCCGGTCTGTGCGGCGGCGCTGCTCGCCCTCGCGCGGCCGCGCGAGGAGCGGTTGCGCGCCGCGGTCGCGGTCGCGTGGTCGACGGCAGCCGTCTCCGTCGTGGAGGTCGGCGTCTTCGCGTCGGCGCACGCCGAGCGGCTGACCGAGCGCACGCTGCTCTTCGCGCTGCCACCGTTCTTCGTCTGCTTCGCCGCGTGGCTCGAGCGCGGGCTGCCGCGGCCGCGAGTCGCGTCGGCCGTGGTCGCGTGCGCGGCCGTCGCGGCGCTGGCGGGGTGGCCGATCGGCTTCCTCACCGCGCTCGAGGCGCTGCAGGACAACCCGACGCTCGTTCCCCTCGTCGACACGCACTCCCTCGCGACGAGACCCGTGCTCGCCGCGGTCGGAGCCGGGTTCGCGCTGCTCTTCCTGCTCGCACCGCGTCGCGCCGCGTGGATCCTGCCGGCGGTGGTGTGCGCGGCGCTTGCCGGCGTCTCGGTGGAGACGTCGCGCGCCTACGCGGACGAGTCGGAAGCGCGTCAGGCGAAGCTCGTCGGCCCGGCGCCGCACTGGATCGACCGCGCGGCGGGCGCGCCGGTGACCTTTCTCTACGACGGCGACCCGTACTGGAACCTCGTGTGGGGCGAGACGTTCTGGAACGAGCGCGTCACGGCCGTCGTCGACGTCGCCGGGGCGTCGGTGCCGGGGCCGCTGCCGCAGCGCGAGCTCCGAATCGTCGCCCCCGACGGCGTCCTTCGCCTCGACGGCGGCGCCGTTGTCCGCGCACGCTACGTCGCCGCGTCGAGCTGGTTGACGTTCCGTGGCAGCCGCGTCGCGACGACACCCCTCGTCGGCTCGCCCTCGCCCGCGCTCGTGCTGTGGCGGCTCGACGGGACGCCGCGTCTCGATACGTGGATCGAGGGGATGCAGCCGAACGGCGACGTGTACAACCGCGCGTCGCTGACCGTGTACGACTGCGGCGCGGGCACGTTCGAGCTCGAAGGCTTTGCGAAGAACGACGGCGAGGACCTGACCCTCCTCCGCAACGGCCGCGTGGCCGACCGGCAGCACCTGGACTACGGACAGGGATGGCACGTGCGGCTGCCCACCCCGCCGAGTCCGTCGCCGCGGTCCTGCCGGTTCGAGATCTTCGGCACCGGCACCATCGGCACGCTCCGCTTCCGCTGGGTGCGCGGCGGCTGAGACCTCGTATCCTCCTGCCGGTGGACGCCGCGACGCTGCGCCGCTACGCGGATCTCCTGGTGGAGGTCGGGGCGAACGTCCAGCCAGGGCAGATCGTGTTCGTGACGGCCGAGCCGCGCGCGGCGCCGATGGTGCGCGCGCTCGCCGAGAGCGCATACGAGCACGGCGCGAAGTTCGTCGACGCGTGGTACTTCGACCCGTTGGTCAAGCGCGAGCGCCTCGAACGCGCGGGCGAAGACACGCTCTCCTTCGTTCCGCCGTGGTACCTCGACCGGCTCGCGGCGCTCGGCGAGCAGCACTGCGCGCGCATCACGCTGACGCCGGTGGTGCCGCCGGGCGTGCTCGACGGTGTCTCGCCGGAGCGCGCAGGTCGCGACGCGCTCCCGACGCTGTCGAACATCTTCGACGTAATCAACGCCCGCACGACGAACTGGAACGTCGCACCCTGGCCGACGCCCGAGTGGGCGTGCACGGTTCACCCGGGGCTCGACGCCGCCGACGCGGTCGCGAAGCTCTGGGAGGACGTGGCGTTCACACTCCGGCTCGACGAGCCGGATCCCGCGCAGGCGTGGCGCGAGCGGCTGCGCGAGCTGCACGAGGTCGGCGCCCGAATCGACGCGCGGCGCTTCGACGCCCTGCGCTTCGACGGGCCCGGGACGGAACTGACCGTCGGCCTCCTGCCGACATCGCGGTTTGCCGGCGACGCTGCAGGCGCCGAGACGGTCGATGGTGTCGTCTTCGCACCGAACCTGCCGACGGAGGAGATCAATACCGCGCCCGATCCGAACCGCGTCGACGGCGTCGTCACGGCGACGAAGCCGCTCGACCTCTCGGGCACGGTCGTTCGCGGCCTGCGCGTCCGCTTCGAGGGTGGCCGGGCGGTCGAGATCGACGCGGACGAGAACGCGGAGGCGCTGCGCGCACGCGTCTCCGTCGACGATGGTGCGGCGCGTCTCGGCGAGGTCGCCCTCGTCGACCGCGAGGGCCGCATCGGCAGGACCGGCACCGTCTTCTTCAACACGCTCCTCGACGAGAACGCTGCGTCGCACGTTGCACTCGGCAACGCCTACGCGGTGGGCGTCGGCGAGGAGGACGTGCCGCGCATCAACAC
>DASXTR010000290.1:0-1998 GCA_036505325.1 Gaiellaceae bacterium
CTGCAGGACGAGCTCGCCGACCTCGGTCAGCCGGAGCGGGCCGCCGCCGCGCGAGCGCTCGACCAGCCGCTGACCCACCGCCTTCTCGAGCGCCGCGATCTGCTGGCTGATCGCCGACTGGACGTAGCCGAGGCTGGTCGCCGCGCGCCGGAACGACCCCTCGCGGGCAACCGCCTCGAGGGCGGCGAGGTGCCTCAGCTCGATCCCCAGCCATTGATCGTTCGCCATGATCTTCGCCGTAGGATAGTTCACCGGATGCGGTTGTCGAGGGCATGGCTGGGCGGGCTGGCGCTCGCTCTCTCGGCGGGGTGGAACATCTCGAACGTCGGTGCGGTGGCGGACGAGCTCGCGGGCGCCTACGGCGTCTCGCTCGGCGTGATCGGGCTCTTCACGACGGCGCTCTTCGTCACCCACGCGGCCGTTCAGGTGCCGGCGGGGCGGCTCTGCGACCGGTACGGCGCGCGCCTCGTGGGGATCGCGGGGCTCTCGGTGACCGCGGCCGCGTCCGCGGCGACGCTCGCGTGGCGCGAGGCGGCGTTCGCGATCGCGATGCGCGTGCTCGCCGGCGTCGGTACAGGTGTGACGTTCGTCGCGGGCAGCGACTACGTGCGCTCGACCGTCGGCTCCGCGGTGGCGCAGGGCGTCTACGGCGCGGGGTCGATGGCCGGCGGCGGCGTCGCGCTGGCGCTCGTGCCGCAGTGGTCGTCGTGGCGCGTGCCATTCGCGTCGGCGGTCGTCGTCGCGGGCGTGGGCGCGGCCGTGCTCGCGCTCGCACCGCGCGAGGCGCCGCGCCCACCCGTCGCTCGTGCGTTGCCCTCGTTCCGGGACGCGCGCCTCGTGCGGTTCGCGGCGATGCACTCGGCGTCGTTCGGCCTCTCGGTCGTGATCGGGAACTGGGTCGTCACGCTGCTCGAGCGCAACGGCGACGTCTCGTCGGGTGTCGCCGGCGCCGCCGGCGCGTTGACGCTGCTCCTCGGCATCGTCACCCGGCCGCTCGGCGGCCGCCTCGCCGGGAGGGTGGGCGTGCTGCGCGCGAGCTTCCTGCTCGGCGGCGCGGCGACGGCGCTGCTCGCGGTCGCGCACCCGCTTCCGCTCGCGGTCGGCGCCGCGGCGCTCGTCGGCCTCGCCGCGGGGATCCCGTTCGCGCCCGCGTTCGCCGGCGCGGCGCGCGCGCGGCCCGAGGCGCCTGCGGCTGCGGTCGGCCTCGTGAACATGACCGCGGCCGTGACGATCCTCGTCGTCACGCCCCTCGTCGGGCTGACGTTCGCACTCCCCGGCGACGGCCGCATTGGATTCGCGGCTGTCGGCGTGCTGTGGGCCCTCGCAGCCGTTACCGTTCGGCCCAATGGGCGCTAGAAGGCTTGTGCTCGTAGCGGTCGCGGCGGCGCTCGTCGTCCCGGACCTCGCGCAGAAGGCGTC
Organism: Gaiellaceae bacterium; assembly: GCA_036505325.1. Taxonomy (GTDB): domain Bacteria; phylum Actinomycetota; class Thermoleophilia; order Gaiellales; family Gaiellaceae; genus PALSA-600. The sequence continues at coordinate 1,420 of DASXTR010000290.1, forward strand.
GGCGCCGGTCTACGGGCATCCGCGCTCCGCGGTGTATGTCGGCCTCGCCGCCGGGATGCTCGCGCTGCTCGTCGCGCTCGTCCCGCGCGTTCCGTCACGCCCGCTGGCCGTCGCCGCAGGCGTCGCCTGCGCGGGCGTAACGGGGAACCTCGTCGGCGCGGTCGCGTGGCGCGACGGCATCCCGAACCCGATCGTCGTCGGCGACGTCGCCTTCAACCTCGCAGACGTCTACGCGGTGCTCGGGGCCGGCGCGCTCGTCTTCACGGCGGCGCTGTTCGCGCTCACGCATCGCGAGCTCCTCCATCAGCGACTCTGAGGGCCATGTCCCCACTCCGGAGTGGGGACACGGCCTGAAGGGACGGTTACGAGCGGCCGAGGCGGCGGTCGCCCGTGATGCGCTTGACCTCTTCCAGCGAGGTCACGCCCTGGAGCGAGAGCCGGATGCCGTCCTCGCGGAGGGTGCGCATGCCCGCCGCTACCGCGGCGTCGAAGATCTCGTCCGTCGAGCCGTTCAGGAGCACGCGGCCGAGGCCGTGGATCGGCATCAGCTCGTAGAGCGCGACGCGGCCCGAGTAGCCC
>DASXTR010000291.1:0-1721 GCA_036505325.1 Gaiellaceae bacterium
CGTCCGGGTGATGGGCGAAGGCCAGTGGCGCGTCGACGGCGACCTCCAGCAGCGCCTGAACGAGCTGGACGACGAGGTCGGCAGCGCGCTCGAGGCAGGCGACGAGGAGACGATGCGCGCGAAGCTGCGCGAGCTCGCCGACCTGGTCAAGAGCGGCGGCGAGAAGCTCCCCGACGAGGATCTCTCGCCGTCCGACGCGATCGTGCCGCCCGACGACCTCTCGCTCGACGAGGCGCGCGAGCTCCTCTCCGGCGAGGGGTTGATCCCGGACCTGCCGACGGCCCAGACCTAGCCCGCGAGCACGCCGGTCGCGTACATCGCGAGGATCCCGGCGAGGAAGCCGCCGATCGCCCAGCCGGACTGGAGGCCGCCGGGCGCGCGGCGCGCGACGTAGCGGAGGACCTCGACGACGACCTCGAGCGCGGCGCCGGCGGCCGCGGCGAAGAAGACGACGGCGAGGATGTCGTTCGTCGCGTAACCCCCGATCCACGTTCCGGCGATCGCCGGCGCGCCGGCGAGCAGCGCGAGTGCGGCGAGCCGGCCGATGCGCGGCGCCGCGCGGCCCTCGGCGATCGGCGTGGCGATCCCGAGCCCTTCCGTGACGTTGTGCACCATGAATCCGACGATGAGGAACGTGCCGAGCGTCAGCTCGCCGACCGCGAAGGACGCGCCGATTGCAAGGCCCTCGCCGAGGTTGTGCACTCCGATTCCGAGCGCGACCAGCGTCGCCAGGCCGAGACCGCTCAGCTCGCGCCCGCGCGTCGAGGCGCGCGCGGCCACGAACGTCATCGTGAGGTAGCTCACCGCAACGCCGAGGAGCACGAGCCCGGCGCCGCCGAGCGCCCCCGGCAGGATCGCCTGCCGCTGGAACGCCTCGAACAGCGCCTCCACGCCCAGGAACGAGAGGAGCCCGGCCGTCAGCGCCATGAACGCCGCCTGCCAGCGCCTGTCGGCGCGGCGCAGCGACGGCAGCCAGAGCAGCCCGAGCGCAACGGGCAGCACGCCGACGAGCAGCCCGACGATCCCGTATCCGAGAAAGCCGCCGGGCGACGGCGTGGGCGTCGCGACCGCGGCCGCCACCTCGGCCGTCGTCTGGATCCCGGTCGAGCTCGTCACGCCGACGGCCAGCGGCTCGTCCTCCACCCAGTCGTACGGGACGACGACGGTCGCGGACCGCAGGCGCGACAGCGTCGTCGTCCCGTCGACGCGGTACGGAACGATCGCGTCGTCGATCGTCACCGCACCGATCCTGAGCTCGGTGGACTGGGGGTTCGTCACGCGGATGCGAATCTCGCCCGGCCGCAGCTCGACGCGCCGGATGTCGAACACGTCGGCGGGCGGCGGGTTCGTACCGATCAGGCCGACGAGCGACGATCCGCTCGAGACGAAGAGGCCGACCGCGACGGCGAGCAGGGCGATCGGGGCGAGGGCCCAGAGGCGCCACCAGCTCGAGCCGCGCCAGGTCTCCACCCGCGCCGCCATCAGTCGACGACGTCGAAGAAGCCCATCCAGCCGAGCTCCGCGAACTCGGACTGGTGCGCGTGGAACATGTGCAGGCCGGGATGCGCGAACTGGATCTCGAGCACGCCGCGCTGGCCCTGGCACTGCATGACCGTGTCGGTGTACTCGCGGTGCGTCCCCGTGCCGTTCGGCTGATAGGTGAAGAAGTCCGCGTGCAGGTGGAACGAGTTCACGAGGTCGAACTCGGTCAGGTTCGCGAG
>DASXTR010000292.1:0-12162 GCA_036505325.1 Gaiellaceae bacterium
CCGGCACGCGCGAACATGTGCGCCGTCTACGCGCTCTTCGGCGTGGTGCTGATCCCGGTCTCGTTCCTCGCGATCCGGCTTGCGAACGAGTACATCCACCCCGTGGCGTTCACGAGCGAGGGGCCACAGATGGCCGGGTCGCAGTTCCTGACCTTCTGCGTTGCGCTCGCCGCGATGCTCGCGCTCTTCGCGACGCTCTACAACGTCGAGCTCGCCGGGAAGCGTCTGGATGCGCGGCTGCGCGAGCTGCGAGAGCTACTAGCGTGAGCGCCGAGGAGAAGTACACCGCCGCCGCGTACCTCGTCGTCTTCGTGGTGGTCCTCGCGTACGTGCTGATCATCGCGGCGAAGCTGCAGCGGCTGGAGCGCGAGGTGGCCGAGATCGTCGAACAGGTCAGGAGCCGCGCGGATGGTTGAGGTCTTCTTCTGGCCCGCGCTCGTGGCCTACGGCGAGGCGGCCCTCGCGTACACGTCCCCCCGGTTCGCGCGCCTCGGGACGTGGGGCGTCCGGCTCGGGTGGCTGGCGCAGACGGCGCTGCTCGTCGTGCAGGCGGCGCGCGCCGACGGCTTCCCCTGGTCGACGTGGGCCGGGTCGCTCAACCTCTTCGTGTGGCTCGTCGTCGGGGCGTACCTGATCTGGGGCTGCCGCCCGCGCTACCGGCTGCTCGGGCTCGGCGTCATGCCCCTCGCCGTCGCCCTCTTCGTCGCGGCCCGGATCGGCGGCGGCACCGAGGCGGGCGAGCGCTCGCACTACGGCAACCTCTTCCTCGTCCTGCACGTCGGCCTCGTGCTCGCCGCGTTCGCCGGCTTCACGCTCGCGGCCGCGCTGTCGGGGCTGTACCTGTGGGAGGAGCGCCGCCTGAAGCGCCGCGCCGCCGACATCCTCCGCCTGCGGCTCCCGTCCCTCGTGGTGCTCGAGCGCCTGACGAAGCGGACGGTGGTCGTGTCGCTGCCGCTGCTCACGCTCGGGCTTGGGGCGGGGATCGTCCGCCTGCGCCGTGACGGCGGCGACGTCGACGCCGCGATGGCCGTCGCCGTGCTGACCTGGCTCGTCTACGGCGGGTACCTCGCGCTGCGCCCGACGGGCCGGCGCGCCGCCTACGTCGCGCTGTTCGGCTTCGCGCTCGTGATCGTCGTCCGCCTGGCGCTCGCAGGAGGCCACTTCGCATGAGCATCGCGCTCGTCGGCATCTCACACCACGTCGCGCCTGTCGAGCTGCGCGAGCGCGTCGCGCTCACGCCGGAGCAAGCGGCGGAGCTGGCGCGCGACCTCGGCGATGCCGTGTGCCTCTCGACGTGCAACCGCACCGAGATCTACGTCGCGGACGACACGGACGAGCGCGCGCTCGCGGCGCTCGAGCGCATTGCCGAGGACGAGCTCGAGTCCGTCGTCTACCGGCTGCACGACGAGGCGGCCGCCGTGCACCTCTTCCGCGTCGCGGCCGGTCTCGACTCGCTCGTTCCCGGTGAGGGCGAGATCCTCGGCCAGGTGCGCGACGCGTTCGAGGCGGCCCACCCGGGGCCGCTGCTCGACCACGCGTTTCGCCAGGCGCTGCAGGTCGGGAAGCGCGTCCGGACGGAGACGGCGATCGGCGAGTCGCCGGCGTCGGTCAGCGCGGCCGCGGCCGCGCTCGCCCAGCAGGTGTTCGGAGAGCTCGGCGGCCGCCGCGTGCTCGTCGTGGGCGCCGGGCGCATCGGCGAGCTGGCCGCGGCGAACCTCTCCCAGCGCGACGCGACGATCGCGTTCGTCGCGAACCGCTCGCCCGACGCGGCGCGGGAGCTCGCCCGCCGCTTCGGCGGGGAGCCGCTCGCGCTCGACGAGATCTCGTCGCGCCTCGGCGAGGTCGACGTCGTCCTGGCGTCCACGAGCTCGCCCGAGGTGGTCGTGCGGGCGGCGGACGTGCCGGCCCGGCACCGCAAGCCCCTCTTCTTCATCGACATCGCGGTGCCCCGCGACGTCGATCCCGCGATCCAGCATCTGGACGGCTGCTACCTCTACGACATCGACGACCTCGAGGCGGTCGTCGCCGAGACGCTCGCCGGCCGTCGCGCCGAGGCGGCGCGCGCCGAGCAGCTCGTCGCGGAGGAGGCACAGCGATTCCGCGAGTGGCAGGCCGCGCTCGACGTCGTGCCGGCGATCGCGTCGCTGCGTGCGCGCGCCGAGGAGATCCGCGCGGCCGAGCTGGCGAAGCTCGGGCGCCTGCCCGAGCACGAGCGGCGCACGGTGGAGTCGGTCACCGCGCAGATCCTCAACAAGCTGCTGCACCTGCCGACGGTGCGGATGAAGCAGGCTGCCGCGGCCGCCGAGGGCGCCGCGTACGCCGACGCCGTCCGGCATCTGTTCGGGCTCGAGGAGGAACGGTGAGGGAGCAGCCGTTGCGCTTGGCGCAGCCCCTGCCGGTCGTCGCGCCGTCGGCGTTCCTCCGCGTGCGGCGTTCGAGGACGACGTGCGGCCCGAGCCGCATGGGGAAGGATCGGACCTGTGCTCGTCCGCATCGGGTCCCGCGGCTCTAGGCTCGCGCTGACGCAGGCCGAGCTCGCGGCGTCGGCGGTGCGGCGCGCAGGGCACGATGTCGCGCTCGTCCCGATCACGACCGCCGGCGACCGCGACCGCAAAAGCCCGTTCGGCCAGATCGGCGAACGCGGCGTCTTCGTCAAGGAGATCGAGGAGGCGTTGCTTGCGGGGCGCATCGACGTCGCCGTGCACTCGGCTAAGGACATGACGTCGACCGACACCGCCGGCCTCGCGGTCGGCGCGTACCTCGAGCGCGACGACCCGCGCGACGCGCTGGTCGGGGCGGCCGGCGTGCGGCCGGGCATGCGCATCGGCACGGCATCGGTCCGGCGGCGCGCGCAGCTGCTCGCGCTCGACCGGACCGTGTCGATCGAGCCGCTGCGCGGCAACATCGACACGCGGCTGCGCAAGCTGCGCGAGCGCGGTCTGGACGCGATCGTCCTCGCCGCGTGCGGCCTCGACCGGCTTCATCTCGACGGCGAGATCGGGCTGCGCTTCTCCCCCGATCTGATGCTCCCCGAAGCGGCCCAGGGGGCGCTCGCGCTCCAGGTCCGTACGGGCGAGGAGGATCTCGTCGCGCACGCCGACGACGGGGAGACGCGCCGGCGCGTCGAGGCCGAGCGTGCGTGCGTCGCCCTGGTCGGCGCGGGCTGCCTCGCGCCCGTCGCCGCGCATCACGACGGCGTTCGGCTGACGGCGCTCGTCGCCGCCGAAGACGGGTCGTGGGTCGAGCGCCGGTCGGGCGACGACCCGGCCGCCGTCGCCGCCGAGCTCGTCGCCGTCTCGGCCGCACGCGCCGCGTGAAGGTGATCGTCACGCGCCCGCGCGCGCAGGCCCGGCCGCTCGTGCAGCGGCTGGAAGCGCTGGGACACGAGGTCGTCGAGTGCCCGCTGATCGAGATCGAGCGCACCTCGGACGCTCCGATCGACGCCGCCGGCTACGAGTGGGTGATCGTGACGAGTCCGAACGGCGCCGACGAGCTCGCGCGGCGGGGGCGGAACCTGCCGAAGATCGCTGCCGTCGGTCCGGGCACCGCCGAGGCCCTGCGCGGGCACGGCATCGAGCCGGCTTTCGTGCCGCGCGTTTCGTCTCAGGACGGGCTGCTCGCGGAGTTCCCGCACCCCGACGGGCGCGTGCTGTTCGCGGCCGCCGAGGGTGCACGTCGGCGGCCGATCGAGGCGCTGGGCGCGGACTTCGTCCCCCTCTACCGGACCCGCCTCCTCGCGCCGCATCCGCCGGAGGGCGACGTCGTCGTCCTCGCGTCCGGATCCGCCGCCCGCGCGTACGCGTCGGTCGGGGGCACGGCCCCCGCGATCACGATCGGACCGGAGACGTCCCGGGTGGCGGAGTCCGTCGGCCTCAGGGTCGCCCAGGAGGCCGAGTCACATGATCTCGACGGGCTGGTGGCCGCAGTGGCGAAGATGCCCCGGTAATGGAGAGGTACCTGTACATCACTTTCTTGACCGACTTCGGCCTCCAGGACGACTTCGTCGGCGTCTGCCACGGCGTGATCGCGCGGATCGCGCCCGAGGCGCGCGTGATCGACGTGACGCACGGGATCTCGCCTCAGGCCGTCCTGCAGGGCGCGGTCGTGCTGGGCCACGCCGTTCCGTACCTCCCGGTCGGGGTTCACCTCGCCGTGGTCGATCCGGGCGTCGGCGGGGACCGGCGCGCGGTCGCGATCCTTACGCGTGACGGGCGGACCTTCGTCGGGCCCGACAACGGGCTGCTCCTCCTTGCCGCCGGCGCAGCCGGGATCGACGCGGCGCACGAGCTGACCGACGAGCGGTACCGGCTCGCGCGCGTGTCCCGCACTTTCCATGCACGCGACGTCTTCTCGCCTGCCGCCGCGCACATCGCGAACGGTGTGGACGTGTCGGAGCTCGGCCCTGCCGTCGATCCGGAGACGCTCGTCCGGATCGAGCTGCCCGAGCCCCACGTCGGGCGCACGCACGTCGAGGCGACGGTGATTTCTGTTGACCGCTTTGGCAACATTTGCCTGAACCTGCGCCGAGAGCACGTCGACGAGATGCTGACGCCCGGGACCCGCGTCGAGCTCCGGCTCCAGCTCGACGCGTACTTCGCCCTCGTCGCCGCGACGTTCGCCGACGCCCCCCGGGGCGAGCTGATCCTCTACGAGGACTCGTACGGCACGTTCTCGGTCGCCATCAGCGGCGGGAACGCCGCTGCCCTGACGAGCGCCACGCCCGGCCAGACGATCCGTGTCGCCCCGGCCTGGGAGTGAGGGACGAAAAAAGGACGTCCGGACCGGTGCTACCGCGTCGCGAACGTCCTAGTGCACTGAAGCTTAAGGGCGATCGGCCCGGAGGGCAAGACGGAATTTTCTCTCCAGGGCGCCGGTACACTGCGCGGGCGCGGCGAGGTAGCTCAGTTGGTAGAGCACACGGCTGAAAACCGTGGTGTCGCCGGTTCAAGTCCGGCCCTCGCCACTCTTGGGCGAGCAGCGCCCCGGAGCCGCGGGGGCGGCTCCGGGTGAGCGTGGCTGCTAGGGCGCGAGCGGGATGTTCCTGATCTTCCCGGCCGCCATCTTCTTCTTGACGGCCATCACCTTCGCGACGATCGACGGCGAGATCTTCGGGCTGATCTTCCCGATGCCGATGCCGCCGTTCGCGGTGGTGAAGATCGAGTTGCCGCCGCCCTTGAACCTGCCTGCCGAGGCGGCGCGGATCGTCTGGTAGACGGCCACGTCGACCTTCTTGAGCTCGCTCGAGAGAATCTGCGGCCCGAGGTACGACTGGTCGGCGTCGCCGCCGAGCGACCAGATGCCCTTCTCCTTCGCCGCGTCGTGGACGCCGAGCCCGCAGCCGCCGGCGTCGGCGAACTCGACCTGCGAGCCGGCCGCGATGTGGTTGAGCGCGATCTCCTTGCACTTCCCCTGCGCCACGAAGTCCTGCGAGTAGTCGACGAGGACCTTGATCCCCGGATCCGCCGCCCGGGCGCCGGCCTTGAAGCCACCCGCGAAGCGATCGACCGGTGGGATCTTGATGCCGCCGACGACGCCGACGACCTGCGGCCCGCCCTGGTCCTTCGTCACCAGCCCGGCCAGGTATCCGATGAGGTAGCCGCCCTCCTGCTCCCGGAACAAGAGGCCGCGCACGTTTCTCGGCTTGTGCTTCAGCTGGGACTGGTCGACGTCGATGATCGCGAACTTCGTGTTCGGGAACTTCGTCGCGACGGCGTCGACGGCGTCGGTCATCAGGAACCCGACGGCGATGACCAGGTCGTACCCCTGCCGCGCGAGCGAGCTCAGGTTCGGCACGTAGTCCGCGTTCTGCTTCGACAGGATGACGCGGCCGCCGACACCCAGCTTCGCCTCCGCACGCTTCAGCCCCGCATAGGACAGCTGGTTGAACCCGCGGTCGTGGAGACCGCCGATGTCGGTGACGAGACCGACCCTGATCTTCTTCGCCGGCGCGGCGGATCCGCCGCTCGCCACGACGAGCGCCGCGAGCACGCCGCATGCCACTACGAGCTTCGCTCTCACAACCCCTCCTGCGTCGTTGTCGGTCGAACCGTTCCACGGATCGCGTGCCGGTATTCTCGACGCGTGCCCATGTCGGACGCCGCTTCGCGCTCGCGCATCGCCGACATCGCACTCGCGCCGGAGGGCGAGCGGCGGATCGAGTGGGTCGCGCGGCACTCGCCGGTCCTGAACCGGCTCGCGCGAGAGCGTCTCGGCGACGGCGCTCTCCGCGGCCGCCGCGTCGCCGTGGTCGTGCATCTCGAGGCGAAGACGGCTTACCTGGCGACGCTCCTCGCCGAGGCCGGCGCCGAGGTCGTGGCCGCCGGGAGCAATCCCGGCTCGACGCAGGACCCGGTGTGCTCCGCGCTCGTCCGCCGCGGGGTCGAGGTGCACGCGACGCACGGCGCGTCGGCCGAGGAGTTCACCCGCGACCTGCTCGACGTCGCCGACACCGGCCCGGAGATCGTGATCGACGACGGCGCCGAGCTCACCCGCCGGATCGTCGAGCACCGGCCGGATCTCGTCGAGCGTCTCGCTGGTGTGACCGAGGAGACGACGACCGGCGTCGGCCGCCTGCGTGCCATGGAGGCGGCGGGAAGGCTCACGTTCCCGGCGATCGCCGCCAACGACGCCCTCTGCAAGCACCGGTTCGACAACCCGTACGGCACCGGCCAGACGGCGCTGACGGCCATTCTCCGCCTGACGAACCTGAGCGCCGCCGGCAAGCGCTTCTGCATCGTCGGCTACGGCTGGGTCGGACGTGGGCTCGCGAAGCGCGCCGAGGGGCTCGGCGGGAAGGTCACGGTCGTCGAGCTCGACGCGGTGCAGGCGCTGACCGCGTACATGGACGGGCACCGGGTGGCGCCGCTCGCTCGCGCGGTGGCGGACGCCGACTTCGTGATCGCCGCCACCGGCAAGGTCGAGGCGGTCTCCCGCACCGCATTCGCGCAACTGAAGGACGGCGTCGTCCTCGCGAACGCAGGTCATCACGACCGCGAGATCGACGTGCCCGGCTTGCGCGACGCGGCGGAGGAGGAGACCGAGGTGCGCCCGGGCGTCACGGGGTTCGTCCTCGACGGCGGCCGTCGCGTGTACGTCTGCGTCGGCGGCGCGTTGGTCAACATCGCGGGCGGAGACGGGAACCCGATCGAGATCATGGACCTGTCGTTCTCGGTCCAGGCGCTGTCGGCTCACCACCTCGCCGGAGGCGGCGTCCCCGTCGGGTTGAACCGGTTCCCGCGAGAGCTCGACGACGAGATCGCGCGTGTGAAGCTCGCGACGCTCGGCGTGGAGCTCGACGAGCCAACTGACGCACAGCGACTGTTCGCCGAGCAGTGGACAGCCTGATCGCAGACGCCGCGCTCGCGCCGGAGGGGCAGCGCAAGATCGCGTGGGTCGCAGAGCACATGCCGGTTCTGAACCGCGTTCGCGAGCGGCTGCTCGAGGACGGGAGCATCGCCGGACGGCGGCTCGCCGTCATCCTGCCGGTCGAGCCGAAGACGGCGTACCTCGCGTCGGTTCTCGCGGAGGCCGGCGCCGAGGTCAGCGTCGCGTTCCAGGGCGTGATGGTGCACGACGACGTCGCCGCCGGTCTCGCCTCGCGCGGCGTCGAGGTCTTCGCGAAGCGCGGGTCGACGCACGAGGAGGAGCTCGGGTTCTTCGACCAGGTGCTCGCGCGGCGCCCGGAAGTCGTGATCGACGACCGCGCAGACGTGATCCGGCTCGCGCACACGACACATCGCGAGGTGCTCGACACGCTGCGCGGCGCATCGGAGCAGACGACCTCGGGCGTCGTCGCGCTGCGGGCAATGGAGGCCGACGGCACGTTGAAGGTGCCGTGCATTGCCGCCAACGACGCGCGCTGCAAGTTCCTGTTCGACAACCGCTACGGCTCCGGACAGTCGGCGGTGAACGCGGTTCTCGAAGCGACGAACCTGCTGATGGCCGGCAAGCGGTTCGTGTGCGTCGGCTACGGATGGGTGGGGAAGGGAATCGCGAAGCGGGCGCGCGGGATGGGAGCCGAGGTCACCGTCTGCGAAGTCGATCCGTTCGCCGCGCTCGAGGCCTACCACGACGGATTCGAGGTCGCGCCGCTCGTCGAAGCGTGTGCGATTGCCGAGCTGCTGATCACGGCGACCGGCGTACGCGAGGCCGTCGGCAGCGGGGCGATCGACGCGCTGCCGGACGGTGCGGTGATCGCCAACGCCGGCGGTGTCGACGACGAGTTCAGCGTGCCGAAGCTCGAGCAGCGGGCACGCGAGGTGCGCCACGTGCGCGAGCACGTCGACGAGTACCGCTTCGACGACGGCCGTTCCGTCTTCGTCGTCGGCAAGGGCGTCGTGGTCAACCTCTCGGCGGGCGAGGGGCACCCGGCGGAGATCATGGATCTGACGTTCGCCGTCCAGGCGCTGTCGGCGCGCCACCTGATGCTGCACGGCCACGAGCTGGAGCCGCGCGTGCACGCGCTGCCGCCGGAGATCGACGAGTCGATCGCGCGGATGAAGCTCGACGCGCTGGGTCTCCGGATCGACGAGCTGTCGCCCGAACAGCAGGCCTTCCTGCGCGGGTGGGAGGCGTTCGCGTAACGCGCTATCACGCCGACGCGGTCGTTCCCTGCGACGCCGCCGGGACGGTTCACCGTCCGGGCGTCGTCGAGGTCGACGCGGACGGCCGGATCGCGGCCGTTGGGCCTGCAGCCGGCAGCGCCGGCGGCGACGTGCGGCTCGACGGGCTGCTCATGCCGGGCCTCGTCAACGTCCACTGTCACTCCCCGATGACGCTGTTCCGCGGAGCCGCCGAGGACGTGCCGCTGATGACGTTCCTGCACGACGTCCTGTGGCCGCGCGAGGCGCGGCTGACCGACGACGACGTCTACTGGGGCATGACGCTCGCCTGTGCGGAGCTGCTGCGCGCCGGCGTCACGACGAGCTGCGAGATGTACCTGCACGAGGCCGCGCTCGCGGCGGCCGTCGTGGACGGCGGCACGCGATGCGTGCTCACGCCCGGGGTGATGGACGTGCCCGGGTGGCTCTCGTGGCGCGAACGGCTCGACGCGGTTGTCGCCTTCCACGACGCGCATCGCGGCAGGCACCCGCGCGTCGAGATCGGGATCGCCGCGCATTCGGCGTACACGCTGCCGCCGGAGGCCCTCGAGGAGCTCGCCGCGGCGGCGCACGAGCGGGACGCGCTCGTGCACGTGCACGTTGCGGAGACACGTGAGGAGGCCGGACACCTGTCGGTGCTCGCGGAGCACGGCATGCTCGACGGCCGCGCGCTCGTCGCGCACGCCGTGTGGCTGGACGACGACGACCTGCGCCTCCTGCGCGAGCGAGACGTCGGAGTTGCGCACTGCCCTCAGAGCAACGCGAAGCTCGCCGCCGGGATCGCGCGCCTCGTCGACATGCTCGACCTGGGTCTGCGCGTCGGCCTCGGCACCGACGGGCCGTCGTCGAACAACGACCTCGACCTCTGGGAGGAGCTGCGGCTCGCGCCGCTGCTGGCGCGCCTCCAGACCGGTCGCGCGGAGGTCGTCCCCGCCGCCGAGGCGGTGCGACTCGCGACGGCGGGCGGGGCGGCAGCGCTTGGCCGCGACGATATCGGGGTGCTCGAGCCGGGCCGGTGGGCCGACTTCGTGCTCGTTCGGCTCGACGACCCGGCCTTCACGCCGGTCGTCGAGGACGGCGATATCCTCTCGCACCTCGCGTGGTCGGCGTCCAGTCGGCTCGTCACCGATGTGTGGGTCGGCGGCGAGTGCGTCGTCCGCGCCGGGTCGTGTACGACCGTCGACGAGGAGCGGGCGCGGCGCGAGGTCGACGAGCGGGCGCGGCGGCTCGCGGCCGCGCCGCCGCTCTAGGTCCCGCGGCGGGCGTTCGCGAGGCGCTCCATGAGCGCGCCGACCATCTCGCCCTTCTCGAGCACCGCGTCCGCGCCGGCCTCGCGAACCGCGCGGTGGAGCTCACGATCGCCGTCGCCGGTGAGCGCGATGAGACACATCGCCGGGTGGTCGCGGCGCATCCGCGCCACTGCGGTCACGCCGTCGACCAGCGGCATGTGCAGGTCGACGACGGCCGCATCGGGCCCCAGCTGGTCGACGAGCTCGATCGCCTCCAGCCCGTTGGAGGCCGCCGCGACCACGCTCAACTCCGGCTGGCCGTCGATCAATGCCCGCAACGACGAGAGAAATAGCTCGTCGTCGTCTGCCAGCAACACGTTGATCGGTCCGGACGCCATTTCGGACCATCGGTAATTTGCCACGATGGCGTCCGGGAAAACAACCGCCGCGCCCGTCGCGGTGATCGGAGCAGGGCTCGACCTCGGCGCCGGGCGGCGTGGGGTCGACATGGGCCCGTCGGCCATCCGCTACGCGGGACTCCAGGAGCGGATCGCGAGCCTCGGCCGCGCCTGCGTCGACTGGGGCGACGTCCGCGTCCCCGTGCCCGAGGCGACCGACGAGGGCGACACGCACGCCCGCTACCTGGAGCCGATCAAGGCCTCGTGCGAGAAGGTCGCGTCGCTCGTCCAGGAGGCGCGTGCGGCCGGGTTCGTCCCGCTCGTGCTCGGGGGCGACCACTCGATCGCCATGGGCACGCTCGGCGGGATGGCGAAGGCGCACGGCGCCGGAGCGGCGCTCTGGATCGACGCGCACGGCGACCTCAACCGGCCGTGGACGTCCCCGACCGGGAACGTGCACGGGATGCCGCTTGCGGCCGCGCTAGGCGCCGCGGGGGACGCCTTCGACACGCGCGCCTGGCCCGTGCCGTCGGCGGAGCGCGCGGCTCTCGTCGGCGTGCGTTCGCTCGACCCGGGCGAGCGCGAGCTTCTGCAATCGCTCGACGTGAAGGTCTTCACGATGAGCGACGTCGACCGCCTCGGCGTCGAGCGCGTCCTGCGCGAGGCGCTCGCCTTCCTCGCCGGGGCGGCATTCCTCCACGTCAGCCTCGACCTCGACGCCGTCGATCCGATGTACGCGCCCGGGGTCGGCACCCCCGTCCGCGGCGGCCTGACCTACCGCGAGGCTCATCTCGCGCTCGAGCTGGTCGCCGAGTCCGACCTGCTCGACTCGCTCGAGCTGGTCGAGGTGAACCCGATCCTCGACAGCGAGAACGAGACCGGGAAGCTCGCCGTCGAGCTCGCGGCGAGCGCCCTCGGAGCGAGGATCCTCTAGAGAAACGCCGGCCGACGCGGTAGCGTGGAACGGGCCGTGTCGCTGTTTCAGCGCGCCAAGGACTCCCTCCAGGCGCACGATCCCCAGGCCCGCCCGGTGCTCGTCGTCGAGGACGACGCCGGCCTGCGCGCCTACCTCGTGACGATCCTCGAGCAGCAGGGGTACCGCGTCGTCGCGGCCGGCTCGGGCGAGGAGGCGCTGGAGCTGCTCGGCGACCAGAAGGCGATGCTCGCGGTGCTGGACATCGGCCTGCCCGGCATGGACGGCTTCGCCGTCGCCGAGCAGCTGACCTCCGACGTCCCTGTGATCGTCGTCACCGGCGACCCGTTGCGGGCGAAGATGAAGGCGTTCGGCCGCACGCCGACGATGACGATCCTGGGGAAGCCGATCACCGCCGACGCGTTCGAGCAGGCGATCCAGGCCGTGCTCTAGTCGCTAGTCGCCTCGGCTTCGGCCGAGCGCTCGACATCGACCTCGTCGCCGTGACCGGACGGCTCGTAGTAGACGCGGCCCTTCAGCTCGTCCGGGAGGCAGTCGACCTCGAAGCCTGCCTCGTCTTCGTGCGGGTAGACGTAGCCCTGGCCGCGCCCGAGCTTGCGCGCGCCGAAGTACCCGGCCGACCGGAGCGCGGCCGGCGGGCGCAGGTGGCCGTGCTCGCGCACGTCCTCCAGCGCGAGGCCGCGCGCGCGGTACGAGGCGTTCGACTTCGGCGCGCGCGCGAGGTAGATCGCCGCCTGCGCGAGGTTCAGCCGCGCCTCCGGCAGACCCACGTGCTCGACCGCCTGTGCTGCGGCGACCGCGACGAGGAGCGCCTGCGGATCGGCATTGCCGACGTCCTCCGACGCGAGCACGATCATCCGCCGCGCGATGAAACGCGGATCCTCGCCGCCCTCGAGCATGACTGCGAGGTAGTACACCGACGCCTGCACGTCACCTGCGCGCGTCGCCTTGATCCACGCCGAGATGAAGTCGTAGTGCGCGTCGCCGCCCTTGTCGTAGAC
>DASXTR010000293.1:0-3894 GCA_036505325.1 Gaiellaceae bacterium
GATCTTCCGGATCAAGACGGTCAGCGGTGCCAACGTCGCCGGCTTCATCCTCGGCACGGCGCTCTTCTCGATGTTCCTGATGCTGACGCTGTACATGCAGCAGGTGCTCGGTTACTCGGCGATGAAGACGGGCGTGGCGTATCTCGCGGTCGCCGGTACGTCGATCTTCTGGGCCGCGCTCGCGTCGCAGCTCGTGACGAAGGTCGGCGTGAAGCCCGTGCTCGTCACCGGCATGAGCCTGCTCACCGTCGGGCTGCTGTACTTCACGCAGGTGTCGGTCGGCGGCTCCTACGTCGGCGACCTGCTGCCGGGCTTCCTCGTCGTCGCGGCCGGCATGGGCCTTTCGTTCGTGCCGATCTCGATCGCCGCGCTCGCCGGTATCGAAGCCAAGGACGCGGGACTCGCGTCCGGGCTGATCAACACGTCGCAGCAGATCGGCGGCGCGCTCGGGATCGCCGTGCTCTCGTCGGTCGCCGTCGCGCAGACGAGCGACGCAACGCGCGCGGGTGACACGGCCGCCACCGCGCTCACGACCGGCTTCCACGCCGCCTTCTGGGTCGGCGCCGCGATCGCGGCCGCCGGCGTGGTCGCATCGTTCGTCCTCGTCCGCCGCGACGAGCTCGAGCGCGTCCCGGTCGCAGAGGCGGAGGCCGAGGCGCTCGCGATCGCGGCCTAGCGGTATTCCGCGCCTGAGGTGCCCTGATCGGGGCACCTCAGGCGCACGCCTCGTCGAGGCGCACCGCATCGTGCGTGCCGAAGACGATCCGCGTCACGAGCCGGTTCGGGCCGACGTCGATGCGGAGCTCCCAGTGCGGCGACGCCGCACGCCGCACGAAGTAGTACCGCGCGCCGGGAATGAACCTGTTCGGCCGCGACGTCAGCCGCGCGTACGCGCGCCTCAGCTCGGCCAGCGTCGAGCCGATGCGGATCCCGCGCCCGGTGACGGCACCACGGTCGAGGAAGACGGCGCCGAAGCGCCCGCGCGGCATGAACACCGCATAGCCCTCGATGCCCGGACGTCCGCGGATGTCGGCAGGACCGCAGTCGTCGCGCACCGAGTAGTCGGGGCGGAGGCGGACGGCCCATCGCGCCGACACGGAGGAGACGGACATGCCCGGACGCACCCCCGCCACACCGTCGAGCGTCACTCGCACCGGCGCGCGCAGCTCCGCGGAGGCCGCGGCGGCGAGGACGGGCAGGACGAGCGCGGCCAGCGCACCGGCCCTCACGCCCGCATCGTAAAGCCCGCGGGTCGACGGGAGTGAAGCGGGGCGATCAACCACCCTTCAGGGGAAGAGTCAACCGCCCCGGGTGCGCGAGGCTTCCGGGCATGTCGTCTCCCTTCTTTCCCGTGTTCGTCGCCGGCGCCGGAGCTCTGGCGCTGTGGATCGATGCCCGCTTCCCCGGGCTCGCGCCCGAGTCGTTCTCGAGGCGCGTCCTCGCGGCCGTCGCCGCGGCGATCGTCCTTCAGGCCGCGCCGCTCTTCGGCGGCTCGGCCGAGGCCGTATACGCGACGGTCTTCGCGGTCGTCCTCCCGGCGCTCGTCGCATCCCTCCTCACGGCCGTCTGGCTGCTGCGCTTCCTGCGGGACGCGCGGGCCGGCGCCTGACACGAACGAAAGGGGGTGCCGCCGAAGCGGCACCCCCGAGGTGACTCGCGTGCGTGTCGGGTCTAGTAGCCCGGCATGTGCGCGAACGAGAAGCCGGACGAGCAGCGCGGCGACGAGCCGTAGTCCGGCGACGGGCACCAGACGTTGTCCGGGAAGTAGGCCGGGTAGGCCGAGCGGGCGTTCGGCGTCAGCTGCCCGTGCACGAGGCCCTTGGCGATGCCCTGCCAGGAGCCCGAGTTGTAGTTGTACGTGTACTGGTAGACCGGGCCGCCGCTGTCGCCGTGGCCGGCCGCGGGGGAGGCCGAGCCGTAGGCGCTGATCACATCGGCGAGCGGGCCCTGCCAGCTGGTGCACCACCAGAGGAAGTAGCTCAGGCAGACGTACTGTGCGGTGTCGACGACCCGCAGGCCGCAGCGCTCACCGGTGTACGAGCCGGACTGGCAGAGGTACTCGCCGACGACCGGGCTCGCCCACGAGCCGACGTACAGCTGCGACGCGACCTGCGGGTCCCAGCCGATGTTGATGTAGTTCGAGCCGGACGCCTGGATCGCGGCGACGTCGGTGGCCGTGTCGCTGTAGACCGTCGTCCCCATGAAGTGGAATGCGCTCGCGGTGGTCGGGCCGTTGTACCAGTTGGTGCCCACGCCGCCGCAGTGCGACGCCGTGAGGATCGCGGGGCCGTTGTAGTACGCGGCGAAGCCGCTCGTACAACCGGAGCTGGAGCTGGCGAGACGGTCGCCGCCGTACCACGCGGCGAAGTCGTTGAACCGCCAGCCGTTGAAGTAGAGCTCGCTGTCGGAGGTCTTGCTCTCGACGGCGTTCACGTCGGCGACGACATCGCCGTAGCGGGCCGTCAGGAGCTCCGACGCGCGGTCGAGAGCGGCGCCGCCGTCCGAGAGGACGGAGACCTCGATGCCCGAGCCGTCGACCGCCGGGCCGACCGACTCGACGGTGACCTGCTGCTGGCCGAGGGCCTGCGCGTCGCGCGTGACCTGCTCGGCGGCGTCGATGAGCTGCTTGCGGCTGAACTTCGCCGCGTGCACCTCGATCTTGACGTTGTTCGGCGCACCCGTCAGGTCGAGCGCCTTGCGCGTGTTCTTGCGGTAGACGTGGACCACTCCGGCGTCGACGTCGATCGAGACGCCGGCGATGTCGGAGTCGGCGCTGAGCGCCTGGTCGGCGAAGCCCTGCGCGACCGGAAGCAGCAGATCCTGCTTCTTGAGCTTGTCGGCCTGGTCGCCGGGCAGCGCGGCAGGCGCGGTCTGACCGGCCTTCGCGGCGCCCTTGTCCGGCTTGGGCGGCTTGGGCCCTGCAGCGGCGGTCGCCGAGGCGGCCGCGAACGCGGCGATCAACAGCGCAAGAGGCACCAGGATCACCAGCCGGATGTGTGAAGTCGTGCGATGCATCTAATTCCTCCCTCGCCCCGTCTGCGCGGAGCTCTCCGTGTGCGGTGTGTGCGGCGCTTTCGTAGGGCCGCAATGCAGACAGGACGCGTGACGGGCACCGCTTCTTCCCGCGTGGCCTCGACGGTCTCCGCGGGTACCGTTTTGGAATGAGAAAGTGGCTCGTTGTGGGTGCGGTCGCCGCCGCTGCCGTCGCGCTCGGCGCCGTCGCGCTCGCGCAAGAGAGCCGCGACGTCGACGTGCAGTTCCACTCGGTCGCCCTCGCCGGGCCCGGGCACGCGGTGATCGTCCTGCCGCCGGACTACGCGACGAGCGGGAAGCGCTATCCCGTCGTCTACTTCCTGCACGGCCTGCCCGCCCGCCGAGCGCCTACCGGCACGTCGGGTGGCTCGAGGACGCGCTTGCGCAGACGGGCCGCGACGCGATCCTCGTCGCACCGCAGGGAGCACGCGCCGGCGATCCGGATCCGGAGTACCTGAACGGCGGCCCCGGGCGGAACTGGGAGTCCTACGTCTCGTCGGAGCTGCCTGCGTACGTCGACGCGCACTTCCGCACGATCGCGCCGCGCCGCGGTCGGGCGCTCGTCGGTCTGTCGGCCGGCGGCTATGGCGCCGTCGTGCTCGGCTTCCACAGGCTCGACCGGTTCGGCGTGATCGAGTCGTGGTCCGGCTACTTCCATCCCACCGATCCCAGCGGGACGAAGGCGCTCGACCGCGGCGAGCGCGCGAACGTGCACAACCTGATCGCCGGCCTGCGCGCGATGGAGCGCCGCCGGCCGACGTTCTTCGCCTTCTACGTCGGCCGCGGCGATACGCGCTTCCGCAGCGAGAACGTCCAGCTCGACCGGGAACTCGACGCCGCGCACGTGCCGCACCTGTTCCA
>DASXTR010000294.1:0-10789 GCA_036505325.1 Gaiellaceae bacterium
CACTACATCGAGGAGGCGCAACGCCTCGCCGACACCGTGCTGATCATGTCTCACGGGAGCGCGGTCGCGGCCGGGCCGCCGGCGCAGCTCGTCGCCGAGCACGCGGGCCGCGAGGCGGTTGAGGTCTACGGCCCGCCCGAGAAGCTGCTGGAGATCGAGGCCACCGCAGCCGGTGCAGGCTTCCGGACCCGCCGGACCGGAACGAGCGTCACGGTGCTCCGCACCGAGGGCGCCGACGGACGCGCGCCGGAAGGCGAGCGGCGGCCCGCGAACCTCGAGGACGTGTTCGTCTTGCTCACCGGCGAGGAGATCGACTGATGGCCGTCGAGGCGACGACCCGCACACCGCGGCTCGGGCGACTCGAGCGCCCGGCGCTGACCGGCGTGCTCGTGCGCGAGGTCGTCAACTTCTCGTCGTACTGGCGCTCGACGACCTTCTCGTCCACGGTCGAGCCGACCATCTACCTGCTCGCGTTCGGCTTCGGCTTCGGCTCGCTCGTGAGCAAGGTCGCCGGCTACGACTACGTCCAGTTCGTGGGGACCGGGACGGTCGCGACCGCGGTCCTGTTCTCGAGCGCGTTCCCGGCGATGTTCGGGACGTTCATCAAGTACCAGTTCCAGCGCACCTACGACGCGATCCTCGCCGCCCCCGTCGACACCGAGGAGCTCGTCACGGCCGAGGCGCTGTGGATCGCGACGCGCGCCGGCGTCTACGGCTGCGTGCCGCTGCTCGTCGCGATCGTCTTCGGCCTCGACCCGTCGTGGGGCATGCTCGCCGTTCCGGGGATCGCGTTCGTCGCCGGCTTCGGGTGGGCGTGCTTCGGGATCGCGATCGCCGGGTTCGCGTCGTCGATCGAGAACTTCAGCTACGTGATCAGCGCGGTCCTCACGCCGCTCTTCCTCGTCGCGGGGACGTTCTTCCCGCTCAGCCGCCTCCCGCGCTGGGCGCAGATCGCCGGCGACTTCAACCCGCTCCACCACTGCGTCGAGCTGGTGCGCCACGCAGCGTTCGGCTTCGAAGCGTGGGACCTCGGCCGGCTCGCAGTGCTCGTCGCGTTCGGTCTCGCGCTCTGGCGTCTCGCGATCCACGCGATGACGCGCAAGCTCGTCGACTGACGGCTCAGCCTTTGCCGAAGATGCCGCGGCCGCCGGTCTGCGTCGCGACCGCGGTGTGGACACAGGCCGGCGTATTGCTGCGCGCCTCCGTGCAACCGGGCGCGGCGGTCTTCGGGTCGTACTGGTCGTCGTCGTAGACGATCGACGCCAGGCCCGTCGTCGGGCTCGCGGCGACGCCGAAGTCGTCGTACAGATCGCGGTTGCCGCTGCAGCCGATGCCGCTCTCGCAGACTGCCCCGTAGTGCACCACCGGCGTCGCGCGCACCTGCGTGAAGTCGCTGCGCGGCGACAGCGCGTCCAGGTTCTGCGCGAAGTACGCGTACCACGCTGCGGACTGGGGGTAGTTGTCCGGCGGGACGACACCATCGTAGTAAGAGGTCCCGTAGTAGACGACGTCGAGCTTGCCAGCGTCGCCGGCGACAGCCCACGGAAAGATCGCCGTCCTCACCGGCGGCTTGTTCACCTGCACCGGCTTCGACCACGTCCTGCCGCGATCGGTGGAGACTGCGTAGGACACGTCATGATCGTCCGACCAGAGGGCGTACACGTTCCCGGCGCGATCGACCGTCACGTTCGGGAACTGGTGGTTCAGCCCGACCTTGTCGGAGGGAGCGACGTAGACCGGGTAATCGGTGAACGTGCGCCCGCCGTCCGTCGAGACGGCCATCCAGACGGCGTGGTAGCGGCAGGTGAAGGCGAATCCGCAGACGGCCTCGCCCGCGTGCGCGATTCCGGCGATCACCTGGTACATGGTGTGGCTCGACGGATCGATCGCCAGGTTCCCGATCTGGTTGTTCTGCAGCAGGAAGGCGTGCGCGGCGTCGATCGCGCCCGGCCGCGCGTGCTGCAAGAACGTCGTGCCGGCGTCGTAGCTGCAGTCGACGTCGACGTTGAACGTGGCGAGGTCGTGGTAGGAGATGCAGACCTTGCGCGCTCCGTCGGCGGCGATCCACTCCCGGTCGTCTCCTGCGACCTGCGCCGCGGTCGGATTGAGCTTCCAGGCGGCGCCGCCGTTCGTGCTCGTGCTCACGTTCACGTCGGCGAGGCTCAGGCTGGCGACGTACACGTTGAAGAAGCCCGCGGCGTTCGCGACGGGCGCGACCGCGACGTCGGTGTCGCCCCCGGCCGGCGCGAACCCCGGCTCGTTTCCGCCCGAGAGCGCGTTCGGCGACGGCAGGCTCGTGTAGTGGAGTCCGCCGTCGGTCGACTTCGCCGCGATCGTCCCCCGGAAGAGGCCGTTCTCGGAGGCGAGGTAGAACGCGCCCGCGGCGTCCGCGCGGATCTGCGGCTCGACCGAGCGGTTCCAGCAGGCGTCGCCGCCCGGGCAGACGGTGCCAGCCGGCGCGGCTGCGATCACGAAGCTCGTGAACCGCAGGCCGCCCGGTGCGGCGGCGGCGCCCGCCGCGAGCGGCACCGCGTCGGCGCTCGCCGTGCGGGATTCACCCACCGCGACGCCGACCGGCGCGGTGAGCAACGCCGCCGTCAGGAGCCACCGCAGGGTCGACACCATTCCTGGGACCCAACGCCGAAACGGCCGCGCACGTTACTCCTGACCGCTGTCGGGCATTCAACTAGTGGTCCTCCGGCGGGGAAGCGCAATCGAGAGCGAGCGGCACACCGAATTCGAGTTCGGCGTCCTCGGGCCCTTGGTGGCTCGCAGCGCGGGACGTCCCCTGCGGCTCGGCGGCACGCGGCAGCGCGCCTTGCTCGCGATCCTCCTGCTGCACGCCAACGAGATGCTCTCGGTCGACCGCCTGATCGCGGAGGTCTGGGGCACGGTGCCGCCGGACACCGCGCTGAAGATGATCCGCAACAACGTCTCGCGGCTGCGGAGCCTGCTCGACTCCGGGACAGCACTCGCACCGCAGCTCGTCACGCATCCCGGCGGCTACGAGCTCCGCATCGATCCCGACCAGGTCGACTCACGGCGGTTCGAGCGGCTCGTGCAAGAGGGCGGCCGGGCACTTGCCGCCGGAGATGCGGAGACGGCGTCCGCGAAGCTGCAGGAGGGCCTCGCCCTCTGGCGCGGCCCTGCGCTGACCGACTTCGCGTACGAGCCCTTCGCCGACACGGAAGCGACCCGGCTCGAGGAGCTGCGGCTGACGGCGATCGAGGATCGCATCGAGGCGGATCTCGCCCTCGGCCGCCACGCGGACGTCGTCGGCGAGCTCGAAGCCCTTGGGGCGCAGCATCCGCTCCGCGAGCGCCTGCGCTCGCACCTGATGCTCGCGCTGTACCGCTCCGGGCGTCAGGCCGAGGCGCTCGAGGTCTACCAGCGGACGCGCCAGCTCCTGGTCGACACGCTCGGGATCGAGCCGGGCCGCACGCTCCAGCAGCTCGAGCGCGCGATCCTCGTCCAGGACAGCTCGCTCGACGCCGTCGAGCGGGCGGCACCCGTCGAGGCGCCCCCCGTCGAGGCTCCACCGAGGGTGCCGCAGCGCGAGGTGCGGAAGACCGTGTCCGTGGTCTTCGCGGAGATCGTCGTGCTCGGGCCGCGGCGCGACCCGGAAGCGCTGCGCCGTCCGCTGTCGCGCACGTTCGAGACCGCCGTCCGCGTGCTCGAGGGCCACGGCGGCACCGTCGAGCGGCTCGCCACCGGGGCGGTGACGGCCGTCTTCGGGATCCCGGTGGTGCACGAGGACGATCCGCTCCGCGCGGTGCGCGCGGCCGTCGAGCTCCGCGACGAGGTCACCGCGCTGAACGAGGAGCTCGAGCAGCAGTGGCGGACCCGAGTCGCGGTTCGCGCGGGGGTCCACACCGGCGAGGTCGTGGTCGGCGACACCGAGGTCCGCGCAGGCGACGTCATCGAGCGCGCGGCTCGTCTCCAGCAGGCGGCGGGTCTCGACGAAGTCCTGGCCGGTGAGAAGACGACGCAGCTCGTAGGCGGCGGGGTGCGCGTCTCGCCGGCGGCGCGGTCGACGTCCGAGCCGGCCTGGCGGGTCGACGAGGTGACGGCGGGTGCGACGGCGATCCCGCGCCGGCTCGACCTGCCGATGATCGGGCGCGAGCAGGAGCTCGCGCAGCTCCGGCACGCGTTCGAGCGCGCGGTGAGGGAGCGCACGCCGTACCTCTTCACGGTGCTCGGCCCGGCAGGCATCGGCAAGACGCGGCTCGTGACCGAGCTCGCCTCCTCGATCGCCGGCGAGGCGACGGTCGTGACCGGCCGGTGTCCGCCCTACGGCGAGGCGATCACGTTCTGGCCGCTCGCCGAGATCATCAGCGAGCTCGGCGGCGACGACGCCGGCGCGATCGCCGACCTCGTCGCGACGGAGGACGACGCCGAGCTCATCGCCGACCTCGTCGCAGGCGCGATCGGGCTCGTCGAGCGGCCGACTCCGACCGAGGAGACGTTCTGGGCCGTGCGCAGGCTGTTCGAGACGCTCGCAGACGAGCGCCCGCTCGTCGTCGTGTTCGAAGACGTGCACTGCGCGGAGCCGACGCTGCTCGATCTGATCGAGCACCTGGCGGAGTGGACGCGCTCCGCGCCGATGCTCATCGTCGGCCTGGCGCGCCCGGAGCTCCTCGAGGACCGGCCGTCCTGGGGCGGCGGCCAGCTGAACGCGACGTCGATCCTCCTCGGCCCGCTCTCCGAGGTCGAGTCGGCGCAGTTCGTCGAGCAGCTGCTCGGGGCGCGCGGGATGAGCGCGGAGACGTTCGCGGGAATCACCGCAGCGGCGGAGGGAAACCCGCTCTTCCTCGAGCAGATGCTCGCGATGCTGAGCGAGGATCCGGCCCGCGACGGGGAGGTCGCTGTTCCGCCGACCATCCAGGCCGTCCTCACGGCGCGCCTCGACCGCCTGGACCCGGACGAGCGCGAGGTGCTCGAGCGCGCCTCGGTCGTCGGCAAGGAGTTCTCGCGGGCAGCGGTCGCCGAGCTCTCGCCGGTGGATGCGCGGGCCTCCGTCGAGGCGCACCTCGAGGGGCTCGTCCACCGCGACCTGATCTGGCCGCACCGCTCGCTCCTGCCGGGTGACGCGGCGTTCCGGTTCCGTCACATCCTGCTGCGGGAGACCGCGTACGAGTCCGTGCCGAAGGAGGTGCGCGCAGAGCTGCACGAGCGCTTCGCCGCGTGGCTCGAGCGTGCGGCAGGCGCACGGTCGAGAGAGTTCGAGGAGAGCGTCGGGCATCACCTCGAGCAGGCCTACCGGTACCGCAGCGAGCTCTCGCCTGCGGACGACCGCGTGCGCGAGCTCGCTCGTCGCGCGGCCGAGCGGCTCGCTGCGGCCGGCCGTCGTGCGTACGCGCGCGGCGACCTGCCCGCGACGGTTGGTTTCCTGTCGCGTGCCGTCGCGCTGCCCGACACGAAGGCGTCGGTGCGCATCGAGCTGCTGGTCGATCTCGGAGACGCGCTGCGCGAGCGCGGCGACCACGCGCGGGCCGGGTCGGTGCTCGTCGAGGCCGCCGAGGCCGCGTCGTCGTCAGGTGATCGCGCGCTCGAGGCGCACGTCGGCATCGCCCGCCTGCGGCTGCAGCTGCAGACCGACCCCGAGCTCAAGACGGACGACGTCCTGCGCCGCGCGAAGCACGCGGTTCGAATCTTCGACGAGGCCGGTGACGAACGACGGCTCGCGAAGGCGTGGGAGCTCCTCGCGTGGGTGCCCTGGTTCCGGTGCCGCGCCGCCGACGCGGAGGCGGCGCTGCTCCACGCGCTGGAGCACGCACGGCGCGCCGGCGACCGGCGCACCGAGGCGCAGAGCCTCAACCTGCTCGTCGGCGCGGCGTGGTTCGGCCCGCTTCCCGTCGCAGACGCGATCGCGCGCTGCAACGAGATCCTCGCCCGGCGGACGGAGCAGCGCCGCGTGAAGGCGTCCGCGCTGCGCGCGCTCGCGGGACTCAGGGCGATGGAGGGCAGCTTCGACGAGGCGCGGCGGGCGGCTGCCGACTGCAAGGCGATCCTCGAGGACCTGGGTCTGAGCGTGACGGCGGCGTCGGCGACGGAGACCTATGCGATCGTCGAGCTGCTCGCCGGTGAGCCGGCCGCGGCCGAGCGTGAGCTGCGACGCGGATACGAGATCCTCGAGCGGATGGGCGAGGCGATCGTCACACCCGTGCTCGCGGCGCTGCTCGCCCGCGCGTTGTACGAGCAGGGGCAGGACGAGGACGCGCTCCGCGCCACGGAGCTCAGCGAGCAGGGCGCCGCGCCCGACGATCTGTCCGCGGACGTCCAGTGGCGGACCGTGCGCGCGCAGATCCTCGCCCGCGCGGGCAGCGTCGCCAAGGCCGAGGTGCTCGCGCGCGAAGCCGCGGCGCTCGCGGAGCAGACGGACTTCCTCGTCGTCCACGGCGACGCGCTCGCCGGGCTCGCCGAGGTCCTCCGGCTGGGAGGCCGCCCGGAGGAGGCGGATCCGGTGCTGCAAGAGGCGCTACGGCTCTACGAGCGCAAGGGGAACGTCGTCGCGGCGAGTCGTACGGCGGCGCTCCTGGCGGAGCGCGCGGGCGTCCGTTAGAGGGTTGATGCCTCTACACGCAGATCGGGAGGACGATCGTCCCCCACGACGGCGTGCAGACGGGCGTCGGGAGGCCGTTCGGAAGTCCCGGCGTTGCGGCCGGCGGGCCCGGGACGCCCGCAGGCGGCCCTTGGCCGGTGGACATGGCGGCCGCGGCGGGGGCCGCGGCGACTGTGAGGACGGCCGCGAGCACGATCGTCCCGGGGAGGCGCTTCAGGTTCGGCATACGATCGCTCTACCCGCCGGACTGCCGTTTCGAAACGGATATCTCCCTGGTTTGAGAACAAGATTCGGCTCCGGTTATCGGCCGGTTACCTGCGAATTCCCGCGCGCGGGAATCCTGTGGTTGTGACCACCGCTGAGACGACTCACGTGCACTGGGAGCTGGCCCCGTCGGATGCGCAGTTCGACCCTGATCGCTACCTAGGCGAGCTGCGAGAGCTGCCGTCGTCCGCTCGGCCGGGAGAGTGGTGCACAGTCGTCGTCGACAGCGAACGCGGGGAGCTGCGCTTCACGCTCGTTGTGGTCGAACCCACCCGGACCACGTCGCTCTTCGCAGAGCGGCGGGCCGGCGGCCGCAACGATTCGAATGGCTCACGCTTGGTGGATGTTCGGTGGCACGTCACGAGGCGGGAGGGGGCTGACGGCAACGGCCGCTCCCGCGCCGGGGAGAGGGGGACGCGAACCGGTTAGCCGCAGAACCGGTTCTCCGGATGGCTGGGCCTCCGGACGCGGGCCGCTTCGTGCTCGCGCGTCACCCTCTCGCCGACTCGTACGTCTCACCTACGTCTCACCAGCCTGTACCAGCCCGCACTCGTACGCCAGGACGACGGCCTGGACGCGGTCGCGCAGCGCGAGCTTCGTGAGGATGTGCGTCACGTGCGTCTTCACGGTCGCCTCGCTCACGAACAGCGAGGACGCGATCTCCGCGTTCGAGAGCCCGCGGGCCACCAGCTTCAACACCTCGAGCTCGCGCTCTGTGAGCCCGGAGAGCTCGCTCGGGCCGCGCAGGCCCGGCGCGGGGCGGCTGACGAAGCCCTCGATCAGGCGGCGGGTGATCGCGGGGGCGAGCAGCGCGTCCCCTGCCGCGACGACGCGCACGGCGTCGGCGAGCCGCTCGGGCTGCACGTCCTTGAGCAGGAAGCCGCTCGCCCCGGTCTTCATCGCCTCGTAGACGTACTCGTCGAGATCGAACGTGGTCAGGATGAGCACGCGCATCCCGTCGCCGTCGCTCATGAGGCGGCGCGTCGCCTCCAGCCCGTCCAGCTCCGGCATGCGGATGTCCATCAGGACGACGTCGGGACGAAGCGCGCGCGCCTGCGCCACGGCCTCCCGTCCGTCGCCGGCTTCGCCGACGACCTCCATGTCCTTCTGGGCCTCGAGGATCATGCGGAACCCTCCGCGCACGAGCGCCTGGTCGTCGGCGATGAGGACCCGGATCACGACAGCACCGGCTCGACGGGCAGCCGCGCGCGTACGACGAACCCGCGTCCCTCACGGGGGCCCGCTTCGAGCTCGCCGCGGTAGAGCGCGACGCGCTCGCGCATCCCGACGAGGCCGTGGCCGGTGCCGTTGCGCGTCGTCCGGCCGCGGATATCGTTCGCGACCTCGATCTCCAGCGCGCCGGGGCCGTAGTGCAGCGCGACGGTCGCGCGTGTCGGCGATCCGTGCTTCCGCGCGTTCGTCAACGCCTCCTGCACGATCCGGTAAGCGGCGAGCTCGATTCCAGGTGGCAGCTCTCGCTGCTCGCCGTCCACCGCGAGCTCGACGGGAAGCCCGGCCGTTCGCACCTGCCCGAGCAGGTCGGTGAGCGCGGCCAGGCTCGCGCGCGCCGCCGGCGCCGCGTCGGTCTCGTGGGGGCGCAGGAACCCGACGAGGCGGCGCATCTCGGCGAGCGACTGCCGCCCCGTCTGCTCGACTGCGAGCAGCGGCTCACGTGCGCGCTCCGGCTCCTCGGCGAGGACGAGGCGTGCCGCACCGGCCTGCACCGTCATGACGCTGATCGAATGCGCGATCACGTCGTGCAGATCGCGCGCGATCCTGCGCCGTTCGGCGGCGACGGCGGCGCGGGCCTGCTCCTCGCGCTCGCGCTCGAGACGCGCCGCGCGCTCCTCGAATGCCGTCGCGCGGCGCGCGCGTCGCCGGAGGACGTACGCGACGAGCGCGACCGCGCCCGAGGTCACGATCGCGCTCACCGTGTCGCCCGTCTCGAGCCGCACGTCCTGGTCCGCGATGACGACGAGGCTCGCGAAGCCGAGCGCCAGCCCCGCCAGCAGCTGGTTGCGGTCGTTGTCGTACCCGACCACCCAGAAGGCGAGGAAGAGCGGGACGGCGCTCGTCACATCGCCTCCCACGGCATCGCCGAAGAACGCCGACGCTGTCAATACGGCGAAGACGCAGGCAGGCGCGGCGAGCGGGAAGCGGCGCCGCCAGAGGAGCGGGAGCGTCCAGAGGAGCACCGCCGGGATCAGCACGGCCGTCGGCCCCGGCACCGAGATCACGAAGATCTCGATCTCCGACACGACCGCGACGAGGACGATGAGCACGTCGAACGCGTAACGGCGAAGCAGCGTGCCGGCGCCGTCGACCTCGCCGCGCTCCTCCGGTGCGACCGCGGTCTCCACCGGCTCGGGCAAGGCCAGCTCGGCCAGCTCGGGAACCGGTGCGAGCGTCGCCTCGTCGTCGTCCGTGCGGAGCATCCCGAGCAGGCGGCGCGTCTCGGCGAGCGTCTGACGACCAGCTTCCTCGATTGCGAGGAGCGGCTCTCGGGCACGGCCGGGCTCCTCGTCGAGGAGCACGCGTGCGGCACCCGCCTGCACGGTCATGACGCTCACGCCGTGGACGATCAGCTCGTGCAGATCGCGCGCAATCCGCCGCCGCTCCGCGGCGACCGCCGCGCGCGCCTCCTCCTCGCGGTCACGTTCGAGCCGTGCGGTCCTCTCCTCCAGTACGCTCGCCCGCCGTTCGCGCGCCCTCAGGACATAGGCCCCGAGCGCGAGCGCCGCGACGATCGGGACGAGGAAGAGGACCTCGACCTCGAAGCTTCCCATCTGTACGGCTCCCCCCGGGAACGGCGGATTGGCGCGCACCTCCGGAGCCGCCGCCCGGTCCGCGAGAACCGCGACGGCTGCGAATCCGACTGCGGCCGCTGCCAGCGCCTGGTTCCGCTCGTTGCGGGCGCCGACGATCCAGAACGCGAGGACGAGCGCGAACAGCGTGACGCCCGCGCCGTCTCGCACGGCTTCGGAACGCGCGACGGTCAGGACCGCGACCGCGACGAAGATGAAGACGGGCGCCGCGAACGGGAACCGCCGGCGCAGGAGCAGCGGAAGCGTCGCGAGCAGGGATCCGGCTGCGGCGAGGAGCCTCGGCTCCGCGGCCGAATCGGCCCAGACTTCGATCTGCCCGAGGACGGCGAGCGCGACGACGACCGTGTCCAGCGCGCGTCCCTCGTGCAGGAGGGCGAGCCTCATGCGTCCACCGTAAACCGCGTACGTCCCGGCCGCATCAATCTCGCGATTGATCCGGCCTACGACCTGAGCGTGACTCCCCACAGCGGAGTTCAGACCGGCCGCCGATCGTGAATCGCTCCGCCGGCCGACGACGCGCGCGCCGGCGCTCCCTAGCGTCCCCCTGGATGCCGCCGCCAAAGGAGAAGCTCATGGGAAGGTTCGTGTTCGTCGTCTTGCTCGCCCTGGGGGTCGCGGTCGCCGCGACGTCCGCAACTGCAGCCTCGGGACCTGCGCCGGCGCGCGAGACGGAGCTCCAGCGCGCGCTCGACGAGGTCGTCGCCGCCGGCGTTCCGGGCGCGGTCGCGCTCGTCCGCGTCGACGGCCGCACGATCCGCTTCGCGAGCGGCGACGGGAACGTCGAGCCGAAGACGCCGATGCGTACGGGCGACCGCTTCCGTGTCGGGAGTATCACGAAGACGTTCGTCGCCACCGTCGTCCTGCAGCTCGTCGGCGAGCGCAAGCTGTCGCTCGATGACCCGGTCGAGCGATGGCTGCCGGGCGTCGTCCCGAACGGCAAGCGCATCACGGTGCGCCGCCTCCTCAACCACACCACCGGCCTCTTCGACTACGGCGGCGACAGGAAATGGCTCGCGGCCGCGTACCGCGATCCGATGCGGAACTGGGCGCCGCGCGAGATCGTCGCGGTTGCGACCTCGCACAAGCCGCACTTCGCGCCCGGCGCCGGGTGGTCGTACTCGAACACGAACTACTTCGT
>DASXTR010000295.1:0-25836 GCA_036505325.1 Gaiellaceae bacterium
CGCGAGGCCGAGCGCGAGATGATGTACGACGAGTACATCGACCGCGTCTCCGAGGTCGTCACCGGAATCGTCCAGCAGGCGGGCGACCGCAACAACGTCCTCGTCGACCTCGGCAAGGTCGAGGCGTTGCTGCCGCGCTCCGAGCAGGTGGACGGCGAGCGCTACGAGCAGGGCTCCCGCATCAAGGCAGTGATCACCGAGGTGCGCACGGGCACGAAGGGCCCGCAGGTGATCCTCTCGCGGCGCGATCCGGAGTTGATCAAGACGCTGTTCGAGCTCGAGGTGCCCGAGATCGCCGACGGCCTCGTCGAGATCCGGGGCGTCGCACGCGAGCCGGGCTACCGCTCGAAGATCGCGGTCGAGTCGCACGCACAGGGCGTCGACCCGGTCGGCGCGTGCGTCGGCCCGCGCGGCTCCCGAGTGCGCATGGTCGTCTCCGAGCTGCGCGGCGAGAAGATCGACATCATCCCGTGGAACCCGGAGCCCGCGCGGTTCGTCGCGAAGGCGCTCTCGCCCGCGCGCGTCCGCGAGGTCTACCTCGACGACGAGGCGAAAGAGGCGACGGTCGTCACGCCCGACGACCAGCTCGCGCTCGCGATCGGCAAGGAGGGCATGAACGCCCGCCTCGCGCACCGGCTCACCGGCTGGAAGATCGACATCGTCTCCGACAGCGAGTTCGCCCAGCAGGAGGCCCAGGCGGCCTTCGGCGGCGGCGAGGGCGAGCAGGGCGAGGATTTCTCCGGCCGCTGCTCCGCGGTGCTCTCGAACGGCAAGCGCTGCCCGAACGCGGCGCTCCCCGGCTCGAAGTACTGCGGCGTCCCGGCCCACCAGGCGCTCGCGAACCAGCCGACGCAGCAGGTCGTGGAGCCCGAGCCGGAACTGGAGCTCGAGGCCGAGCTCGCCGACGTCGCCCCGGCCGGGCCGGGCGATGCGCCGGTACCTGGAGCGCGTAGCGCTGACGACGAGCCCGAGGTGTCGCCGCGCGCGCAGCACGTCGAGGACGACCCGCATGCGGGCATCCCGATCGAGGAGACGGCGGGCGCGCCCAACCCGGACGAGGACGGCGACACCGCCGTCGAGGACCAGACTGCCGCGGCGCCGGCCGCGGTCGAAGGGAGCGAGCGGGACGAGAGCTGAGCCTACGAGGACGTGCGCAGGCTGCGGCCGCAAGGCGCCCCAGCACGAGCTCCAGCGGTTCCATGCCGCCGTAGGCGAGCTGACGCCCGGGCCGGGGCCCGGACGCGGTGTCTACACCTGCCGGCGGCTCCCGTGCTTCGAGCGGGCTGCCTCCCGGCGGGCGTTCAACCGGGTCCTGCGCCGCAACGTCCATGTCGACCCAGAGCTCTCGCGGCTCTACACTTGACCACCGATGCCACCAGGTAGACCAAATAGACCGATCAGGCCGCGCGGCGGCAGCGGGCCGGGGAACCGGAAGCGCCGCGTCGTCATCGACCAGGGCGGCGGCCGCCCCGGCCAGGGGCAGCGCCAGCGCCCGGGCGATCGCCCCGCCGACCGCGCGCCGAAGCAGCAGCGCGAGGTCCAGGCCCCGACCGGGCCCGTCACCGTCGAGTCCGGCGTGACCCTGCGCGACTTCTCGCAGGCGCTCGGCGTTGCCATGCCGCAGATCATCAAGCTCCTGATGAACCTCGGCCAGATGAAGACGGCGACGCAGTCGCTCACCGACGACGAGGTGGAGCTGATCGCCGCCGAGCTCAGCCGCGAGGTCACGATCAAGCACGCCGGCGAGGACGACGTCGAGCCGGAGACGTTCGAGGATCCGGAGGAGGCGCTCGAGGACCGCCCGCCCGTCGTCACGATCATGGGTCACGTCGACCACGGCAAGACCACGCTGCTCGACGCGATCCGCAAGACGGCGGTCGTCCAGACCGAGGCCGGCGGCATCACGCAGCACATCGGCGCCTACCAGGCCGACGTCGGCGGCCGGAGGATCACGTTCCTCGACACGCCGGGCCACGAGGCGTTCACCGCCATGCGCGCCCGAGGCGCGAAGGTGACGGACATCGCGGTGCTCGTCGTCGCCGCCGACGACGGCGTCATGCCGCAGACCCGCGAGTCGATCTCCCACGCACGCGCCGCCGAGGTGCCGATCGTGGTCGCCGTCAACAAGATCGACCTCCCCGACGCGAATCCCGACCGCGTGCTCGGCGAGCTCGCGCAGGAGAACGTCCAGGCGGAGGAGTGGGGCGGGACCGTCCAGGTCGCGAAGGTGTCGGCGAAGCAGCGGGAGGGTCTCGACGACTTGCTCGAGCGGATCCTGCTCGTCGCCGACGCGGAGCTCGACCTGCGCGCGAACCCGAACGCGGAGGCGTCCGGCCCGATCATCGAGTCGCGCCTCGACATCGGGCGCGGGCCCGTCGCCACGATGCTCGTGCAGCGCGGCACGCTCAAGGTCGGCGACGCGATCGTCGCGGGCGACGCGTGGGGCCGTGTCCGCGCGCTCTACGACTACCGCGGCGAGCGGATCCAGGAGGCCCGCCCCGGCGAGCCGGTCGAGATCCTCGGCTTCGACAAGCCGCCGCCTGCCGGCGAGCTGTCCCGCGTCGTTGAGAAGGAGAGTCGCGCACGCGAGCTCGCGCACCAGCGCGGCGAGCGGCTGCGGCGCGAGGCGCTCGCGAAGCAGACGAGCCGCGGCGTCTCGCTGGAGACCCTCTTCTCCCAGATGCAGTCCGGCGGCGTCCAGGACCTCAACCTCGTCATCAAGGGCGACGTGCAGGGCTCCGTCGAGGCGATCGTCGGCGAGCTCGCCAAGATCCAGCACCCCGAGGTGCGGGTGAACGTCATCCACACCGGCGTCGGCGGGATCACCGAGAACGACGTGAACCTCGCCGCAGCCTCGCACGCGATGGTCGTCGGCTTCAACGTCCGGCCTTCCACGGAGGCGCGCCAGCTCGCCGAGCGGCAGGGGATCGAGATCCGCCAGTACCGCGTCATCTACCAGCTCACCGAGGAGATCGAGCAGGCGCTCGTCGGCATGCTCTCCCCGGTCGAGACCGAGGCGATCATCGGCGAGGTCGAGGTGCGCGCGCTGTTCAAGGTCTCGCGTCTGGGGACGATCGCGGGCTGCATGGTCACCTCCGGTGTCGTGCGGCGCGGCTCGAACGTGCGGATCTTCCGCGAGGGCGCGCGCATCCACGAGACGACGATCGCGCAGCTGAAGCGGTTCAAGGACGACGCGCGCGAGGTGACCGAGGGGTTCGAGTGCGGCATCCTGCTCGAGGGCTTCAACGACCTCCGCGAGGGCGACATCTTCGAGATCTTCGAGACGCGCGAGGTCGAGCGCACGTCGCTCGACGACACCCCGGGCGGCGGCGACTCGCCGCGCGCCGACGCCGCGTAACGGCCCACACCCCACCTCGTGAGCTCCGGGTTCGTGGCGATCCTCACCGTCGAGCTGCACTTCCCCGAGGCGGGGTCCCTGAAGGGGAAGCGGAAGCACGTCAAGTCGGCGAAGGCGCAGCTGCAGAACCGGTTCGGCGCGGCCGTGGCGGAGGTCGACCACCACGACCTCTGGCAGCGCTGCGCCCTGACGGTGGCGTGCGTGGCGCGCGACGCGCACGAGGCCGAGGAGCTCGCGGCCGGCGCCGAGCGGTGGCTCGCCGGCCAGGAGTGGGAGCTCGTGCGCGCCGACGTGACGCTCGTGTCCCCGGACGACTAACCTCGCGCCCTATGAGCGGACGGATGCGTCGCGTCAACGAGTCGGTGCGGGCGGTCGTCGCGGAGGCGGTCGGCGACCTGAAGGACCCGCGGATCGGCCTCGTCACGGTGACAGGCGTCACGGTGACGCCGGACCTTCGCGAGGCGACGGTGTACGTGTCCGTCCTCGGCAGCGAGAAGAAGCGGCGCGACTCGCTCGCGGGGCTCGCGTCCGCGCACGGCGTCCTGCAGGGGCGCCTGGCGCGCGAGCTCAGCCTGAAGCGGACGCCGACGCTGTCGTTCGCGTACGATGAGTCGGTCGAGCGCGGCGTGCGGATGACGCATCTGGTCGACGAGCTCGTGAGCGAGCTGCCACCTCCTTCCGACGATGAGCCAGGCGACGACGACGCGCAGTGACCTCGAGGCGGTCGCGGACGCGATCCGCGCGAACGACCGCTTCCTCGTCGTCGCGCACGAGAACCCGGACGGCGACGCGCTCGGATCGATGCTCGGGATGACGCTCGCGCTGCGCGCTCTCGGCAAGGACGCCGTCATGTACCTCGCCGGTGACGCGCCGATTCCCGGCGAGTACCGCTTCCTGCAGCTCTCGGAGCTGCAGCGCGGCGATCTCCCGGCCGACATCGAGGAGCGCGTGCTGCTCGCCGTCGACTGCGCGAACGAGCGCCGCATCGGGCCCGAGCGGACGCCGCTCGAGCGAGCGCGCCTCGTCGTCGACGTCGATCACCACCACGACAACTCGCGGTTCGGGTCGGCGAACCTGATCGTGCCGGACGCCTCCTCGACCGCGGAGATCGTGCGCGACGTGCTGCGCGAGCTCGACGTCCGGCTGACGCCCGACATCGCCGAGGCGCTGTACGTCGCGCTCGTCACCGACACCGGCCGCTTCCAGTACTCGAACACGACCCCGAAGTCGCTGCGCCTCGCTGCTGAGCTGGTCGAGGCCGGCGCCGACGTGCACGGCATCTTCCGCCACGTCTACGAGACGGTCCAGTTCGCGAAGCTGAAGCTGCTCGCGCGCGCCCTCGACCGCGCCCAGTTGTTCGAGGGCGGACGGCTCGTCGTCTCGTACCTGGTGCGGGGCGACTTCGCCGCGGTCGGAGCGGAGGAGCCGTACTCCGAAGGGATCATCGACTACCTCCGGTCGGTCGAGGGCTCCGAGATGGTCGCGCTGATCCGCGAGCCTCCGCGCGACGAGGGGCCTGCGCGCCGCGTGTCGCTCCGCTCGAGCCACGACGAGGTCGACGTGTCGGCGATCGCGCGCCAGGTCGGCGGCGGGGGGCACCGGCAGGCCGCCGGCTTCTCGAGCAGCCGTGAGATCGGCGAGATCATCGACTTCCTCCACCGTGCGTTCGTCGCCGCGACCGGCGACGCCGCGGGCGACGGCGATGCCGCCGCGCGCGCTTAGGCCGGTCGCGATCGTCCTCGTCGACAAGCCCGCCGGGCCCTCGTCGTTCGCGCTCGTCGCCGATCTGCGCCGCCGCACTCGCGCGCGCACCGGCCACGCGGGAACGCTCGACCCTTTCGCCACCGGGTTGTTGCTGCTGTTGTCCGGTGCGGCAACTAGACTGGCTCCATGCTTCGTCGGCCTGGACAAGCGGTACGAGACGGACGTGGCCCTGACGGCCACGACCTCGACCGGCGACCCGGAAGGGGAGATCGTCGAGCGGCACGAGCCGCCCTCGCGAGACGAGCTGGACACACGGCTCGCGGCCCTCCGCGGCGAGATCGAGCTGCCGATCCCGGCCGCATCTGCGGTCAAGATCGGCGGTGAGCGCGCCTATCGCCTGGCGCGTCAGGGGATCGCCGTCGAGATGCCCCTGAGGCGTTCACGCGTCGACGCGCTCGACGTCATCGCGTATACGGAGACGGACGGCCGCGTGACCTCCGTGCGCTTCGACCTGCGCGTGAGCTCCGGGACCTACGTGCGGGCGATCGCCCAGGCGCTCGGCGGCCACTGCACGACGCTGCGCCGGACGGAGATCGGTCCGTTCGCGGTGGCCGAGGCCGATCCGGAGCTGCTGGTTGCCCCTTCGGCGGCGCTCGCGCGGCTCCCCGCGGACGCGGTCGCGCGCGTGCCCGACGACGTCCGACGACGGGTGCTCGAGCTCGAGCGCGAGGATGCGGCGCGCCCGTGAACGTCGCTCACGCACCTGCAGACCTCGAGCGGCGCCCGCGCGCGGTCGCGATCGGCACCTTCGACGGCGTCCATCTCGGCCACCGCGCGGTGATCCGCGCAGCGCTCGACGCCGGTCCGACGCCGACGGTCGTCACGTTCGACCCGCACCCGCGGACCGTGCTCGGGAACCAGGTCGAGCTGCTCGCAACGCTCGACAGGCGCCTCGAGCTGCTCGCCGGCCTCGGCGTGGAGGAGACGCTCGTCGTCGAGTTCACGCCCGAGCTGGCGACGCTTGCGCCGGACGAGTTCGCGCGCATGTACCTGCACGCGATCGGCGCGGAGGTCGTCGCCGCGGGCGTCGGCTTCCGGTTCGGCCGCGCGCGGTCGGGCGACCTCGGGCTGCTGGAGCGCCTTGGCCTCGAGGTCCGCCGCGTGCCGATCGTCGAGGGAGTCTCCTCGACGCTCATCCGGCAGCTCGCCCACGACGGCGACGTCGAGGGCGCGGCGCGGCTCCTCGGGCGGCCCGTGGAGGTCGACGGGGTCGTCGTCTCGGGCGACGCACGGGGCGGGACGCTGGGCTTCCCGACCGCGAACCTCCGCGTGGATCCGGACGTGCTCGTCCCGGCGCACGGCATCTACGCCGGTGCCGCACGCGATCGGCGCGCAGCCGTGTCGATCGGGGTCAATCCGCACTACGGCGGCGCCGAGCGCCGGATCGAGGCGTTCCTGCTCGACTACGAGGGCGATCTCTACGGCCGCCGGCTCGTGGTCGAGCTGTGGACCCGCCTCCGGGACGAACAGGCGTTCCGCAGCGAGGAGGAACTGGTGGCGCAGATCGCCCGCGACGTCGAGGCAACGCGCGCTGCCGTGCGGCCGCCGACCGTTGACAGCGCCCTTTGACCTCGTGGGGGCGGCACCGCGCAAGTTTCCGCTCCGAGCGGATTCTTTCTCTGCA
Organism: Gaiellaceae bacterium; assembly: GCA_036505325.1. Classification (GTDB taxonomy): domain Bacteria; phylum Actinomycetota; class Thermoleophilia; order Gaiellales; family Gaiellaceae; genus PALSA-600. Next base: position 6,747 of record DASXTR010000295.1, read on the forward strand.
TGGAGCACGAATCGAGGGCCGTCCGGCTGTACGCGGTCGAGCGCGTGCGCTGCCTCGAGTGCGGAACGACGTACGGCAAGCCGAGGGCGGGCGGCACCGTGCAGGAAAACCCGGGCTGCCCGCGCTGTGGCTATCTCGGGTGGATCAGCGTGAGCATTCCCGAGGGAGAGAACGTGCCGCGCCGGATCGCCGAGGATCGGCGGCCGCGGCGGTCTGCCCAATTGCGCTGACGCCGCCGAAGTAGTGGTGGCGCGACGCCCACCGGCGCACGCTTCTACCCACTCGCTCCAGCTCGACGAGAAACGTCTCGTCCACGCCCGGCTCGACGTTCACCACGTCGCCCGCGGGATGAAAGCGCGGCCGGTCGACCGCCTCCTGTGGATCGAGCCCTTCCGCGAGGATCGCCGCAGCGACGCCAACGAGTGCGGTGCGGAGGCGCGTCCCGCCCGCGGCGCCGATCGCGAGGGCGAGCGTCTGCGAGTCGAACGCGAGCGAGGGCGCCATCATGCTCTCCATGCGCCCGCGCGGCGCGAGGCCGCCGCGTACGAGATCGGCCTCGCCGAGCATGCTGTTCAGGTGTAGGTCGAGGCCCGGCAGCCAGTCGCCCGAGCCGAGGCCGAGGCTGGTCGTCAAGACACACGCGTTGCCGTCCCCGTCGACGACGCAGAGGTTCGTCGTGTGGCTGCCGCCGGGGCGCCCGTCCTCGAGAGCGGCGAGGAGCGCACGCGGGCCGCCGCCCGCGTCGAGCCGGGCGAAGGCGTCGGGCACGCCGGAAAGCCCGCCGCGCGTCGCGATCAGATGCCCTGCGAACGACACCTCGACGGGTTCGCGCCACTCGGCGCGGTACGACGTAAGGTCGTCCGCGGTGATCGCACCCTCACGCTCGGCGACGAGTGCGAGCAACGCCGCGGCGATCGACCCGGTGTAGACGCTCGCCGCACCCTCGTCGGCGACGAGACCAAGCGCGCGCACGAGCCCGGGTTGCTCGAGGCGGTCGCCGGGTGCGAGCAGCCGGCCGCCCGGCGCGTACATCGACGCGCCCTCGCGCATCGTCATCACCGGCTCGAGCATCGAGAGGCACGCCGCGTGCGCCTCCGGCATCGCGACGCCCGCGCGCGCGAGCCGCAACGCAGGCTCGACGAGCCGCGCCCACCGCAGCCGGCCATGCGTGCGCCAGAGCGCGTCCAATCCGGCGGGCACACCCGGCACCGCGCACGAGGATGCGCCGATCGCATAGTGCACGAGCTCCTCGCCGAACGGCACGCGCAGCTCCGCCATCGGCGCGCCGAATCCGGACGGCACTGCGACGAAGCAGTCGAGGTTGCGCGCGCGACCGCTCGCCGCGTCGTAGTAGATCGCGTGCCCGCCGCCGAGCAGGCCCGTCATCACGGTCTCCGCGACGCACGACGCGAAGCACGCCGCGACCGCCGCGTCCGCGGCCGACCCGCCGTCGGACAGAACCTCGAGCCCCGCGTCCGCCGTCGCGGGGTGGCCGGCCGCGACGGCCGCGATCACGCGACGCGCTCGGTCAAGCGGCTGCCGAACCGCGCAAAGCCGGGGACGGGGTAGTCGAAGCGGTCGCGCTCGAAGTCCCCCTCGACGATCTCGAACGTGCGCGGCCCGATCGGCCGTGCGCGTACCGTCGCCTCGAAGCCCGAGTCGTCGGCGACGTCCGCGATCAGATGACCGGTGTCGGCCGCCACCGAGACGCGGAACTCCGTGTTGGCGTACACGCCTTCGAACTCGCGCAGCGCCTCCGCGGACAGCTCGAGCGTGTCCGGGACGCGCCGGCGCGCGCCGAGCAGCGCGTCGAACCACGCGTCCTCGACCTCGCGCAGCGCTTGCTTCCCGCGCCCGCTGTTCGTCAGGCCGACGAACGCCGCGCGCCGTGACGGGACGAGCAGGAGCGAGGACTGGAAGCCGCCGTACGAGCCGGGGTGGCCCCAGACCTCGAAGCCGCCGACACGCTCGCCGTCGAAGCCGTAGCCGTACACGCCCGCGGTCGGTTTCGCCACCGGCAGGCGCAGGACGTCGGTCGCGCGGTCACCGAGTTGGCGCGCCGCGAACGTGAGCAGGTCGGCGACGTTCGAGACGAGGCCGCCCGACGGTCGCCGGGCGCGCGGGTACGGCTCGGCAATCGCCTGCGGGCCGGTTCCTCCCAGATCGGGCTCGTCGAAGGACGTGGCGGGAAGCTCGCCGAGGACGTGCTCCGCGAGCGCGTCCTCGTACGTCGTGCCCGCGGCGTTCGCGCAGAGCCAGCCGGCGAGCCAGTAGCCGGCGTTCGAGTACGACCACACCTGGTCGACGCCGACGAGGCGACGCACCGACGGCAACTCGCGCACGGCGGCGCCGAGCGCGTCGTCGCCGTCGCCGAACCGCGCGAGGTCGCCGCACTCGCAGTCGTACCCGCTCGTGTGCGAGAGCAGGTGGCGAACGTGCACGTCCTCCGGCCACACGGCCGTCGAGGCGTCGAAGTCGACCAGCTTCAGCGCCAGCGCGGCCGTGAACGGCTTCGTGACGGATGCAACGCGAAATCGCGTGTCCGTGCTGCAGCCGGCGGCGACCGTCTCCCGTCGCCCGTCGAGGGACACGCCGGCGGCGAGCGCGGGCACGTCCCAGCGCTCCGCCGCAGCCTCGCAAACCGCTTGAAAACCCGGAAACTCCAAGGGATTGCTACCCTACTGCCCGGCCGCGTCCCGGCCGCCGCGCGTCCTTCCTGCGCGCGGAGAGGCGGGGGCGCAGGTGACGTCTACCAGGAGGTTCAATGGCCCTCACCAAGGAAGCGAAGCAGGAGCATGTCGGCAAGTTCGGCAAGCACGAGGGGGACACGGGCTCGCCCGAGGTCCAGATCGCGATGCTGACGCAGCGCATCAACGAGCTGACCCAGCACCTGCGGACGCACAAGCACGATCACTACTCGCGGCGCGGTCTGCTGAAGCTCGTCGGTCGCCGCCGCCGGTTCCTGAACTACCTACAACGCAAGGATCTCGAGGGCTACCGCGCCCTCATCAAGGAGCTCGGCCTGCGCCGCTAGCTCCCGACAGCCCCGAAGGGTGGAAGTTGAGCGAGCCCCTTCGAGCGGGGCTGACTCAACTCCCACCCTTCACACAGCACAGTGGAGGAAAGGGAATAGATGACAATCGTTGAGGCCGAGCTGAGGCTCGAGCCGATTTCCGTGTCCGTCGAGGTCGGTGGCAAGACCATCTCCTTCGAGACGGGCAAGCTCGCCCGGCAGGCCGACGGCGCAGTCGTCGTCCGCTCCGGCGAGACGATGGTCCTCGCCACGGCGCAGGGCCGCACCGAACCGCGCGAAGGCGCGGACTTCTTCCCGCTCACGATCGACGTCGAGGAGCGGATGTACGCCGCCGGGAAGATCCCGGGCGGCTTCTTCAAGCGCGAGGGGCGCCCCACCGAGCGGGCGATCCTCACCGCGCGCATGATCGACCGCCCCGTCCGGCCGCTCTGGCCGAAGGGGTACCGCAACGAGACGCAATGCATCGCCACCGTCCTCAGCGCGGACATGGTCACGCCTCACGACATCCTGGCGATCAACGGCGTCTCCGCCGCTCTCGTGGTCTCGCCGATGCCGTTCATGGGCCCGATCGGCGCCGTGCGGATGGGGCTGATCGAGGGCGAGCTCGTCATCAACCCGACGCTGCAGGAGACCGCGGAGTCGGATCTCGACCTGATCGTCGTCGGCACGAAGGAAGGCCTGACGATGGTCGAGGCCGGCGCGAACCTCGTTCCCGAGGAGAAGCTCCTCGAGGCGCTCGACGTCGCGCAGGGCGAGATCGTGAAGCTCTGCGACGCGCAGCTCGAGCTCCGCGAACGGGCCGGGAAGCAAAAGTGGCTCGACCAGGAGCTCACGAACCGGCTCGAGGAGCAGTACGGCCACGAGATCTGGACGCGGATCCAGGAGCACGGCCTCCGCGAGAGCGGCGCGATCGTCGAGGAGATCGTCGAGCGGGAGTGCGGCAAGCTCTCCATGGACTCGACGCAGGAGGACGTCTGGCGCGAGCTCCAGACGCGCATGTCGCTCGCGATGATCCTCGAGAGGCAGCGCGTCGCCGCCGTCGAAGGCCCGGTGCGCGAGCAGTTCGAGAACGACCTGCGCGGGCTCACCGAGGCCGAGGGCGACTCGAAGGAGCTCAAGTCGGCCAAGCGCCACCTGCTCTTCGACCGCATCATCGAGACCGTCGCGCTGCCGTTCCCGGTCGGCCCGGCCGCCGTCGAGGGCGAGCCCCTCGTGAAGGACGCGCTCACGAAGAGCTATGTCAAGAAGGCCGCCGAGGCGATCTACAAGGACCTCGTCCGCAAGAAGATCGCGATCGACAAGCGGCGTCCCGACGGCCGCACCTCGGAGCAGATCCGCCCGGTCGTCTGCGAGGTGGGCGTGAGCCCGCGCACGCACGGCTCGGCGCTCTTCACCCGCGGCCAGACGCAGATCATGACGCTGCTCACGCTCGGTACGGCGAAGGAGGGTCAGCGCATCGACGATCTGTCCCTCGAGTCCGACCGGCGCTACATGCACCACTACAACTTCCCGCCCTACTCGGTCGGCGAGACCGGGATGATGCGCGGGCCGAAGCGCCGCGACATCGGTCACGGCGCGCTCGCCCAGCGGGCGCTCGAAGCGGTCATCCCGCCGGCGGAGGAGTTCCCGTACACGATCCGGCTCGTCTCCGAGACGCTCGAGTCGAACGGCTCGTCGTCGATGGGGTCGGTGTGCGGCTCGACGCTGGCGCTGATGGATGCCGGCGTGCCGATCAAGGCGCCGGTCTCCGGCATCGCGATGGGCCTCGTCAAGGAAGGCGACGAGTACGAGATCCTCACCGACATCCAGGGCGCAGAGGATCACCTCGGCGACATGGACTTCAAGGTCGCCGGGACGCCCGACGGCATCACCGCGCTGCAGATGGACATCAAGATCACCGGCGTCAGCCGCGAGATCATGCAGCGCGCGCTCGAGCAGGCGAAGCGGGCGCGGGTCGCAATCCTCGACCGGATGCTCCAGGCGATCTCGGAGCCCCGGAAGGAGCTCGCCGGCCACGCACCGCGGATCTCGACGATCCAGATCAACCCGGAGTACATCGGGATGGTCATCGGGAAGGGCGGCGAGACGATCCGCTCGCTCGAGTCCGACTACGAGGTCCAGATCGACATCGAGGAGGACGGCACGATCCTCATCTACGCGACCGAGGGCGAGAAGGCGGACGCGGCGATCTCGGCGATCACCGCGCTCACCAAGGAGCCGGAGGTCGGCGACCAGTACACGGGCAAGGTCGTCAAGACAACCGACTTCGGCGCGTTCGTCGAGCTGAAGAAGGGCACCGACGGCCTGCTGCACGTGTCGAACGTCGGCCCGGGCCGCGTGAACCACATCGAGGACGTGATCTCGCGCGGCGACATTCTCGACGTGCTCGTGCAGGAGGTGGACAAGGCGCGCGGCCGCATCGGCCTCAAGCTGATCCAGAAGCACGAGAACGGCGCGACGGTGTCGCCGGAGGAGCTCGTCGAGCGGGCGAAGAACGCCCCGCCGCGCGAGCCCCGCGAGGAGCGCCCGCGCGGCCGCGACGGCGACCGCCGCGGCGGTCGCGGTGGCCGCGGAGGCGGCGGCGGACCGCGCCGCGACCGCGAGGAATCCCGCTCCGAGGGCTAGCCCCTTCGCGAGTGGTGTCCGGCGAAGGGCGGCTTCGGCCGCCCTTCGTCGTTCCCGGGCCGCCCGCTCGGCCGCCGGTCCGCCGCTCGTCGAGTCACCCCCGTCTGGACCACCGCCGTGGTGGACCACGCCCCACCGCCCTGGGGTTTCCACCCCGATCCCGCCGCTGTCAAGTTAGCGCGAGAACCGTGGTGTGTCCGCGCTAATTGCGTGAAAAGTGTGTGACGCACGCCGAAGATCCTTCGCGTGGAGGATGGTGTGCGTCCGGCTCGTGCGCGACAGTATGGACGGTGCAGGTCCAGGCAAGTGGGCGGGCTCCAGCGGAGGGCGTCGTCGCGTTGCGCGTGACGGATGCCGACGTGCGACGCGACGCGGGCCCCTGGCTGATGGCCGGCGCTGCCCGGCGGGGCGACGCGATCTGGTTCCGGGTCGAGGACGCGGGGCGCGACGAGCCGGTCGGCGTCGCAGTCCTCGTTCGCCCCGACGGCGCACCCAGTGCCGAGGTCGGCTATGCGCCGGGCGTCGCAGCAGGCGCACGCGGGTTCGCGGGCGCGGCGCTGCACCTCGTAGCGCGCAGGGCGTTCGAGGAGCTCGGCATCTCGCGGCTCGAGACGCGCACGCGCGAGCGCGACGACCTGCTCGTCGCGATGCTCCGCGGCGTCGGCTTCACCTGCGTGGGCCACGACCGAGACAACCGCTTCGTGTGGTCGCTCGTTCCGCGGGACTTGCGCTAGTCGTCGCGGCGGCGGCCGCCGCGACGTCGCCCACGGCCGACGCCGTGGTCGCACCGCTTTTCGGCCGCTCTGTTGTCCATCGATGTGGAACGCTCGTCGCGAGCGTCCCATGGAGCGTCCCCGCAGACGTCGCGATGCGGCCGGACGGGTCGCTCCTGACGGTCCGGCCCTAGTGGCGCTGCGGCTGGACAAGCCACTGGCCGACGGCGTGGTCCTGCTGCGCGCCATGGAGTCGCGCGACCGTGACACCGTGCTGGAGACAATGCGCGACCCGCATGTGCGGCACTGGTTCAACATGCCGGCGGAGCCGTCCCATACCGACTTCGAGCTCTTGCTGGCGCAGACACGGGAAGGATGGGAGCGCGGCGACCGCCTCGACCTCCAGATCACGGCGCCTCCTGACGACGTCGCCGTCGGCTCGGTGATTGCGTCACGGCGCGTACGCGACAACTGGGAGCTCGCCTACCTCGCCGGCCCACGTGGGCGCGGTCGCGGGCTCGTCGCCCGGGCGGTGCTCCTCGTCTGCGAGTGGCTGTTCGAGCAGGGCGTGCAGCGGATCGAGATCCGGACGCACCCGGACAATGCCGACTCGCAGCGACTGGCCGAACGGCTCGGCTTCCAGCGGGAGGGTCGGGAGCGCCGCTCGATCTGGCTTCACGGACAGCGGTGCGACGCGCTCGTGTACTCGCTGCTCCCCGACGACCCTCGCTAGTCGCGCTCCCACTCCTCGGGCGGCGTCGCCACGCGGCGCAGCCAGATCTCGCCGTAGTCGCCGTGCGCGGCTACGAGCTTCGGCGGTGCCGTCGGCAAGATCGCCGCCCACGTCCAAGCGCGCGTGACGCCCGCGAGGCGCTTCGCGGCCGGGACCGCGTCGCGCAGCCGGTCGAGCGGCGCGAAGCGCGCCCACGGCTCGAGGTAGGCCAGTACGCCCGCCTCACCGGCGAACGGCTCCGCCTCCGCGAGCGACACGAAGGGGTGCGAGACGACCGAGTCGCCCCAGTCCATGATCCGGTACCGCCCGCCGCTGACGAACACGTTCGCGTCGTGCAGGTCGTCGTGCTGGATCGTTGCGGGGAGGCCGGTCTCTCCCAGCACCGCACACAGCTCCTCGACCAGCGCCACGTCGCGCCCGCCGGCCTCTTCGTACAGCGCCGGCAGGCGCGCGAGCCCCGCGTCGGGCACGCCGCCTGCAACGAGCGCTTCCGCGTCGGCGATCGCGTCGATCTGCAGCTCCGCGTAGTCGGCCAGCAGGCGGGGCCACACGGCCGCGTCCGGCCGGTCGCGCAGGCGGTGGCCGGCGTCGGCGAGCAGCATCCAGCCGCGATCGAGGTCGACTGCGACGAGCTCCGGCACGAGCCCGGGCCGGCGGCGCGCGAGCGCATCGACCACGCGCGCCTCGTGCGCGAAGCGCGGAGCGTTCGTCTTGAAGAAGAGGTTGCCGCCGGCCGTCGGCACGCGCTGGACGCGCGACCACGGGCGCTCGTGCACCGTCTCGATCGCGCCCGTCGGCTCGACGTGAGCGCGGATCCACTCCTCGTGCGTCACCTACGCGAACTCGAGGAAGCCCTGGTCGAGCAGGTCTTCGACGAGCTCGACCCGGCGCGCGTCCTCGAACGGCGAGCCGTTCAGCGCCGCCACGACCTCCTCCTCGACCTCGTCCAGCTCGCGCTCGAACCCGAGCCCGCCGTCGAGCCGCAGCCGGGCCTCGACTACCTCGTCACCCTCGAAGTCGCGCTCGATCCGCGCATCCGCCGCGAGCCGGATCCGCTCCCCGAGGATGCCGCGCTCGGCGATGTGCGCCTGCGTGGCGAAGAACCGCTCGATCTGCGCGCCGGCTCCGTCCTCGAGCTCCTCGTCGTCGATCGCGTCGAAGCGGATCGCCGTCTCGCCTGCTCGGCGGTGGAGGAGGACGGCGCCCTCGCTGATCCACTGGATGCCGAGGGAGCGGAAGTACGCGACCCACTCGTCGAGGGCCGCCGCGAACCGCTCGGGATCGTGGTGGAGATAGTCGTTCCAGCCGGCGGCGTGCGAGAGCGGGTCGGCGCCGGAGATGCCGAGCACCCACGCGTCGCAGCCGTTGCCGTCCAGCCAGCGGAAGATCCGCTCGTCGGGATCGTCCGGGTCCTCCGCGACCCAGCTCACGAGCACGGCCGCGACGCCGTCGTCGGCGAGGTGCTCCGGGACCGCGGCCACGATCCGGCGCGAGAGCTCGTCGGCCGGCAGGCCGGTGTCGCGGTACGTAAACCGCGACTCGGGCGAAACGACGAACGGCGCGTTGCAGACGATGAGGTCGAACGTCTCACCCGCGACCGGTTCGAAGAGGCTGCCGGCGCGCGCCTCGACGTTGTCGACGCCGTTCAGAAGCACGTTCAGCTGCGTGAACGCGAGGGCGCGCGGATTGACGTCGGTCGCGACCACGTGGTCGCTGTGGCGCGCAGCGAGGAGCGCATGCGTCCCGGGGCCGGTGCCGACGTCGAGCGCGCGGTGCACGTGCCCGCGCGGGGTCAGCAGGTCGAGCGTGCGCGCGGTCGGCGTGTAGGTCGCCACGTAGCCGCTGGGGTCCTCGCCGCGCGAGTAGCCGTCGGACGCGAGATAGACGTCCTGGACCGGAGCGATCCGCGCGTGCGGGACGAGGCGGCCGTCGAGGACCTCGGCGAGCCCGCTGGCCACGTACGCCTCGACGAACCGCGTCGGGACGTCGCCGGTCGCGATCGGGAGGCCGAGGAAGCACGAGCGGATGACTGCGCCGATCTGCGTCTGCGGCAGGCGGCGGTCGTGGACGACGGCCTCGGCGGCACCGGTGGAGTAGACGTCCTCGCCGAGCAGCTCCTCGATCGTGTGCTCGGAGTAGCGGACGGAGTCGAAGACGCGGCGCAGGGTCTCGGCGGCGCCCGGGTCGGGATTCGGGCTCGGAAGCTCGGACATGAGGGCCGCATCATGCCGGTCGATACCATCCCGCCGTGCAGAACTGGACGCTGACCGAGCTCGACTCGGGGGAGCGCGTGATCTCGGAGCGGCTCGAGCACGTGCGGTCGGCGGCCGTCGGGTACTGGATCGGCGCCGGGTCGCGCGACGAGACGGACGCCAAGGCGGGGGTCTCGCATTTCATCGAGCACCTGCTGTTCAAAGGGTCGAAGAGCTACAGCGCACTCCAGATCGCCGAGATCTTCGACGAGCTGGGCGGCGAGCTGAACGCGGCCACGTCGCGCGAGCACACGCTCGTATACGCGCGCGTGCCCGACCATCACCTCGAGACGGCGCTCGACGTGATGAGCGACATGGTGTTCTCGCCTGCGTTCGAGGAGCTCGACGCCGAGCGCGAGGTCGTGCTCGAGGAGATCGCGATGTACGAGGACACCCCGCAGGAGCTCGTGCACGACCTGATCGCGGAGGCGATCTTCGGCTCGCACGCACTCGGCCGGCCCGTGATCGGGACCGCGGAGGTGATCTCGTCGATCACGCGCAAGGCGATCCAGACCTACCACCGCTCGACGTACGCGCCAGGGAACATCGTTGTTGCCGGAGCAGGCAATGTGGACCACGGCCAGCTCGTCGAGCTCGTCTCGCGCGCGGTCGAGCGACGGGCGGAGGTGACGGACGGCAAGCCCAGGGTTCGCCCGCCGCTCGTGAAGCCGCCGAAGCCCGGCCTCCGGTTCCAGCGCAAGGACACTGAGCAGTACCACGTGTGCCTGGGCGCGCCCGGGATCTCGCGCTCCGACCGGCGGCGCTTCGCCGCCTCGATCCTCGACGCGATCCTCGGCGGCTCGGCGTCGTCGCGTCTGTTCCAGGAGATCCGCGAGAAGCGCGGCATGGCCAACGCCGTGTACTCGTTCGTGTCGCAATACACGGACACCGGGCAGGTGGGAATCTACGTCGGCACACGCGAGGACAACCTCGTCGAGGCGCTCACCATCGCCGCCGAGCAGATCGCCGACATCGCCGGCGGGAACCTCCCGGCGCGCGAGCTCCAGCGTGCGAAGGAGAACCTGAAGGGGCGGATCCTGCTCTCGATGGAGTCGACGTCGACGCGAATGAATCGGCTCGGCAAGTCGCTCATCACCGACTCGGAGATCCTGTCGCTGGACCGCATCGTCGCGGAGGTGGACGCCGTCGAGGTGGACGCGGTCTGCGACCTCGCGGCGGTGCTGCTGGCGCCCGAACGCCTGTCGGCGGCAGGGATCGGACCGGACGACGAGCGATTCCTCGAGGCGGTCGGGCGCGTCACGCCGACGCTCGCGCACGCCGCGTGAAGATCGTCTTCAACGGGCGCGGCGGCAAGGTGGGGTCCGTCGTCGGCCCGGGACTCGAGGCGGCGGGCCACGAGCTCGTCGAGACGCTCGAAGGCGCCGACGCGATGGTCGACTTCACGACCCCGGGCTCCGTGATCGAGAACGTCCTGCGTGCGCTCGACGCCGGGGTCCCATGCGTCGTCGGCACGACCGGCTGGGACACGGAAGCGGTCGAGCCTCAGGCGCGCGCCGGCCGCCTCACGGTGTTCTATGCGCCGAACTTCGCGATCGGAGCGGTGCTCATGATGCGGTTCGCCGAGGAGGCGTCGCGCCACCTCGAGCGCGGCGCGATCATCGAGCTGCATCACGAGACGAAGCTCGACGCGCCGTCCGGGACGGCGCTCGCAACGGCCGCGCGCATGCGCGGTGACGTGCCGATCCATTCCGTGCGCCTGCCCGGACTCGTGGCGCACCAGGAAGTGCTGCTCGGCGCCCAGGGCCAGCTGTTGACGATCCGCCACGACACGACGTCGCGCGAGGCGTACGTGCCCGGCGTCCTGCTCGCGCTCGAGAAGCTGCCGTCGCTTCCACCGGGCCTGACCGTCGGCCTCGAGCAGCTGCTCTGACGCGGCCCGGGCCTGCGATGGCCGTCGAGCTCGCCGAGGAGACGGTGCGCGTGGGGGAGGTGGAGCTCTCGCTTCTCCGGCCGGTCGACCCCGAGGCGCTGCTCGACGAAGACGCGTTCGCCCGCGACGAGTTCCTGCCGTACTGGGCGGAGCTCTGGCCGGCCGGGCTCGCGCTCGCGCGTGCTCTGCCGCCGTCGCTCGCGGGGACGAGCGTCGTCGAGCTCGGCTGCGGTCTCGGGATTCCGTCGCTCATCGCAGCGGCGCGGGGCGCCGACGTGCTGGCCACGGACTGGGCAGACGACGCCGTCTCCCTCCTGCGCCGGAACGCCGCACGGAACGCGGTGGCGCTGCGCGCGGAGGTGCGCGACTGGCGCCGCTTCGACGGCTCGTTCGACCTCGCGCTCGCGGCGGACGTCCTCTACGAGCGGCGCAACGTCGAGCCGCTGCTCGCCCTGCTCCCGCGCGTCGCCTCCGCGGTGCTCCTCGCTGAGCCTGGCCGGCCCTATTTCGGCGAGTTCCTCCGTAAGGCTGCGGCGCGTTGGCGCGTCGAGGAGCTCGGCGAGCGCGTGTACCGGCTCGTGCGACGCTGATCGTCGGGCCGCCTCACTATCCCAGGAGGCAGAGGAGAGCCGGTCTCGGAGGCGTAGAATCGACCGGATGCTGGGCCACGTCCTGACCGCGATCGTGACGCCGTTCCGCGACGACGGATCGGTGGACTACGACGCCTTCCAGCGCCTCGCGCGCCACCTCGTCGACAACGGCAGCGACGGCATCGTCGTCGCCGGCACGACGGGCGAGAGCCCGACGCTCTCCGACGCCGAGCGGATCGACCTCTTCCGCGGGGCGGTCGAGGCCGTCGGCGGCACCGCGACGGTCGTGGCCGGGACGGGAACGTACTCGACGGCACACTCCGTGCACCTGACGGAGGCCGCGCACGAGGTCGGCGTCGACGGCTTCCTGATCGTCACGCCGTACTACAGCAAGCCGCCGCAGCGCGGGATCGTCGCGCACTTCGAGGCGGTGGCGGCCGCGACCGACCGGCCGATCCTCGCCTACAACATCCCCGGCCGCGTCGTGGTGAACATCGAGCCCGAGACGATTTCGCGGCTCGCCGAGATCGACAACGTTCGCGCGGTCAAGCAAGCGAACGACGATCTCGAGCAGGCACGGCATATCGTCGCGTCCGGGCTCGACCTCTACGCGGGCGACGACGCCCTCATCCAGCCGTTCCTCGAGCTCGGCGGCGTCGGCGGCGTGTGCGTGCACTCCCATGTGGTCGGACCGCAGGTCGCCGAGCAGGTGGCGGCGGCGCATCGGGGAGACCTCGAACGGGCGCGCGAGATCGACGAGAGCCTGGCGCCCGCTTACGACCTGCTCAAGATCGCCACGAACCCGATCCCGATCAAGGCCGCGCTCAACGTCCTCGGGCTCGAGGTCGGCGGGTATCGCCTCCCGATCGTTCCCCCGACGGACGAGGAGCTGGCGCAGGTTCGCGACTGCCTCGACCGCCTGGGCCTGCTCGTCCCCGCCTAGACTCTCCTCGTGAGCGACGTACTGCGGGTGATCCCGCTCGGCGGCCTCGGCGAGGTCGGCAAGAACATGACCGTCTACGAGACGTCCGGCGAGACGCTGGTCGTCGACGCCGGCCTTGCCTTTCCGCGCGACGAGCACCTCGGCGTCGACCTGATCCTGCCCGACTTCGCCTACCTCCACGACCGCCGCGTTCGTGCCGTCGTGCTGACGCATGCGCACGAGGACCACGTGGGCGCCCTCCCGTACCTGCTCCGGGAGGTGCGCGCGGAGGAGGTGTGGGCGACCCGTCTCACGCTCGGGCTCGTGAAGTCCAAGCTCGACGAGCATGGTCTGCTGCGCGCGGCCGAGCTGCGCGAGATCGATCCCGAAGGAGCGCCGCTCGAGCTCGGCCCGTTCCGCGTCGAGTTCGTGCGAATGTCGCACTCGGTCCCCGACGCGGTCGGCCTGTGCATCGAGACCGCCGCCGGCCGCGTGTTCCACACGGGCGACTGGAAGCTCGACCACACGCCCATCGACGGGCTCCGAACCGACGTCGGTCGCCTGGCCGAGCTCGGGAACCGGGGCATCGACCTCCTCCTCGGCGACTCGACGAACGCCGAGCGGCCGGGGTTCACGGAATCGGAGCGGGTGGTGGGGGAGGCCTTCCGCCAGATCATCCCGACGCGGAGCGGGCGCGTCCTGATCTCGTCGTTCGCGTCGAACATCCACCGCATGCAGCAGGCGATCGACGTCGCCGCGGCGTCCGGCCGGAAGGTGTCGGTCGTCGGGCGCTCGATGCGCAAGAACCTGAACATCGCGCGCAACCTCGGGTACGTCGAAGTGGCCGACGACGTGCTCGTCCGTCCCGTCGAGCTCGACGAGATCCCACCGGACAAGCAGCTCATCCTCTGCACCGGATCGCAGGGCGAGCCGTTGTCGGCCCTGACGCGGATCGCCTACAACGACCACCCCGCCGTCCGTGTGGAGCGCGGCGACACGGTGATCATCTCCGCGCGCCCCGTACCCGGGAACGAGCTGCGCGTGCACGACGCGATCAACCGCCTGACGAAGAACGGCGCCGAGGTCCTGCACGAGGAGAACGCGCCGGTTCACGTCTCCGGGCATGCGCGGGCGGAGGAGCTCCGTACGCTCCTCGGCCTCGTGCGGCCGCGCGCCGTCATGCCGATTCACGGCGAGTTCCGCATGCTCGCGGCGCACGCGCGGCTCGCACGGGACGCGGATGTGCCGGCGTCGTCGATCATCGTCGTCGAGAACGGCGACGTCGTCGAGCTCTCGCGGGAAGGCGCGCGCGTCGTCGACCACATCGAGAGCGGCGTCACGTTCGTCGACGGACTCGGCGTCGGCGACGTGTCCGACGTCGCGCTCCGCGACCGGCGGCACCTGTCGGAGGACGGCGTCCTGATCGTCGTCGCGACGCTGGCGAACGGCTCGGTTGCTCCACCCGAGCTGATCGCGCGCGGGTTCGCAGAGTCCGACGAGCTGATGTCCGAGATGCGGCAAGAGGCGCACTCGATCGTCCGCGATCTGCTCGCCGAGGACATCAGCGAGATCAAGCTCCTCCAGGAGCATCTCCACGACGGCATCGGCCAGCTCGTCTACGACCGGACGCGTCGCCGGCCGATGATCCTCCCGGTGGTGGTGGAGGTATGAGCTCGACCGAGACGAGGCCCGACTGGGCACGCGTGATCGCGCACCATGCCGTCGACGACGCGACCGCGCGCCGGCTGATCGCCCAGCTCGTCGCCGTCGAGGTGTCGTCGCTCGCCTTCTGCCGCCTGCTCGAGCGCTGGGCGCGCGGCGAGGCCGACCCGTCCACACCCGGTCGTCGCCAGGCGGCCTTGCGCCGGGCGGCAGACCGCGTCGAGACCGCGCTCTCCGGCCTCGAACGCCCGATCGGACGCTACCTCCTGGAGCTCGAGGCGGACACGGCCGAGGGACGCTCGTGGTTCGGTGAGCCGAGCCACGCCGAGCTCCTGGACTGGGAGCCCGTGCTCGCGCGGGCCGGCGTCCGCGTGGCGCCGCACCGCGTTGCAGCGGCCTACCTCGAGCTCGCGGTGCTCGTGCGCGCACTCGAAGGGCTCTCGGCGGCGGCGCGGTGGGAGTCGGGCCCCGATCGTGGATCGCTGTGGGCGGGCCTCTTCGATCTGCGCGAGAACCTCCTCGGCCGGGCGCTTCAGGATCTGCGCGCGATCGCCGCCTGAGCAGCCCGACACGCAGCGGCTGACGCTCCTCTCTCGATTGTCTGGTGCGAATGGGCGCGGGTCGCCCCGGCCGTCACCTCCTGTTGTCGCTCGAGGCAACGTAGCGGGCGCCGCGGACGATCCACGCCCGCCAGACCGCGAAGTCACAGATTCGTGACGAAGTCGGCACACATTCGGCGCGAAGTGAGCCGCCGGTAGGCCTCCGCGAAGCGCGGTCGAGCTGGAGCTCGAACGGCCGGAGACGACGACGGGCGTAGCGCTGATCTTCGTCGACGCCCACGGCGAGAACCAGATCGTCGTCGTCCCGGGCGCGAACGCCGCGCTCACGCCGCGCGCGGTCGGAGGTCCCGTCCTCAGCCAGCTCGAGGTTCCGGACGAGGTCGTCCTCGCCGCAGCGCGGTCGGCGTCGTACTTCGCGCCCAACGCGGCCCCGGCGCGGCCGATCGACCTCGTGCCGGACCTGCTCGCCGTGAACCGGCTCGAGTACGAGATCGTGAGTCGCGGCAGGCTCGTCGCGGTGACCTACGGCGCCGAGGGGGCAGCGCTCCTCGAGGACGGACGCGAGATCGCGCGGGCGAGGCCGCCGCACGTCGATGCCGTCGACGGGGCCGCTGCCGGCGATGCATTCACGGCCGCGCTCGTCGTCTCGCTGCTCGACGGCCGGGCGCCCGCAGATGCCCTCCGGCGCGCCTGCGCGGCCGGCGCGATCGCCGCGTCGCGCTTCGGCGCACAATCCTCCCTCCCCACCGCCGACGAGGTAGACGCGATACTCGCCGGATGACTGCGAGCCCGATCCCGATCATCCTCGACTGCGACCCGGGGCATGACGACGCGATCGCGCTGCTCCTCGCGCTCGCGTCGCCGGAGCTCGACCTCGTCGGCGTCACAACGGTCTCCGGAAATCAGACGCTCGACAAGACGACCGCGAACGCCCTGCGCATCCTCGAGTTCGTCGGTCGCGAGGAGATACCCGTCCACGCCGGCGCCGACGCGCCGCTCGTGCGCGAGCGGGTCGTCGCGGAATACGTTCACGGCGAAACCGGCATGGACGGCCCGGACCTGCCGCCCCCACGGACGTCACCGCGCGATCGCCACGCCGTGGACTTCATCGCCGACGAGATCCGCGCTCGCGACGGGCGCTTGACGCTCGTTCCGACCGGTCCCCTGACGAACGTCGCGCTCCTGCTCGCACAGCACCCCGACGCCCGCCCGGAGCGCATCGTGCTCATGGGCGGCGCGATCGGCGAGGGGAACAGGACGCCCGCAGCGGAGTTCAACATCTGGGCCGACCCGGAGGCGGCCAGGCGCGTGTTCGAGAGCGGGGTCGACGCGACGATGGTCGGCCTCGACGTCACCCACCAGGCGCTCATCAGCGACGCGCACACCGAGGAGCTGCGGGCGCGCGGGCGCGTCGGGACGATGGTCGCGGAGCTGATGGACTTCTACTCGCGCTTTCATCGCGAGTTCTACGCCGACCTCGACGGCTCGCCGATGCACGATCCCGTCGCCGTCGCGCACGTGGCGCTGCCGGATCTCGTCGAGGTCCACGACGCGCACATCACCGTCGACTGCGGCTGGGAGCAGGGACGCGGCCGCACGAACGTCGACTGGCGCGGCCGCGGCGGCCACGAGCCGAACGCGAAGGTCGCATTGCGCATCGACGCCGAGCGCTTCGCGCGGACGGTGATCGACCGCGTCACGTCGCTCGGATGACGGTCGTCTTCGCGGCGATCGCGCCGCACGGCGGGCCGGTCTTCGACCTCCCGGAGAGTCCCACGCGCAAGGCGATGGAGGAGCTCGGACGCCGATTCGCCGCAGCGCGTCCCGACGCCGTCGTCGTCCTCACGCCGCACGGGGCGCACGTCGACGGCCACTTCACCGTCGTCCGTTCAGCGCGGCTCGAAGGCGACGCGTCGCAGTGGACCGAGGCGGACACGCGGCTCGCGACCGACGGCGATCCGGAGCTCGCCGACGCCTGCGTCCGCGCGCTGCAAGCGGACGGCCTGCCGGCTCTCGGCGTCACGTTCGGCGCGACCGCGGCCGGCGCCTCGACGATGCCGCTCGACTGGGGTGCGCTGATCCCGCTCTGGTTCATGCGCGCCCCCGCGGTCGTCGTCACGCCGACGCGCGAACGGCCGCCGCGCGATCAGATTCGCGCCGGCACCGCCCTCGCGCGCGCGACCGGCGACCGCCGTGTCGCCCTGATCGCCAGCGCCGACCACGGGCACGGCCACACGGCGGACGGCCCGTACGGGTACACGGCCGAGTCGGCGCCGTACGACGAACGGATCGTGGACATCGTGCGCCGGAACCGGCTCGACGAGCTGCTCGACGTGGAGGAGAGCTTCGTCCACGCGGCGCTCGCCGACAGCTGGTGGCAGCTGCTGATGCTCCACGGCGCGCTCGGCGACGGGTTCGCCGCGGAGCTGCTGTCGTACGAGGTGCCGACGTACTTTGGGATGCTCTGTGCATCCTTCAGCCCGCGCGCCGGATGAAGGTGCCGAGCGGGAGGAGGACGCGCCTCCGCCGCGAAGTGGCCGGGGATGCCGCGCAAGAAGCGTGTCCACAAGACGTCCCCGAAGACGCCTGCGCGGATCAAGAAGCGGCGGAAGAAGCGCGCGCGCGCGCATCACCATCCCGAGCTCGCCGGGCTCGGGCTCGTCGCCGTCGGGGTCTTCCTCGCGTGCGTCCTGTGGTTCGGCCTGAACGGCGGCCCGGTCGCGGACGCCGTCAAGGCTGCGATCGGCTGGGCCGCCTATCTCGCGCCGCTCGTGCTCGTGCCGCTCGGCGCGCTGATGGTCGCGCGCAGCGCGCTCGTCGACGTCCGCCCCTTCCGGCTCGGACTCTCCGTCGGCCTCGCCGGACTGATGCTCACACTCGGCGACGGCCACGGCGGCGCGCTCGGCCGCGCGCTGGACGCGCTCGTCGGCAAGGGCCTGGGCAGCACCGGCGCCACGATCCTGGGCACGCTCCTCACCGTCGCCGGCGCCCTCTTCCTGACCGGGGCCTCGCTCGGCGCGATCCTGCGCCGCTCCGGGCACGCCGTCCGCAGCGCGCATGCTCGCGTCACCGTTCGTCGTCCCGAGCGACGCACCGTGACGGAACTGGAGCGCCCGGCCGAGCCTCCGGTGGACGTGAAGCAGGACTACCCGGACCTCGTCTCCGAAGGTCCGCCTCCGGTGCTCCTCCACGACCGCGAGGAGGACCTCGGCGAGCCGGACGAGGACACCCAGCAGACGCTTTTCGCCCCGCCCGTGCCCGTCCGCGAGGACTACCGCCTTCCGGACCGAGCGCTGCTCCGGATCTCGAAGCCCGGCCAGGGGCCGAACGGCGAAGCGAACCGCCGCGTTGCCGAGGCGCTCGTGCAGTGCCTCGCGCACTTCGCCGTCGAGGCGACCGTCATCGGCCAGATCGCAGGCCCGCGCGTCACGCGGTACGAGCTCCAGCTCGCGCCCGGCACCAAGGTCGGCAAGGTCGCGAACCTGAAGGACGATCTCTCCTACGCGCTCGCGACGACCGAGATCCGCATCCTCGCGCCGATCCCGGGCAAGCAGGCGGTGGGCGTCGAGGTGCCGAACCTGAGCCCGAACCTCGTCACGCTCGGCGACATCTATGACGACCTCCCGCAGAGCGCGAGCCCGCTCAGCGTCTGGCTCGGCAAGGACATCTCCGGCGCCGCGGTCTGGACCGACCTCGCCCGCATGCCGCACCTGCTGATCGCAGGCACGACCGGCTCGGGCAAGTCGGGCTGTATCAACACCCTGCTCACCTCGATCCTCCTGCGCGCGACGCCGGACGACGTGCGGCTGATCCTGATCGACCCGAAGCGGATCGAGCTGAACCACTACGAGTCGATCCCGCACCTCCTCACACCCGTCGTGAGCAGTCCGAAGGAGGCGAGTGCCGTCCTGCTCAACGTCGTGACCGAGATGGAGCGGCGCTACGAGCGCCTCTCGCAGGTGCGCGCGCGCAACCTCAACGAGGCGAACCGCGCGCTGCGCAAGCGCGGGGAGGAGGAGCTGCCCTACCTCCTCGTCGTGATCGACGAGCTCGCCGACCTGATGATGATCAGCCCGCAGGAGGTCGAGGACGCGATCATCCGCCTCGC
>DASXTR010000296.1:0-21023 GCA_036505325.1 Gaiellaceae bacterium
GATCCCGCCGGTTCCGGCAATGTGTTCGGCGATCACTTTCGAGTAGATCTGGGCGAACGGCGACTCGATCACCTTGATCTTGATGCCGGTCAGCTTCTCCCAGAGGGGACCCGTGAAGTTCTTGTCGTCGAGCGCCTGCAGTCCCGACTCGTTCGTCTTCGTCAGCGTGATCCCCTTGAACTGCTTGGCTGCGTTGACCGCGGACACGGCGATCGGGTCGCCTGCCGTGGTGCTCGTCGAGGCCTCGATCGCAGCCTCGGCTTGCGACGCGGCCATGTAGAACGGGCCGGCGGCGGCCGCCGCCGCGAGCAGCTTGGCCGAGTCGAAGAGGAAGTCCTTGCGCCCGGTGGGCTTGCCGAAGATCGATGGCTCTGGACCGTCGAGACCTTCGTGAACGTCGTCACTCACGATGCCCTCACGACTCCTTTCTGATGGCGTGCTGTATGACCGGTCAGGATCATCCCGCGTGGCCGGGCCGTCGTCAATGGACGAGAGGCGCCTCCCACTGCGTCGTCAGGCGCCGATCCGGTCGCCGGTCTCGGGGTCGAAGAAGCGGAGAGCGCCCGGAGCGACGGCGATCTCGGCGGGTGCGTCCTCGCGAACCGCCGTGTCGGCGTGAAAGCGGCCCACGAACGAGGTGCGACGCGCCTGACGTTGATGGTCGAGCTCCGTCAGCGTGGCCGCGTCGACGTCCGCCGCAATCTCTCGGATGGCGTCGGTCACAGCCGGGGTCGCGTCGACCTGAAAGTGCACGACGGTCTCGGCGCCGAGCAGCTCGCGGAGCTGGACGAGGCCCTTGAAGCGCCGGGCCGCGGGGGTGTCGCCGGCACGCGCCGCATCCTCGAGGTGCTCCGGCCGGACGCCGACGATCGCCTTTCGATCGACGAAGCCTTCGAGCGGACGCCCTGCTTCGCCCGGTTCGATCCCGAGCTGCTGTCCGTCACCGAACCTGACGCCGAGAGCGCCGTCACGGACCACGATCGTCCCTTCGAAGAAGTTCATCGCGGGACTGCCGATGAACCCCGCCACGAAGAGGTTGTTCGGGCGGCTGTAGAGATCCTGCGGCGGGCCGACCTGCTGCAGCTCGCCGCTCCGCATCACGGCGACGCGCTGGCCGAGCGTCATCGCCTCGACCTGGTCGTGCGTTACGTAGATCGTCGTCACGCCGATCTGCTTGTGGATCAGCCCGAGCTCCGCGCGCATCTGGGTGCGCAGCTTCGCGTCGAGATTCGAGAGCGGCTCGTCCATGAGGAACGCGCGCGGCTCGCGGATCATCGCGCGGCCCATGGCGACCCGCTGCCGCTGACCGCCGGAGAGCTGGCGCGGCCGGCGCGGCAGCTGCTGCTCGATGTCGAGCGCCTGGGCCATCTTCTTCACGCGCGTGTCGATCTCCGACTTCGGGAGCCTCCGGAGCTTCAGCGGGAAGGACAGGTTCTCGTAGACCGTCTTGTGCGGATAGAGCGCGTAGTTCTGGAACACCATCGCGACGTCGCGGTCGCGGGGCGGCAGGCCGTTGACCACGTCGTCGCCGATCCGCACCTCGCCCTCGGTGATCTCCTCCAGTCCGGCGACCATCCGCAGAGCGGTCGTCTTGCCGCAACCGGAGGGCCCGACGAAGACCATCAGCTCGCCGTCCGGGATCTCGAGGGACAGATCCTTCACGGCCACCGTTCCGTCCGGATAGACCTTCTTCACATCGGCGAACGAGACCTGGGCCACGGACCGTCGCTCCCTACGCGGCCGCGCGGTCGTCTACCGGGAACGGGCGCACGGCGGCAACCTATACGACGGCGTGCCGTCCGTCCAGGAGTGAGGTGGCATGCGGTATGACGTATGATCCCTCGCATGGCCGAGGGAGGCGGAGAGGACGCAACGGGCGCCGAAAGCGCGGCGCCGGCGCTCTTCGGGCAGGTGAATCGCGAGCGGCGACTCTCGGACAAGGTCGCCGACATGATGCTGGAGACGATCCTCTCGGATCGCCTCAAGGTCGGCGACCGGCTGCCGTCCGAGCGCGAGCTCGGCGAGCAGTTCGGCGTCTCGCGCACGGTCGTGCGCGAGGCCGTACGCGCTCTCGTCACGAAGGGCGTGATCGATGTCCGCTCCGGCAGCGGGCTCCGCGTCGCAGCCGTCGACGCCAACGCCGTGAGCGAGTCGATGAGCCTCTTTCTCCGTGGCAGCACGCTGGATTTCGAGAAGGTGCACGAAGTGCGGACGGTGCTCGAGGTGCACCTTGGCGGTCTCGCCGCCGAGCGCGCGACCGAGGAGGACGTCGCGCAGCTGCGCGAGATCCACGAGCGCATGCAACGCGAGACGTCCGACGTCGAAGCTGCGGCACGCGACGACCTCGAGTTCCACCGCGCAATCGCGCGCGCGACGCACAACGAGCTCTTCCTCCTCCTGATGGACTCGATCGGGAGCTCGCTGATCGACATCCGGCGCGAAAACCTCGGTTCCGGCTCGGCCCCGATGACGCTCAGCCAGCACGAGGCGATCCTCGAGCTGATCGCGTCGCACGACGCCGAGGGTGCGCGCACGGCGATGCGGGCCCACCTCGACGGCGTTGCGTCGTTCTGGCGCGAGCATCGGCATGGACCGGGTTCAGGCGCGGACGCGCACGGGTGACGCTGCTCCGCCGCCTCGACCACGTTGCGGTGCTCGTACGCGACACGGACGAGGCGCTGCGCTTCTACTCGGGACGGCTCGGCCTCGCGGTCACCTCGAGCGAGGAGATCCCGACGCCGCACGTCCGGCTCACGTACCTCGATGCCGGCAACGCCTACATCCAGCTCGTGCAGCCGCTCTCGGTCGACTCGCCCCTCACGGTCTGGCTCGACGAGCACGGCGAAGGTCTTCACCACATCTGCTTCGGCGTCGACGACGTCGCCGCAACCGTCGGCGAGCTCAGCGATCCGGGAGCGGAGGTCTCGATGGGAACGGGGCGCGGCCGTGTGTCGAGCTTCGTCAGCGCGGCAGGGAGCCACGGCGTACGAATCGAGTGCACCGAGTTCGTCCGTGTGCAGGACGTCGACGAGATGCCCGGGTACCTCGACGGACGCCCGTCGTAGGCGGTTCAGCGGTCTGCTGATCTGCGCGCGCTTGCCACGAGCCGATCCAGCGGACCCCAGAACGTGCGCCTGACGACCGGGTCGTGAATTGCGGTCGGCGCCTCGTGATCGGCGAGGAGATCGTCCGTGGTGCGGATCACCCGGTACTCCTTCTCGCTCGCGGGCACGGCGCCCAGCAGCGACCAGAACGCGTCGCCGCCCTGGCGGCCGACGACATCGTCGTGGTCGCCGACCAGCAGGAGGACCCGCGTGTCGTCGAGCTTCGAGACGTCGAGCCCGGGATCGATCAGGAGCGGGTCGACCGGAAAGATGCTGTAGACCGCGCGGGGCGCAGGGACGGACCAGCGCTTCGCGTTCGCCGCGTACACGAAGGCGAAGCTCGCGCCGGCGGAGAAGCCGGCCGCGACGACCGGCACATCGCGTTCGCGCAGCGCCCTGAAGCCGAGTCGGAGGCCGACGCGCAGATCGTAGGGAACGACCACGAAGGCGTCGTCGACGCCGTCCTGGTACTCGGGAAAGAGCACGGCGCTCCCGCGCGCGAGCAGATGCTCGAACCACGCCTGATGCCACTCGAAGGGGAGGTTCGCACCCCAGCCGTGCAGGTAGACGACCACGCTCTCGACCTTGCGGCCCGTCGGCTCGAGGACCCAGACGCGCGCGGCGCCGCGTCCGTAGGGAGTCGCAGTGCCCCCGTCGATCGCGACCGTCTGGCCGCTCGGTTCCGGTCGCGGCGGCGCGGCGCCGCGCCCGCCGCAACCGCCGAGAGCGACGACGATCGCGAGCGCGAGAAGACCGTGTCCGCTCAGCCGCCTCGCGGAAACGGCCGCTCCAGCGGCAGCGTGCGGTCGAGCTCGACTCCGAACCCGGGCCGATCGAGCGCCGACGAGCGGATGCGGCCGTTCTCGGGCACGGGCTCGCCCGTCAGGAGCGGCGTGAACATCGGCACGATCGAGGCCGCGTCCGGCGCCATCATCAGGAACTCCGCGAACGGGCTCTCGTGCCGGGTGACGACGAAGTGGTAGCTGTAGACGCTCGACCCGTGCGGGACGACGAGCACGCCGTGCGCGGATGCGTACGCTGCGATCTTGAGCACCTCGGTGAGGCCGCCGCACCAGTTGACGTCGGGCTGGACGATGTCGCAGCAGCGGCCGTCGATCAGCTGCCGGAAGCCCCAGCGGGTCCACTCGTGCTCGCCCGTCGTGAGCATGACGTCGTTCGGCGCCCGCCTGCGCACCTCCGCATAGCCGGCGTAGTCGTCGGGCGGCAGGAACTCCTCCACCCACTTGAAGCGGTACGGCCTCAGACCCTCGATCAACCGCAGCGCGTACTCGACGGTGAGCGCCATCCAGCAGTCGTAGGCGAGGAAGAAGTCGTCGCCGACACGCGAGCGCATGTCGGCGGCGAGCTCGAGGTTGCGGCGCAGCCCGTTCTCGCCCTCGGCCGGCCCGTGCACGAGCGTCAACTTGCCGCCGATGAACCCCATCTCCTGCGCGAGGTCGGCGCGCGGGCCGGTGGCGTAGAACTGGATCTCGTCTCGCACGGGTCCGCCGATCATCGCGTGCACCGGCTCGTCGCGCAGGCGCCCGAGCAGGTCCCAGAGCGCAAGGTCGACCGCCGAGATGGCGTTGACCGTCAGGCCTTTGCGGCCGTAGTACATCGTCGCGCGCCACATCTGATCCCAGATCAGCTCCAGTTCATGGGCGCGCTTGCCCTCGACGAAGCGGGAGAGGTGGTGCTCGACCAGCCACGCCGCGGGCGGGCCGCCGGTCGAGGTGCCGACGCCGACGGTTCCGTCTTCCGCCTCGACCTCGACGATGACGGTGCCGAGGGCGTTGAGTCCGAAGGACGAGCGGGTGGCGCGGTAGTCCTCGTATACGGACATCGGCGTCGCGATCTGGCCGTCGATCCAGTGACCGCCCGGCTGGTCGTGGTAGTCGGCGCCGCCGCCGCGCAGCACGAGCGCTCGGACCGAGGAGATGCGGGGGAACACGCGGCTCATGGATGGGTGCGCGCCGTGCCGGCGACGACCGGGTTCGTCAGCTCGCCGATCCCGCTTGCGGAGACGGTCACTGTGTCGCCGGGCTGCAGGAAACGCGGCACGTCGAGGAAGGTGCCGCAGCCGGCGGGCGTCCCCGTCATCAGGCAGTCCCCGGGCTCGAGCGTGATGATCGACGACAGCCATTCGATCGCGACCGGTGGAGGGCCGATCTGCTCGCCGACGCTGGCGTCCTGGCGCAGCTCGCCGTTCACGTGCGACTTGATGCGAACGGCCTCCCAGTCGGGCAGTTCGTCCTTCGTGACGATGCACGGGCCCATCGGGCAGAAGGTGTCGAAGTTCTTGCCGAGGTCGCGCTGCCCGTTGTGGAACTGCACCGCCCGGGCGCCGACGTCGTTGAAGACGGTGTAACCGAACACGTGGTCGAGCGCGTCGTCGCGGCGCACGTTCTTCGCGCGCGCGCCGAGCACGACACCGAACTCGACCTCGTAGTCGACGGCGAACCCGTGCTCGCCGAACGGCGCGGGACCGCCCGGGAGCCTGCGGATCACGTCGTCGGCGGGCGGGATCACGATCGCCTCTCCCGGCCCGATGATCGCGCTCGCGACCTTGATGAAATCCCACACGACCTCGTCCGGGAAGACGAAGCCGGGCTCCTCGTCGCCGTGGCTCGTGTAGTTGACGCCGGAGCCGAAGATCTTTCCGGGGTTCGTCAGCGGCGCGAGCAGCCGGTCGACGCGGACCGCGTCGCCGTCGCCGGCGGCCGCCGCCGCAGCAGCCCGCAATCCCCGGTCACCGTCGCGAATCAGCGACAGCGTGTCCCCGTAGCCGGTGGCGTAGACGCGCCCGTCGACCTCGGCCCCGCACCCGCTCTGGCCTGCGCTCTCGTACTGCACGATCCGCACCGCTCGGCGACCCTCCTCCCGATCTGTACGACAGTAGGATGACATGATGAGCGAGGGGCTGCCGCACGAGCGGGCGGAGGCCCGCTACGTCGTCCTCGACGACGACCCGACAGGCGTGCAGACGCTCGCAGGCATCCACGTCCTGCTCGCGTGGGACGAGGGCGACGTCCGCGCCGCGCTCGACGGGCGTCCCTCGGTTCATCTGGTCACGAACGCGCGTGCACTGGCGCCCGAGCGGGCGCGCGTCGTCACCGCGTCCGCGGCACGGACGGCGCTTTCCGCTGCTCCCGGCGCGCTCGTCGTCCTGCGCGGGGACAGCACGCTGCGCGGCCACCTGTTAGAGGAGGTCGAGGCCGTCGCCTCGGTCGTCACTGCTGGCCGGGTGCCCCCGCTCCTGCTCGTCCCCGCGCTCCCTTCTGCGGGAAGGGTGACCGTCGCCGGCGTCCACCTGCTCGAGCGCGACGGCCGCTTCGTCCCGTTGCACGAGACGGAGTACGCGACGGACGGCGTCTTTTCCTACCGGAGCGCGCGCCTGCTCGAGTGGGCCGAGGAACGATCGGCGGGGCTGTTCCGCGCCGGCGACGGACGTGAGCTTCACCTCGACGACCTGCGAGCACGCGGGCCGGCAGGCGTCGTGGACGTACTCGTCGAGTTGGCGTCGGCCGGGCGGCCGGCGGTGCTCGCTCCGGACGCCGTCACCGAAGGCGATCTCGAACTCGTCGCCGAGGGGTACCGCCGGGCGGTCGCGGCCGGGAGCGAGGCGCTCGTGCGGTGCGCGCCGGCCTTCGTCGGCGTGCTCGCGGGCACGACTGCACGTGACTCCGCGCCCGCGCCGGGCGAGCACGACGGCATGCTCGTCGTCTGCGGCTCGTACCTCCCCGCGACGACTGCGCAGCTCCGCGTCCTCGTGGACGAGCGGCCGGGCTCTCTCGTCGAAGTCGATCCGGCGGCGCTCGCCTCTGCCTCCCCCGAATCGGAGGTCAGGCGGGCTGCGGCCGCCGCGTCGGAGCGGATTCGGGACGGCCGTCTCGCAGTGGTGTCGACGTCCCGCCTACGCCCGCTCGGGACCGAGACGCTCGACGCGGGGGAGCGGATCGCGGCCGGGATCGCCGCTGTCGCCGGCGCGATCGAGCCCAGGCCGTCCGTCGTGGTCGCGAAGGGCGGGATCACGTCGTGCGTGACCCTCCGTGACGGTCTCGGCGTTCGCGCGGCGGAGGTCGTGGGACCTGTGCTCCCGGGCGTCTCACGCTGGCGCGCAGGCGATCTCGACTACCTCGTCGTTCCGGGGAACGTCGGCGACGACCGTCTGCTCGCCGACCTCGTGGCATTGGTGCTGGGAGGATGAGCCGGTGCTGACGCCCTTCCGCGAGCTGCTCGAGGAGCGCCGGGCGGCCGGGGCGGCGGTGGGCGCCTTCACCTGTTACGACGTGACGACGGCGCTCGGGGTCATTCGCGCGGCCGAGGCGCGAAACGACCCTGTGATGCTGCTCGTCGGCGCTGCGTCGCTGACGGGCCGGGACGGCCGGCTGCTCGCTCCTGCGCTCCTGGCCGTCGCGCGCGAAGCCCGTGTGCCTGCGTGCGTCCAACTCGACCATGCGTCCGATCGCGGGCTGATCGTCGCTGCGCTCGGCAGCGGGATCGGCGCCGTCATGGCGGACGGGTCGAAGCTGCCGCTCGACGAGAACACCGCGTTCGTGCGCGCGATCCGGGCGGTTGCAGGCGACGCGGGCGTCGAGGCGGAGCTCGGCCACGTTGAAGGCGGCGAAGACGTGGCGGCCGCAGCGAGCGCCGGCGCCTTCACGGACCCCGACGACGCTGCCGCCTTTGTCGCAGCGGCCGGCGCCGACTGCCTTGCGGTCTCGATCGGCAACGTGCACGGCCGCTACGCGACGACCCCCGCCCTCGACTGGGACCGCCTCGCCGCGATCCGGCGTCGCGTCGACGTCCCGCTCTCCCTCCACGGCGCGTCGGGTCTCCCGGACGCCGACGTACGCTGCGCGATCCGGCTCGGGATCGCCAAGGTGAACGTCAACACCGAGCTCCGCGCGCGCTACCTCGACGAGCTGGACCGCAGACTGCCCGCCGTCCGCGACGGGCTCCGGCTGCTCGAGCTGGCGGAGGGCCTCGCGGCGGCCGTCTCGGAGGTGGTGGCCGTGAAGCTCGACCTGCTGTCGGCGCGCTGACGCCGCGGGCTTCCGGTGGGGTGTCACGGCTTGACATGGGGCCGTCGCCGCGCGAGCCTCGGCGGTGCGAGCGAGCGTCGAGCCGAAGGGGGCCGCCATGCAAACGGATCCGTCGCATTCGCCGTCCGTCCCGGTCGAGGCCGGTTCGGTCGTCGGCCTGTGGCGCTACCCGGTGAAATCGATGATGGGGGAGGAGTTGAATGCCGCCGAGGTCACGGACCGTGGCCTCGTCGGGGATCGGCAGTTCGCCGTCGTGGACGCAGCGACGGGGAAGGTCGCGGGCGCGAAGAACCCGCGCAAGTGGGGCAACTTCTTCGACTTCCGCGCTGCCTATGTCGAGCCGCCCGAGAGCGGGTCGAAGCTGCCCGCGGTCCGGCTGACGCTGCCCGATGGGATGCTCGTAACGAGCGAGCAGCCCGATGTGGCGCAGGTCCTGTCGAGGGCACTCGGCCGCGAGGTCGAGTTCGCCGAGGCAGAGCACGATGGAGAGTCGTCGGGCGCCGAAGCGGAGGAGTACTGGCCGGATATGGAGGGTCTGGAGCACAGGGACACCGTGACCGAGTGGGAGCTGCCGGCGGGGACGTTCTTCGACCTGGCCGTTGTGCACCTGCTGACGACTGCGACGATCGAGCGTCTGCGTGCGCTGTATCCGGACGGACGCTTCGAGGTCCGGCGCTTTCGGCCGAACATCGTCGTGGCCACGGGGCACGATCAGCAGGGCTTCGTCGAGAACGACTGGATCGGCCACACGGTCGCGATCGGCGACGAGGTTCGCCTGCGGATCACGGGCCCGTGTCCTCGCTGCGTCATGACCACGCTGGCGCAAGGAGACCTACCCAAAGATGCCGGGATCCTGCGTACCGCGGCGCAGAACAACCAGGCGAATGTCGGAGTCTACGCCGACGTCGTCAAAGGCGGGACGGTCCGCCGCAGCGACAACGTCACAGTGGTCTGAGCTGGGTCGGCGGAGACCCGGCTACAGAGCTCGCCGATCGACGCAGCCGCGCGCGCGGCGCCGCCGGCGTCGACCGGCCGGTAGTCGACCTCGCGTCCGATCTCGTCGGCGATCGCGGCGGCGATCTCCTCGGGACCGTCGGTGGAGAAGTCCATTGCCCGCCCGGCGCCGTGCCGCTCGAGCCGGTGGCGCACGTGGAAGTTCTGCTCGAAATGATGCCGCAGTGGGAAGTAGAGGAAGGGCCTGTTGTTCGCCGTCAGCTCCATTGCCGTCGTCAGCCCGCCCTGTACGACCGCGAGGTCGGACGCTGCGAGCACGCGGTACAGGTCGTGCACGTACGCGCGCACCTCGAGCCCGTCGTGGCCAGGCAGCGACGTCGGGTCGATGCGTGGGCCCGCGACGACGATCATCCGCAGCTGGGGTACGCGCCGTTTCGCCTCGGGGAAGGCATCGATCACCCGGCGTAACAAGTGCCCACCGACGCCCGAGCCGCCGACGGTGACGATGCAGACACGCTCGTCGGGCTTGAACCCGAGTTCTGCGCGGATGCGCTCGCGGTCGGCGAGCTCGGCGGGATCGAGGCCGGTGGCGTAGCCCGCGAACTCGTAGTGCTGTTCGGTCCAGTCGCGAATCCTCGGCAGCCCGGCGCCGAAGGAGTCCGGCACGACGTCGTCGGCCTCGCCGACGAAGATTGCGCGGTCGCGGAGGCGCGGATAGCGCTCGATGTGTTCGATCATCTCGGCGTTGTAATCGGCAGTGAGGAACGCTTCGTGCTCGCCGCCGTCGGGCATCGGCAGCCAGCCGACGAAGTCGGTCAGCCAGACGTAAGCCGCGGACTTCTGCTCCGGGTTCTCGTGCAGGTAGTAGTCGAGCTCCCAGGCCTCGTCGCCGATCCAGAGGTCGTATGACTCGTCTTGCGTGAGGTCGTGGAAGACCATGAAGTTCGCGAGCAGGATCTCGTCCATCCGCCGCCACGCCTGGAAGCAGTGCAGGTCGTGCTCCGCGGATTCCGATTCGACGTGGCGCTGCTGCATTCCCGTGGAATCGAGCACACCGACCTCTCACCGGGCCCGGAGCTGGTGGAGACATACCTGCGCCTGGGCCGCGTCGACGACGCAGCCGCAGCGGCCGCGCGGCACGAGGAGAGCGCCCGTGCGAAGGGCCAGCCCTGGGCGCTCGCGCCGGCCGCACGCGTGGCCTGCTCGCGCCGGACGAGGAACTCGTGCAAGAGTTCGACGCGGCGCTCCGTCTGCACGACATGACACCGGACGCCTTCGAGACGGCGCGGACGCGGCTTGCGTACGGTGCGCGGCTGCGGCGAACGAGCCGGCGAGTCCGCGCGCGCGAGGAGCTGCGGGCCGCAATCGAGACGTTCGACGCACTCGGCGCAGCGCCGCGGTCGGATCTCACGCGCACCGAGCTCGAAGCAACAGGCGAAACCGCGCGCAAACGAGACGCGTCGACGCTCGATCAGCTGACGCCGCAGGAGCTCCAGATCGCATTCTTGCTCGCGGAGGGCCGCACCACGCGAGAAGCCGCGGCGTCGATGTTCCTCAGCCCCAAGACAATCGAATACCACCTCCGCAACATCTACAGAAAGCTCGCCGTCCGCTCGCGCCCAGAGCTCTCGTGATCACCATCCATGACCGCTCCGCCGTCCACGACTTCCACCTGATCAGGCCCGGCGTCAAGAAGACGAGCGTCCCCGCCGTGGGCACGACGAAGTGGACGGTGAACCTGAAGAAGGGCACCTACAAGTTCGTCTGCGACCCACAACAGCGACGAGCGAGACTTGCGCGACGACTCGATCTCTGGTATTCGCGCGCGCGCGTCAACTAATCAGTCCTCGTCGCCTTCCTCCGGCAGTTCACGAAGGCGATGTGCCTGGTCAAGGAGGAACGAGATGGCTACGCCAATCGATCGCGACGAACTGCAGAAGTTGCTCGACGACGGCGCCCAGCTCTTCGAAGTGCTGCCCGAAGCCGAGTACGAAGACGAGCACCTCCCGGGCGCGATCAACATCCCGCTGAAGAGCTTCGACGCAGAGAGCGCCCGCCGGCTGGAGCGCTGCTACGACTACCAGTGAGACATGTCGCCACGAGCCGCGGCGCGGCTCGAAACCCTCGGTTTCAAGGACGTCTACGACTATGTCGCCGGCAAGGCCGACTGGGCTCGTTCGGACTCCCGATCGAAGGCGCCGCGACAGCGCCACCCGCGTCGGCGCACACGCGCGGACCGACGTCCCCGTCTGCAGCCTTCGCGACACCCTCAGCGAAATCTGCGACGACGTCCGCGACGTCGGCTGGGACACCTGCTTCGTCGTCGACGAGCGGCGAGTCGTCCTCGGCCGGCTCGGCCGCTCCGTCCTCGCACGCGACGCCGGCACTTCCGTCGAGGAGGCGATGACGCCAGGGCCGAGCACGGTGCGGCCCAGCTTCGGGCTCGACGAAGCCGTGCAACGGATGCAGGCCCAGGACCTGACCAGTCTGCCGGTCACGCGCTCCGACGGCGTCCTCGTAGGACTGCTCCAACGCGAAGACGCCGAACGCGCGCTCGCACGATCCGGCGGGAGCTGACCGGCGGGTAGACGGCAACCGTTCTACTAGGCCGTTTCGCGGGGCGGGCTCGACGCGCTGACAGCGTGCCTTCCGAGGTGCGATTCGTGCCGACGACGATGTTCGCCGCGCCGACGAAGGCCAGTGCGACGTAGGCGACGAACCGGCTTCGCAACGGCCCGGTGAAATCGGCGAGGACGAGCATCGCGAACGACCCGAACGCGGCGAACGTCGCAGTTTGTGGATCCCTGATCACCTTGTCCGCGACTGCGAAGACGACAGGCATGACGATCGCCGCACGCGCAGCGCTCCACGCGAGGCGAGCTCACCGCCCAAGACGCGACCACCGTCCCGCCGCTCTAGCCGCGGGCCGGATCGCGTCCTGGAAATCTGCGGCGGCGTCTCTTCGTTGAGTAGTCAATGAGATGTCTTTTGGGCGGATCGGCGCGTTGAGCGCCACGCGGGCTGCCGTTGCGTTGACCGAGCCGGCCGGCCGGCGTCCGCCACGCTGGGTCGTGCCGCTGTTCGGGCTCGCGGCGCTGCTGCTCGTGCCATGGGTCGTCCTGCTGGTTGTCGCGTTGCCTTCCGCGCACCGGGCGGCGCACTGGGACATCGCCTGGGCCGGCTTCGACGCCGCGCTGGCGCTGCTTCTGCTGACGGTCGCGGTCGCGGCCTGGCGGCGCTCGCCCTGGCTCGAGGGCGCGACGACCGCGACCGCGACGCTCTTGTTCGTCGATGCCTGGTTCGACGTCCTCACCTCTTCGACCCGGGCTGAGCTCGTCGTCTCGATCGGCGAGGCGGCGTTCGTCGAGCTACCGCTCGCGATCGTCTGCCTGCTGCTCGCCCGCGACGCCGAGCGCCGCCGGCGTGTGCCGCCGCTCGGTCGTTCGACATTGGCTCGGCCGCGCTTGCGGCTCGTCCGTGAGCAGCAGGCGGCCGAACCGGCCGGCGGCGCGGATCGGGTCGGCGTCTGATGCCGGCGGCGCTCCTCGACGTGCCGGCGAACGTTGGTTACCCGCTGCTCTTTGTCCTGGTCGCGGCTGAGTCGGCCGGGGCGTTCGTGCCCGGGGAGACGGCGCTGATTGTCGCGGCCGCGCTTGCCGCGGAGGGCCGGCTTTCGCTTCCAGTGGTGATCGCGGTCGCGGCGGGCGCGGCGATCCTCGGCGACAACATCGGTTATCTGATCGGTCGCCGCGGGCTGCGCCGGCTGCTCGACCGTCCCGGTCGTTGGTCGGCAGGCAGGCGCCGGCTGGTCGCGCGGGGCGAGGCGTTCTTCGCGCGCCGCGGCTCGGCCGCTGTCTTCTTGGGGCGCTGGCTGCCCGGCCTGCGCGTGGTCGCCTCCTGGCTTGCCGGCGCCAACCGGATGCGCTGGCGGCGGTTTCTGCTCTGGAACGCGCTCGGTGGGATCGCCTGGGCGAGCACGGTCGGCGCGGTCGCCTACCTGCTCGGCCGAAGCGCCTCCGGCTCGCTGGGCGCGATCGGCTTCGCCGGTGTTGCAACCGTCGCGCTGGTCTACGTCGTGAGCCGCGTCCGGCGGCTGCCCGGATGAGGCAAGAGCGCCGTCGACTACGAGCGCGACGCTGCGGTAGACGCCGAGGCCGTGGCGACGTCACGCGGGTAGGTGCGCAGGGCCTTGTACAGGAAGTACGCGCTGGCGGCAAGCGGGAGGAGCATGAACGCGAAGGTCCGCTGCAGTCCCGACCGGCCGCCGCCGAACACGTAGTCGGACATCGCCCCGAACAACAACGGTGCAGTCGCCTGCGCGAGCGTGCGCAAGGCCGTGCGGATGCCTTCGGCCCGCCCCCAGAGGAGCGGATGAACGATGTCGAGGCGCGCGGCGTCGATCGGCGGGTTTTGCGCGGAGAGGGCGAGCGCGGCGAGCGAGATGTAGGGCAGCGCCGTCAGCGGGCTTCGCGTGACGATCGCGGGCACAAAGAGGATGACGGCCGCAGTCGCAGAGATCGCGCTCACGAGGATCCGGCCGTTGAGAAAGCCGCGGTGCAAGAGGAAGTCGCCGAGCGCGCCGCCGGCGAGGACTCCGATGACCCCTGCCGTGCCGACGACGAGGAGCACGAGCCCGCTGAGCGCCTGAGCGATTCCGTACTGCTTCGTCACGAACTCGACGCCGAAGGTCTGGACTCCCGACAGGAAGAAGTAGCCACCGGCGCTCGCCAAGATGAGCGCGACGTTCGTTCTGATCGAGAGCACGTAGCGCGCGGCGGCGAGCAGTCCCAGCCGGCGGGGGTTCCGCGTCAGCACGAGCTCCGGATCGGGTTCGATGCCGCGTGCGCCGGCGAGGCGCTGCGCGTCGGTCGGCTGCTCCTCGCCGTCGTCGCCCGGGGCGGCCGCGACCGACCTCGCCGTTGCGGATACGAGCGGGTTCCGGCCGCCGCGGTTCGGCTCGGGCAGCGCGAACACGAGCCACGCGAGTGCGAACGCCGGCAGGGCGAGGATCACGAACGAAGCCCGCCAGGACAGCGTCGCGACTCCACCGGTCACCGCAAAGCCGAAGGCGGCGCCGACGAGCTCTCCCGAGATGATGTAGCCGTAGATGCGCCCCCGCTCGCCGGAGGCGAACCAGTCGCCGACGAGCGACGCGACGATTGGCCCGGCCGCCGCAGTGACGCCGCCGAGGAAGAGGCGTGCGAGTAGCAGCTGTCCGAACGTGGGCGCGGCTGCGCTCCAGATCATTGCGGCGCCCCAGAGCACGATCGCGCCGCCGAGCAATCGTGTCCGCCGCACGCGGTCGGCGAGGACGCCGAAGGGAAGGCTCGCCGCTGCTGCGACGAGCGATGTAACCGTGACCAGCAGCCCGACGTCCGTGTTGTTGATGTGGAGGTCGTGCCTGAGTTGGATCGCCGACGCTCCAACGGTGGCGGAGTCGGCACTCGCGAGCGCCAGGACCGACGCGAGCAGGAGGATCACGCGGGTTCGCTCCCTGCCGCCGAGGGCGGTCGTCACAGCATTCGAGCTTGCGCGCGCGAGCCGGCCGGCCACGGCTGCGGCGATATCGATCGGCCTGCGGCCGGCGCTCGCGTCACCTGTCATCCAAGGACCGGTTGCGCGCGGCGAAGACGTCTATTGCGATTCGACCAGGAACTGGTATGCGACCTCGATCGGCGTGGCGTAGTCGTCGGCAGAGGCGGGTTGGCGGAGCACGATCAGGACGTCGCTACCCGGGATCCATTCGTGGCCGCGGGCGAGCTCGGCGAAGGCGAGCAGCCGTGGCTGGTCGAAGCGCGTGCGCGCGAACAGGACGTCGCGGCGGCCGGCGAAGGAGACGCGCGTCTGCACCTCGACCACGTCTCCGGCCCGTAGCCGGCTGAGGTCGAGCCAGCCGCTCAGGTCGAAGGCGGGGGTACGGACGCGGATCCGGCGGCGGTCGGTTCGGTTCCGAGCCGCGAAGACGTTCTCGGCGTAGACGTAGATCTTCTTCAGGCGCGAGTCGAGCACGACCGGTCGCTCCTGCTCGCCGGCGGGCTGGTCGTGCCCGTCGCCGTTGCCGTTGTCGGTCGGCGGGGGGTCGTCGAGCTTGCGGTCGATGTGCTCGATTTGCTTTTCGAGGTCGTGCAGCTCCTGCTTCACGTCCCGGTCGGGGACGCGGTTGGGTCGGTCGCGCGTGCGCAGCGGGTCGACGATCCAGCCCTCCCCGACCAACGTGCGCCCGAGCAGGTCGCCGAGGTTGTCCGCCTTGCCCTCGACCCGTTGTAGCTCCTGCTGGATCTGGCGGCCGCGCTCCTGGTCGTCGCGCGCGATCGCCTCGATCGTCTGACCGCCCTCCTTGAGCCCGTCGACCCGCGGGATCACGAAGTCGAGCTTCGCCTCCAGTTGCTGCCCGACCTCGGCCAGCGACAGCCCTTCGACTTCGTCGCCGAAGAGCCCAATGTCACGTGCGAGCAGGGCGAGTAGCTTCAGCACCGTCTCCAGCCCGACCAGATCTGCCAGCGCCTCCAGCTTGTCGGCGATGTCGCCGTACTTGCCGTCCAGCGCGCCGCCCTTGTGCTGGTCGAACTTGCGCTCGCGAGCACGCGGCGCCGACGCGTGCGCCTCGGCGATCTCCGTGATTCCCGCGTCCGAGACCACGTTCGCGACCACGTTCCGCAACACCCGGTCGGCCGCCGGATCGTCCGAGCCTGCCAACGCGACCGACTCGAACACATCCGCGTGTTCGGCTGCGCGCTCGACCGCCGCCGCCAGCGGCGCCAACCGCGGATCCGGCTCCCCCGCGAACTCGCCCTCCCGCTCCGAGCGCAGGTCGTCGGCGAGGCGGCCGAGCAAGCCGCGCGTCGCCGCCGCGAAGCGTCCGATGATCTCGTCCGGCCCACCCGGGTAACGCAGCTCCGTGTAATACGACAGATCCAGAGCGCCGTTCATCGCCTGCTCCTCCTCTCCCGCCCGCCTCGTCTCACGAACTCACAATCGTCGCCCCTTAGCCGACCTGCGGCGTCAGGCGACCGCCCGCCCCGACCACTCGCCGACTGCGCGCGCGAGCCTCGCGACGCCCTGCTCGAGCACGGGCGCGGCGGTCGCGAGCGAGAGCCGCACGAGCCCGGCGCCGCTCGGGCCGAACGTCTCGCCGGGCGCAACCGCGACTCCGTGCTCGACGACCAGCCAGCGGGAGAAGGCGTAGGAGTCCTGCGTCGCGCGGCCGACGTCGGCGAGGATGTAGAAGGCGCCCCGCGGCTCGTTCACGAGCAGTCCCGCACCGGCCAGCGCCGCGACTGTGACGTCGCGGCGCTGCTTGTAGGCCGCGCGCATCTCGCCGACGCACTGCTGGGGCCCCGTAAGTGCCGCTTCGGCCGCCTTCTGTGCGACCGCCGTCGCGCAGCTGATCACCGGCTCCTGGACCTTCGCGATCACGTCGGCCAGAGCCTGAGGTGCGACGACGTACCCGAGCCGCCAGCCGGTCATCGCGTAGGTCTTCGAGCAGCTGAACACCGTCGCGACTCGTCCGTCCTCGTCGACGGAAGCGGGGCTGAAGTGCTCGCCCTCGAAGACGATCTCCTCGTAGACCTCGTCGCTCACGACGTAGAGGTCGTTCGCTCGGGCGATCTCGAGCACCTGCTCCAGCGTCGCGCGAGGCCAGACGGCGCCGGTCGGATTGCCGGGGCTGTTGACGACGATCGCCTTCGCGCGCGGGTCGCGCGCCAGTTCGGTGAGGCGGTCGAGATCCGGCGCGAAGTCGGCGTCGCGGTCGAGCGGGTACCGAAGCGGCACCGCGCCGACGACCGCGGCCATCATCTCGTAGTTCGGCCAGGCCGGGTCGGAGATCAGGATCGCCTCGCCGGGCTCGACGAGAGCCAGCAGTGTCTCGACCAGCGCCGTCACGCCGCCGGTCGTGACGACGATCTGCTCCGGCGCGGCCTGGATCAGGTTCCGTGCCGAGAGCTTCGCGCAGATCGCGTCGCGGAGCGACGGCAGACCGCGGTTGGGCGTGTACTTCGTGAACCCGTCGGCTGCCGCCCGCGCGGCCGCCTCGACGATGTGGTCCGGGGTCGGAAAGTCGGGCTCACCGACCTCGAGGTGGAGGACGTCGGGGCGCAGGAGGGCGAGGTCCATCACCTCGCGGATGCCTGAGCGGCGCATCGCGGCGATCGCCTGGGCCGGCGGCTTCATCGGACGGGAAGGAGGTCGATGGGGATCGTTGCGAGGACGGAGCGTAACGGCGGCACGAGCTGGCCGACGCGGATGCGCCCGGCGGCGCCGAGGAGCCGGTACGCGTCTGCCCGCCGGAGGCCGCGCGCGCCGACGAGCCGCCGCGCGAGGTCGTCATAGGCCGTTCGGATCAGGTCCTCGAGCCCGCCGGGACCGGCCGCGATGCTCCCCCAGAAGCCGGCCGCATTCAGCTGCGGCAGGCCCACGAGCTCCGCGTCGTCGTCCCCCAGTCGGTGGATCGAGAGCCGCACGTCGGCTTCCGTCTCGATCGCCGCGCGGTGGATCTCGGCATCGCCCTGCGCGAGGTGTGCGTCGCCGACGAAGAGGAGCCCGCCCTCCACCTGCGCGCGGAGCACGACGGTGGCACCGGCACGGAGGTCCGGGAGGTCGACGTTGCCGAGGAAGTCGGCTCCCTGCTCGAACGACGGCCGCAGGTCGAGCGGGGCGACGCCGAGCGTCCCGATCATCGGCTCGAGCGGCAGTCGGACCGCGCCGGCCGCGGTGGGGAGCAGCACCTCGTCCGCATCGATCGGGCAGATCACCGTCTCGGGCTCGAACGCCCGGTCGACTGCAGGCGTCGTGCACGTGTAGCCGTGCCCGCGGCGCGGCGCCGGGCGGATCTCCTCGATCGCGACGGCCAGGCAGTCGCCGGCGGCGGCCCCCCGTAAGGCGACGGGGCCCGTCAGCGGGTTCGCGCCGCCGAGGCGGTCGAAGACCTCCTGGAGCGAGCCGTACACGATGCTCTCGTCGGTGATCGTGCCGCGGTGCGCGTCCCAGGTCTCGAGCCAGAAGCTCTCGCCGTCGTCGACCTCGAGCGCCGGCTCCAGCGTGGCGTCGAACGCGTACCGCGCCTGGTCCCGACCGAGCCGTCTCATCGCAGCGCGTGCACGAAGGCGCCGGACGCCTCGAGCAGGAGCCGGACATCGTTCGTGGTCAGGTACGAGGCTCCGAGCGCGAGGTACTCCTCGGCCATGGCCGCGCTCGCGACGGGCACGCCGGCGGCCTTGCCCTGCGCCCCGATCCGCTGCAGCGCCTCGGCGACCACCTCCTGCAGCCGGTCGTCGTCGTAGCGCCCCGGCACGCCGAGGTCGGCCGAGAGGTCGGTGAGGCCGATGAAGACGACGTCTACGCCGGGCAGCGCGGCGATCGCGTCGACCTGCTCGAGCCCGGCCCGGTCCTCGACCTGAACGGCGACCAGAACCTCGTCGGCTGCCGCGACCTGCTCGGCCAGCGAGCCCCGTCCGCCGTACCCGGTCCGGCGCGAGGTCGCGAGCCCGCGCGACCCCTGCGGCGCGTAGCGTGTCGCCGCCACCGCGGCCGCCGCTTCGGCCGATGAGCCGACGCGCGGCACGTGCAGGCCGGGCGCACCCGTGTCGAGCGCGCGCCCGATGGTCGCCGGGTCGTGCCCCGGAACCCGGACGAGGGCCTCGATCCCCGCCGCCTCGGCCGCGCGCACGAGGTCGGCGACGCGGTCCTCACCGATGTGCGCGTGCTCCATGTCGACGACGACGAAGTCGAAGCCCGCAGAGGCGCAGACCTCCGTCACCTCGGCTGCGGGAATCCGCTGGAAGCAGCCGAGCGCCGTCCCGCCGCGGCGGAGCCGCTCCTTGAGTGTGTTTCGCTCTGCCACCGCCGTGGGGGAAACTACTGCGCATGAGCACTGCCGCGCGCACCGCGCTGGAGCCTGCGTCCTCTCGAGCGGTCGAGCCACTCGTCGAGACTCGCGCACTGACGAAGCTCTACAACCTCGGCACCGGGTTCCTCGCGAAGAAGAAGGCCGTGCTCAGCGCCGTCGAGGACTTCTCCCTCACGATCGATCGCGGCGAGACGCTCGGTCTCGTCGGTGAGAGCGGGAGCGGCAAGTCGACGGTGGCACGGCTCCTGATGCGGCTCGTGGAGCCGACCCGCGGCGAGATCCTGTTCGAAGGCCGGAACATCTCCCGCTTCTCCTCGCGCGAGCTCCGCCGGCTGCGCGGCCGGATCCAGATCGTGTTCCAGGACCCCTACTCGTCGCTCAACCCGCGGCACTCCGTCGGCCGGATCATCGGCGAGGGCATCCAGAACGAGAACGGGCGCAGGAGCAGGGCCGCCCGCGTCCGTGAGCTGCTCGACCTGGTCGGGCTCACGACGGACGTGCTCGACCGGTACCCGCACGAGTTCAGCGGCGGTCAGCGCCAGCGGATCTGCATCGCGCGTGCGCTCGCCGTCGGGCCCGAGTTCCTCGTCCTCGACGAGCCGGTGAGCGCGCTGGACGTCTCGATCCAGTCGAAGATCCTCAACCTGCTGCAGGACCTCAAGCGTCAGCTCAACCTCACGTACCTCTTCATCTCCCACGACCTCAGCGTCGTGCACCACGTCGCCGACCGCGTCGCTGTCATGTACCTCGGCCACCTCG
The DNA here is from genome assembly GCA_036505325.1 of Gaiellaceae bacterium. Lineage (GTDB taxonomy): Bacteria > Actinomycetota > Thermoleophilia > Gaiellales > Gaiellaceae > PALSA-600. The sequence goes on from DASXTR010000296.1 coordinate 19,710, forward strand.
TCGAGCTCGGGCCGAAGCAGGTCGTCTACCGGAACCCATTGCACCCGTACACCCAGGCGCTCCTCTCGGCCGTCCCGACGACGACGAGGCAGGCTGTCACGAACCGCCGCGTGCGCCTGAGTGGCGAGATCCCGAGCCCGATCGACATCCCGGAGCGCTGCCGCTTCGCGACCCGGTGCCCGCGTCAGATCGAGCATTGCTGGCAGGAGGTGCCGCCGCTCGAGGAGGTCGAGCGCGACCACCTCGTCGCCTGCTTCAACTACGCGCCGCTCGAGCGGGCGCCGACAGGATAGGAGGGAACCGTGGGTCGAGACTCCGTCTTCATGGCCGAGCTCGTGCTGCCGCAGATCGAGGAGTACCTCCGGCGGAACGACCTCGTCCTGGTACCGACCGGCTCGACAGAGCAGCACGGAGCGCACAGCCCGCTCTCGACGGACGTGATCATTCCGACGGAGGTCTGTCGGCGGGTGGCGACGCGCCTCGGGGCGCTCGTCGCGCCGCCCGTGCCGTACGGGATCTCCGCGGCGCACCGCGGTTTCAGCGCGCTCGCCTACCTGAGCGGCCCGACGTTCATGGCCGTGATCGAGGACGTCGCGTTCTCGCTCGCGGAGGCCGGCTTTCGACGCATCGTCTTCGTCAACGGGCACTACACGAACTATCCGCCGATCATCTCCGCCTGCATGAACGTGTCGACGCGGCTGCCGGAGGGGACGCGCGCCTGGGGGGTCTCGTACTGGGAGTCGCTGCCGGCGGAACAGCTCGACGAGTACCTCAGCCTCCGGTCGGGCTTGCACGCGAACATCGGCGAGACGAGCGCGGTGATGGCCGTGCGGCCGGAGCTCGTCGATCTCGACGCGGCGGGCGAGGAGTGGCCGGACTTTCCGGATTTCCAGGCTCCGCCGTTCCCGACGATCCTCGCCTACTTCGAGACGAATCCCGGCTCGGTCTGGCGCGCCTTCCGCACCGGTGTCTGGGGCGACCCGCGTGGCTCCTCGGCGGAACTGGGCGAGAAGTTCTACGGCTGGATCGAAGAGGGGATGGTCAAGCTGATCGGCGACGTGGACGAAACGTTCCGGCGGCTCAACGTGAGAGGAGGTCAATGATGCCCGAGGAGGTCGAGACCAGCTGGCGCGGCAAGGTCGGGGGCATGACGGAGGAGGAGATGGAGCGTTTCCTCGAGTACGGCGTGACGATGCACCTCGCCTGCCTGACGCCCGACGGCAACCCCTACATGGTCGTCTGCTGGCACGAATGGCGGGACGGCTACTTCTGGGTCGTGCCGCGGCAGCGCTCGGAGTGGGGCCGGCACCTGAA
>DASXTR010000297.1:0-5077 GCA_036505325.1 Gaiellaceae bacterium
TTAACCGAGGGTCACACGCCTCAATCCGCGAGGATCGACTGCCCCGTCTCGGCGTCGAAGAGCCGAAGCCCGGCCGTGTCGACCTCGAGCTCGAGCGGAGCACCCGGCTCGGCGGCCGTGCGCGGGTTGAGACGAGCGCACATGACGCCGGCGAGCTCGATCGGGCGGTCGCCCAGCTCGACGACGTCGAGCCCGTCGACGCGGAAGTACGCGTAGGTCTCGGGTCCGAGCTGCTCCGTGACCTCGACGAGGGCGCGCATGACGGGCTTCGAGGCGCCGGCGGCGCCGCCCGCGTCGGCGAAGAACTCCGGACGCAGCCCGACGAGCACGTTGCTCTCGGTTGTACGAAGCGCGCGCCTGAGCTCGTCCGGGAGCGGGAGCCGGTGACTGCCGACCTCGACTCCGTCGCCGTCGAGGCGTCCCTGGAGGAAGTTCATCGGCGGGCTGCCGATGAAGCGCGCGACGAACGTGTTCGCGGGATGGTGGTAGAGGCGCTGAGGCTCGTCCACCTGCTGGACGACGCCTTTGTTCAGCACCGCGACTCGCTGGCCGAGCGTCATCGCCTCGGTCTGGTCGTGCGTGACGTAGACCGTCGTGACCCCGAGCGTGCGGTGCAGCTTCACCAGCTCTGCGCGCATCTGCACGCGCAGCTGGGCGTCGAGATTCGACAGAGGCTCGTCCATCAGGAACGCCTGCGGATGGCGGATGATCGCGCGTCCCATCGCCACCCGTTGACGCTGGCCGCCGGAGAGCTCGCCCGGCTTGCGGTGCAGCAGGTCGTCGATTCCGAGCAGCGCCGCGGCCTGACGGGCGCGCTCGGCGATCTCGGGCTTCTTGACGTCCTTCATCCGAAGCGGAAAGCCGATGTTGTCGAGGACCGTCATGTGCGGGTACAGGGCGTAGTTCTGGAAGACCATCGCGATGTCGCGCGCGCCGGGCTCCAGATCGGTCACGACACGGTTGCCGATGCGGATCTCGCCCTCGGTGGTCTTCTCGAGGCCGGCGACGAGCCGGAGCGCGGTCGTCTTCCCGCAGCCCGACGGGCCGACCAGAATCATGAACTCGCCGTCCCGGACCGTGAGGTCGAGGTCCTTGACGGCGACGGTGCCGTCCGGGAAGCGTTTCGTGACGCCGTGGAGCTCGATTGCGGCCATCGGTCGGCCCCGCGTGCTCAGTAGCCCGCCTGCATCACGCCCATCACGTCGGTCTGCGCCTTGAACGCCGTGTAGCCGGCGTCCACGGGGAAGACCGTCCCGGTCACGGCGGACGACTCGTCGCTCGCGAGGTAGACCACGAATGGGGCGATCTGCTCCGGCGTCGGGATCGGCAGGACGTGGAGACTCTGGATCGTCTCACGGGCGCGGTCGTCGTCCAGCCAGACCAGCTGCGGCTCGGTCGAGACGAAGCTCGGAGCGATCGCGTTCACGCGGACGCCGTCCGGGCCCATGCCGGCCGCGAACGAGCGCACGAGGGAAGTGACGCCGCCCTTCGCGGCCGTGTACGAGTCGAGCCCGGCGCAGCCGACGAGGGCGTCCACCGTGCTCGAAACGATGATCGACCCCGACTGCTGGGTGAGCATCCGCCGCCCGACGTGCTTGAGGACGTAGAACGTGCCGGTGAGGTGGATGTCGATCATCCGCTGCCAGACGGCGTCGTCGAGCTCGGTCAGGCGCTTGTCCTGCGTGTTGACGAAGTGGACGTCCGCCGCGCAGTGGTAGAGGACGTCGATGCGCCTGAAGCGCGCTACCGTCTCCTCGACGAGGCGCTCCACGAGCGGCGACGAGGTGACGTCGACGTGGAACGCCGCGGCCGTGCCGCCCGACTCCGCGATCGACTCGGCGACGTGCTGGGCGCGGTCGGCGGCGAGATCGGCGACGGCCACCGACGCACCCTCCGCGGCCATCGCCGCTGCTCCGGCGCGACCCATGCCCGAGCCGCCGCCGACGACGAGCGCCACCTTGCCGTCCAACCTCCCGCTCACCGCGCCTCCTTTGCAATCTGGTCGGGCTGCCACGGGAGATACTGCCCCTCTGCCCGGTAGCGCGCGCCTGCCTCGGCGACCGCGTTCTCGTCCACGTCGACGCCGAGCCCGGGAGCCTCGATCGGACCCCAGCGCGGGCCCGTCGCGATGGGCAGCGGCTCGGTGAGGATGTCGTGCTCCATCAGGTAGGCCGTCTGCTGGTGTCCGTCGACGCCGTTCGGCAGCGTCAGCACGACGTGGTGGCCCGCCGCGGCGGCGAGGCCGAGCTCGCCGTGGGTGTGCTTGCAGACCAGCAGCCCTTCGTACGCCGCGAGCCACGACAGGCGATGGAAGCTCCCGATCGAGCCGACCCAGTACGCCGAGAAGCAGTAGACGTCGGCGTCGCGCGCGCGGATGCGCGCGTAGGCGTCCGCCTCCGACCAGAGGCCCTCGTTCGCGCAGACCGCCATCGGCACCCGCGCGCGGATCTCGCCGAGCTGGCCCACCGGGTGGTCGCGAACGGGCTGTTCGACGAAGTCGATGTCGTACTCGGCCAGCGCGCGCAGGTTGCGTAGCGCCTGGGGGACGGTCCAGGTTCCGTTCGCGTCGAGCCGGAGGCGCGGTCCCGGGCCGAGCGCCTCGCGCACGGCCGCGACCATCCCGAGGTCCTCCGCGTCGTCGACACCGACCTTCAGGTAGAAGACGTCGAAGCCTGCCTGCAGGCCGTCATCGACCTGGGCGGCGAGGCTCTCCGGGGTCCCGCGGGCGAGGTAGTAGAAGTACGTCGCCTCCTGCACCTGCAGCCCGCCGAGCAGCCTCCAGACCGGCTGGCCACAGGCGCGGCCGCAGACGTCCCACAGGGCCATGTCGATCCCCGCCCAGGCGAAGTTGCCGGTGCCGGTGCGGAACTGCCACAGGCCGTGCGTGAACAGGTCGCGCCGCATCGCCTCGCGGTTCCACGGGTCGCGGCCGAGGACGAACGGCGTCATCGCGCGGAGCGCCGCTTCGACCGAGGCCGTGTCGGCGCCGCAGCACGCCTCGCCCCAGCCGACGAGGCCGTCGTCCGTCGTGACCTTGACGAGGACGTCGCTGACTCCGTCCCGGGCAACGAGAGAGCTGACCTCGCGGTGCCGGTACGGGACGCTGACCGGAACGGGCTCGACGCTTGCGACCTTCACAGCGTGTGCTCGAACCGGGTCAGGATCTCGTTGCCGCCGGCGGCGACGTGAAAGACGTGCTCGAGGCGGATCCCGCCCCACCCCGGCAGGTAGATCGCGGGTTCGAGCGCGAGCACCATCCCCTCCTCGATCCGCAGGTCGTTGTACGGCGTGATCCGCGGCTCCTCCGACCAGGCGGCCCCGATCCCGTGGCCCGTGTGGTGCGGGTACGTCGGTCCGTGGTCGGCAAGGAGGGCGCGCACCTTCCGGTCAACGTCCTTCGCCACCGCCCCGGGCCGGCAGAGCGCGATCCCCTCGTGGAGCGCCCGCCGGACCGCGTCGAAGCGGCGGCGGGTCTCCGCGTCGGGCGTCCCGACGTACACGGCGTTGGCCGTGTCCGACCAGGCCCCGTCGATCCACGGCGAGGTGTCCGTGAGGACGAGATCGCCGGGCCGGACGACGCGTGCGGTCGCGACGCCGCCGCCGGTCGCCGTCGCGTCGGCCCCGGTCGTCACGGTGAGGATCGCCGGGACGCGACGGCCGGCCTCCCGGAACATCGCTGCGGCGGCCAGACCTGCCAGCTCCGCTTCGCTGACGCCCGGCTCGGCGTGGTCCTTGATCGTCTGCTGCACGACGTCGCAGAGGCGGCTCGCGCGCCGGATCGCGTCGAGCTTCGACTCCCTCGGCGCGACGAAGTCGACCGGCGTCCGGCCGGCCTCGCGCAGCCACTCGGCGACGACGTGGGGCAGGTGGCCCGTCTCGACGCCGGTCGGACCGCGCTCGAGGCCCGCGTCGTCGAGCGCCGCAAGGAAGGCGGTCCGCAGCTCGCCCGTGGGATCGGGCGCCCGCTCGTAGTCGTACGAGCGGTAGGTGACGACGCGCGCGGCGCTCGCGCGTACGTCACCCGCGTGGAAGTCGGCGGCGACGAGAACCGCGTCGCGCGGCCCGAGAACGAGCAGCGCGGGGACCGCGACGAACGGATTCGAGACGGGCCAGTCCTCGTCGGGCCGCTCGAAGCACCCGAGGTGCGCGAGCGTCTCCGGGTGCGAGAGCACGGCCTGCCGCACCCCGGCCTCCTCGAGCGCGGCGCGGACGCGGTCGAACGGCATCAGAAGATCTGCAGTCCCGCGGCCTTGCCGCCGTCGACCGGCAGCGCCGCGCCGGTGACGTATCCGGCCTCGGGCGAGACGAGGAACAGGATCGCCTCGGCGACCTCCTCGGGGTCGGCGACGCGACCGAGCGTGCGACCGAGCGGGACGGACGCCAGCAACCCGGCGAGCGCCTCGTGCCGGCGGTCGTGCTCCACGCCGCGCCACAGTGTTGGAGTGTCCACGGGGCCGGGGCAGACGGCGTTGACCCGGATCCGGTCGGCCGCGAGCGACAGCGCGAGCGACCGCATCAGCTGGATCTGCGCGGCCTTGGTCGCGCCGTAGACGGGGTCGAAGGCGCGCGCGACGAGGCCCGCGTTCGAGCTGACGAAGACGAGGCAGCCGCCGCCGGACGCGCGCAGGCGCGGAATCCCGAGCCGCGCGGCGAGGTACGAGCCCCGGAGGTTGATCCCGACCACGGCGTCGAACCGAGGCGGGTCGATCTCCTCGAGCGACCCCTCGGCAGCGACTCCCGCACTCGCGACGACTACATCGAGACCACCGAGCTCCGCGTCGACCGCGTGGAACGCCTCCTCCATCGCGCGTTCGTCGGCAACGTCGGCGTGAAGCGCGAGCGCCCCCTCGAGCTCGCCGGCCACGCGAGTGGCGCCTTCGCCGTCGACGTCGAGGATCGCGACCCGCGCTCCTTCGCGGGCGAACACCTGTGCCGTCGCGCGTCCGATACCGCTCGCGCCGCCCGTGACGAGGCAGCGACGCCCCTGGAGCCTCATGGCGCGGAGTCTCTCAGGCATTGGCCCGCGCGCGCCCGGCAGTGTTAAATCGCGCTGTCGACGCGGGAGGTTCCATGCGGG
>DASXTR010000298.1:0-7103 GCA_036505325.1 Gaiellaceae bacterium
GCCGCGGCCGGCCCGTACTACATCGCGTCCCGCGAGGCGAACAAGCAGATCGTGCTCAAGCGGAACCCGTACTACAAGGGCACGCGCCCGCAGAACCTGAGCCAGATCGTCTACACGATCGGGAACAGCCTCGAGGCGACGCGCCTGCGTGTCGAGTCGGCTCAGAGCGACTACGCCGCAGGCGGGATCCCGCCGTCGGCGTATGCCGAGGTGGCCGGGAAGTACGGGATCAACAAGGACCGCTTCTACGTCCGCCCGCTGCTCGTCACGAGCTACCTGGCGCTGAACACGTCGCGGCCGATCTTCAAGGACAACGTGCCGCTCCGGAAGGCGATCAACTTCGCGATCGACCGGAAGGTGCTCCTGCAGCAGGGCGGCTACCTCGCCGGCAAGCGGACCGACCAGATCCTTCCGCCCGGGATGGCCGGCTTCCGTGACGCCGACCTGTACCCGCTGAAGAACGTGAACGAGAAGGTCGCGCAGAAGCTCGCGAAAGGCCACACGCGCGACGGCAAGATCGTCCTGTACACGCAGAACCGCGGTGCGGCCCCGCTGCGCGCGCAGATCCTCCAGTTCAACCTGAAGCAGATCGGGCTCGACGTCGAGATCAACCAGTTCTCGCGTCCGGTGCAGATCGAGAAGGAGGGCACGCGCGGCGAGCCGTTCGACATCGCGGACGAGTCGTGGACGGCCGACTACGCCGATCCGTACGACTTCGTGAACGTGCTGCTCGACGGCCGGAACATCCAGGCGTCGAACAACCACAACCTCGCGTACTTCAACGACCCCGCCTACAACAAGAAGATGACGGCGGCGTCGATGCTGGCGGGGCCGAAGCGGTACTCGACCTACGGCGCGCTCGACGTCGACATCATGAAGAACGCGGTCCCGTTCGCCCCCCGGTCGAACGGCAACAACCGCATCTTCGTGTCGAAGCGGGTCGGGTGCTTCACCTACAACTCGATCTACAGCGTCGACCTCGCGGCGCTGTGCATGAAGTAGCGCCTGACGGTGGTCTCGAAGCGGCGGGGCCCTCCGAGGCCCCGCCGTCGTTCCGCACCCGTGCCTCGCACGTTCACACGAGGGTGCGGCGCACGTTCACGTGAAGGTGCAAGGCACCTCGAGGGTGGTCGAGGGTTATTCGGCGGGCGGGCGGAGCACGCAGTGGCCGTCCGCGCGCTCGACGACGAGTGGCATCATCCGGTCGCCGAGCCAGCTCTCGATCACGTTCGCCACATCGCCGAGCAGCCGCTCCTTCTCGTCGACGGAATAGCTCACGTGGAGCTCGTAGCGATCCTCGCCGTCCACGACCTCCGCGTCGAACCCGTGAGCCTGGAGCGTCTTCACGAGGTCCTCGCCGAACTCCTTCCGTGGCAGCTCGACATGCACCGACTCGGCCATCGCAGCCGCTCGTACCCCCGTTAAGTCAACGTTAAGCACCTCCCGATCGACAATCCGCTACCTCTAGTGCTCGTCGGAACGAGCATGGCCGGCGAGCATTGGTTCGGGATCGAGTTGAGGCACCTCGCCGCCCTCGAGGCCGTCGCCCGGGAAGGGTCGTTCCGGCGTGCGGCGGAGCGCCTCGGCTATGTCCAGTCGGCGATCAGCCACCAGATCGCAGCCCTCGAGGCGCTGACCGGGAAGCGGCTGATCGAGCGCTCGCGCGGCACTCGTCCGATCGCGCTCACACCCGCCGGCGAAGTGCTCCTCGGTCACGCCGACGCCGTCATCGCGCGCATGCGCGCGGCGCAGGCAGACCTGGCCGCGCTCGACGGAGGCGGCACCACGGCCCTCCGCGTCGGGTCGATGCAGGACGTCACCGCACGTGTCGTACCCGCGCTTCTGCGCACCTTCGGGCTGCTGCGGCCGGACGTCGCGGTGACGCTCAGCGAGAGCGAGACGGTCGAGGGGCTGCTCCAGCTCGTCGTCCGCGGCGACGTCGACCTCGCGTTCGCCGAGCTGCCGCTCCCCTCCGGGCCGCTCGACGGCATCGCGCTCTTCCGCGACCCGTACGTCGTTCTCGTCCAGGCCGGGACGCCGCTGGCGCGGCGCGGCGAGCCGATTCAGCTCCACGCCGTCGGCGAGCTGCCGCTCGTGGCGCACGCGCCGACGCGCGCGCGTGTCGAGGCGCACCTGCGCGCGCGGGGGATCGAGCCGCGGTTCGTGCTGCAGTCGGAGGCGAGCGCAACCGTGCAGGCGCTCGTCGGTGCAGGCCTCGGCGCCGCGATCGTGCCGCGACTCGCTGTCGACGAGGCCGCAACCGAGACGACCGTGCTCCAGCTCGATCCCCCGGACGCGATCTCCGCCCGCGTCGTCGCCCTCGCGTGGAACCGCGAGCGCCGGCTGCGCAAGGAAGCCTCCGCGTTCACCGAGGCCGCACGAACGGTGTGCTCGGAACTCGGCTTGATGAACGGCCGCGATCGGAACACGGACGTATCTCCGCTGCTGTGCGCATGAATCCCCGCGCGAAATGTCCCTTCTCGCTTCGCTCGAAGGTATTTCGCGCGGGTGATGGACCCTGCTGCGCTTGCGTGCGGTGCCGAAATGAATTCGGCACCGCTGCTCTGCGCGCGCGCAACATAACTTGGTGACGAATCGTCATTCCGTGATGCGTTGTTGCAGTTGCTCCGCCTGACGACGCGCAGCTAGGCTCGAACCACGACATGCTCCGGCCCGCGCGGTGAGCGGACGCGTCCCGCGCGGGTTCGGCGCACTCGTCTACAGCTGCAGGTATCTCGTTCGTTCATGCAGTCATCGAACGGGCGTATCAACAGCAGCAGCGTGCGCACGTCTCCATTCGCGAGGACGCGACTCGCGTCCAGTTGACGAAGGAGGAGACGTTGACGAAGCGACACCATCTGGTCGCGATCGCTCTCGTCGTGCTGCTTGCGGCGATCGTGGCGGCGGGCGCGTCCGCCGCGCGCGGCGCCAAGGCCGGCGGAACGATCCAGATCGACCTGCGGAACGACCTCGACTACACCGACCCCGCGCTCTCGTACTACGCGCCCGGCTGGGAGCTCGAGTACGCGACGCAGCTCAAGCTCGTGAACTACCCGGACGAGAACGGCGCCCGCTCGGCGCAGCTCGTGCCGGAGGCGGCCGCCGGGCTGCCGAAGGTGAGCAACAACGGCCGGGTCTACGACTTCACGGTCAACGCGGGCTTCACGAAGTTCTCGAACGGCCAGCCGGTGACCGCCGAGAACTTCAAGGCGGCATTCGACCGCCTCGCCGACGCGAAGCTGCAGTCGCCCGCGACGGCGTTCATGGAGGACATCGTCGGCTCGCACCAGACGCCCGTCTCGGGCGTGCGGGTGCGCGGCAACCACCTGATCGTGACGCTTTCGAAGCCGGCACCGGACTTCCTGGCCCGGATGGCGATGCCGTTCTTCTCGGCGATCCCGACCAACCTCGCGCGTGACCCGAACGGCGTCGAGACGCCGCCGTCGGCGGGTCCGTACTACGTCGCGGAGCGAACGGCGAACAAGTCGATCGTCGTGAAGCGCAACCCGTACTACAAGGGCAAGCGGCCGCACAACGTCAACCAGTTCGTGTACACCGTCGGCAACTCGCTCGAGGCGATCCGCCTCCGCGTCGAGGGCGGCGAGACCGACTACGCGGCCGACGGCGTTCCGCCCTCCGCGTACGCGGAGATCGCGCAGAAGTACGGCGTGAACAAGGGGCGCTTCTTCGTGAAGCCGATCCTCGCCGTGAACTACCTGGCGATGAACACGAGTCGGCCGATCTTCCAGAACAACCCACAGCTGCGCCGGGCGATCAACTACGCGATCGACCGGAAGGCGATGCTCGCGCAGAGCGGGTACCTCGCCGGCAAGCGCACCGACCAGATCCTCCCGCCGGGCCTCGCGGGCTTCCGCGACGCGAGCCTGTACCCGATCAAGGGACCGGATCTGACCACGGCGAAGAAGCACGCGAGTGGCCACACCCGCGACGGAAAGATCGTCGTCTACACGTGCAACTCGGGGTCGTGCCCGCTGCGGGCGCAGATCCTGCAGTTCAACCTGAAGCAGATCGGTCTCGACGTCGAGGTGAAGCAGTTCTCACGCGCCGTCCAGATCCAGAAGGAAGGCACGCGCGGCGAGCCGTTCGACATCGCCGACGAAGGCTGGGTGGCGGACTACGCCGACCCGTACGACTTCATCAACGTGCTGCTCGACGGCCGCAACATCCAGGCGTCGAACAACAACAACTACTCGTACTTCAACGACCCGAAGTACAACCAGAAGATGACGCAGGCGTCGCTGCTGTCGGGGCCCAAGCGGTACTCGAGCTACGGCGCGCTCGACATCGACCTGATGAAGAACGCCGTCCCGTGGGCGCCTCGCGCGAACTCGAACGACCGCATCTTCGTCTCGAAGAACTTCGGGTGCTTCACCTACAACAACATCTACGGAAACGACCTCGCCGCCGCCTGTGTGAAGTAGGGACCCTCCAGTGGGCGCCGGGACCCCGCCGAAACGGCGGGGCCCCGGCGCCTCGCCCGTCGGAAAGGACGTGCCTCTTCTTCCTGATCCCGGCCGACCCGGCGCGGCTCATGTGCGGTCAGCGCGCGACCCCCGAGTGCATCGAGCGGGCGCAGCAGTACCTGGACCTCGACAAGCCGATCTACGTCCGGTACGCGAAGTTCCTCGACCGCCTCGTCGTGCACCACTCGCTCGGCCGGTCGTTCACGAACCGGCGCAGCGTGAACGACGTCGTGCTGCGCGCCGCTCCGGTCACCGCGTCGCTCGTCTTCGGCGGCATGATCGCCTGGCTGCTGGTCTCGATCCCCGCCGGCATCCTGTCGGCGCTGCGCCCGCGGTCGCTGCTCGACCGACTCACGATGACGCTCGTGCTGATCGGCATCTCCGCCCATCCGGTCTGGATCGGGCTGATCGCGGCGTACTTCATCGGCTTCAAGCTCCACCTCGCCGATCGTCACGCTGCTCGGCCTGGACGTCGGCCTCGCGCTCGGCGGCTTCCGTCTTCACCGAGACGGTGTACGGCCTCCCGGGGCTCGGTCAGGTCGCGATCCAGGCGGTGACCAACGTCGACTTCCCCGTGACGCAGGGGTGATCGTGTTCGCGACGATCTGCATCCTCGCGTTGAACCTCGTCGTCGACGTCCTCTACGCGTGGATCGACCCGCGCATCAGGCTGCAGTGAGGGAGGAAGAGTCGCACGGCGAGCCGCCCGGCCCGCAGTGGCCGTCGCTCGAGCTGTGCGAGCCGCTGCAGCGGCGTGTCGCCGTGTACGCCCCCCGTGCGAAGCTGTGGCATCTCGTCGACCTGCGGAACCTTCTCCATCGTCGCCGCCGACCTCGAGGCCGGTGAGGTCGGGTGCGCGGTGGAGTCGAAGTACTTCTCCGTCGGCTCGGTCGTGCCGTGGGCGGCGGCCGGGGTCGGCGCAGTCGCGACACAGGCCGCGGGCGTCGCGGTCTACGGACGGCGCGCGCTCGAGGAGCTCGCGCGCGGCGCCTCGCCCGACGAGGCGCTCGAGCGCGTCCTCGACGGCGACGAGGGGCGCGAGACGCGTCAGCTCGGCGTCGTGGGGGCCGACGGCCGCGCGGCGGCGTTCACCGGGCGCGAGTGCCTCGACTGGGCCGGACACCGCGTCGGCGCCGGATTCGCCGTGCAGGGCAACATCCTCGCGGGCGAGGCCGTCGTCGCCGCCATGGAGCACGCCTTCGAGAAGACAGTTGGGCCGCTCGTCGAGCGGCTCGTGGCGGCGCTCGAGGCGGGACAGTCGGCAGGCGGCGACCGGCGAGGGCAGCAGTCGGCCGCGGTCGTGGTCGAGCGCGTCGGCGCCAGGTCGGAGTCGCGCGAGGGCATCGACCGGATCTGCGATCTGCGGGTGGAAGACCATCCCGAGCCGATCGCCGAGCTCCGCAGGCTCGTCGGGATCTGGACGTCGTGGGACGCGGCGCGCCGCGCGTACCGGCTCGCCGAGGAGGGCCGCCACACCGAGGCGGCGGGCGCGATGCGGCGCGCGCTCGATCGCGACCCGGACGACGCGATGACGCTCTACAACCTCGCCTGCTTCGAGTCGCTCGCGGGCGCGCGCGAGGACGCGCTTGCGCACCTGCGGCGCTCGGTCGCACTCGACCCCTCGTACCGCGAGCTCGCCGCGTCCGACCGCGACTTCGATCCCATCCGCGACTCGTTGTCCGGGCTCTAGAGATCGACTGCGCGGAAGGCGAACGAGGTGCGTCGCCCGGCGCTCGACACCGTCACGCGCCAGCAGCCGGCCGACGGGACGATCAGGTACGAGGGGAAGTAGCTTCCGGCGATCCCCTGGTAGGACTGTCGGAAGCGGCCGGCGCCGTCGAGTCGGCTCCCGATGACGATGACGCGGCCGTAGCCGCCCTGGACGTGCCAGAGGATCTTCGTGCTGAAGCCCGGACCGCCGCCGCGGGTCGCGACGATCGCGCGCTCGCGGTCGGAGCGCCAGGGGCCGGGTGCGCCGTAGTAGAAGAGGTAGCCGGAGACGGATCCCGCGTGTACCCACGGGATCGCCGGCGCACCGCGGTCGGGAGGCGCCGAGTACGACACCGGCGCGGCGACGCAGAGGGAAGCGAGCACGAGCGCGACGAGACCCACTCGCGGCGCATGCTAGTGCGCTTCAGCGGAGGACGAGCTCGAGAAACCGCGCGCCGTCGACGGGGTTCGCCGTGTACGGCTCGATCTCGGTGAACCCGAGCCGCCGGTACAGCGATTGCGCCGACTCCATCCCCGGCACGGTGTCCAGGCGCATGCGCGCGTAGCCGAGTCCGCGTGCCTCGGCGACGACGGCCTCCGCGAGCAGGCGCCCGAGCCCTGCACCGCGGTGCTCGGCGCGGACGTAGAGGCGCTTCATCTCGCAGGTGTCCCCGCCGAGCGGGCGCAGCGCGACGCATCCGGCGTCTTCGTCGTTCACGCGCGCGAGCAGCAGCAGACCGCGCGGCGGGGCATAGTCGCCGGGAAGCTGCGCCAGCTCGCGTTCGAAGTCCTGGAAGTCGAGCGGGAACCCGAGGGAGTCCGCGTATTCGCGGAGCAGCGGGCGGACGGCGTCCGCCGGCGGGTCGCGCACGAGATCGATGCGCACATCGCGATCTTGGCACGAAGACGG
>DASXTR010000299.1:0-9478 GCA_036505325.1 Gaiellaceae bacterium
GCGATCGACGTTCACGACCACCTTCTCCTCCGGGAACCCGAGCTTCCTCGCAGCATGGTCGATGATGCGGATGTTCGCCTGGTGCGGGACGTAGACGTCGACGTCCTCGACGGTCAGGCCGCACTCCTCGAGGATCGCCTCCGCCGAGGTCACCATCACCCGGGTCGCGAACTTGAACACCTCGCGCCCGTTCATCTTGATGAACTTGTCCGGGTCCTCGAAGTGGCGCGTCCCGCTCCCCGGGAGCCACAGGTTCGCTCCGCCGCCGCCGTCAGCCCCGAGCTCGAAGCCGAGGAAGCCCCCGTCGCCGACCTGCTCGATCACGACCGCTCCGGCGCCGTCACCGAACAGGACGAGCGTCGAGCGGTCGGTCCAGTCCATGATCGACGAGAGGACGTCTCCGCCCACGACCAGCGCCTTCTTCGACAGGCCTGCGGCGAGCATCCCGTACGCCTGGGCGATGGCGTACATGAAGCCCGTGCAGCCGGCGGAGAGGTCGTACGCGGCCGCGTCGGGCATGCCGAGCCGGTCGGCGAGGATCGCCGCGGTCGACGGAAACGCCATGTCCGGCGTCACCGTCGCGACGATCAGGACGTCGATCTCGCTCGGATCGACACCCGCCTGCTCGAGCGCATCCTTCGCCGCCGGGTAGGCGAGGTCGCTCATCGCGAGCGGGCCGTCGGCGAGGCGCCGCTCCTTGATGCCGGTCCGAGAGAAGATCCACTCGTCCGAGGTCTCGACGATCTGCGAAAGGTCGTCGTTCGTGACGACGCGGTCCGGGACGCTGCACCCGAGACCGGTGATCGAGACGGGCTTCCCGTTCGCGCGCCCGATCATTGCTCCACCGCAAACGTCAGCGTGCCCCTGACGGCGAGCTCGCCGTCGACGGTGGCCCGCGCCTTGCCCTTGCCGATCGGGCCGCGGACCGTCTCGACGTCGCACTGCAGCGTCAGCACGTCGCCCGGCCGCACGACGCGCTTGAAGCGGACGTCGTCGATGCCGGCGAAGAGCGCGAGCTTGCCCTTGTTCTCCTCCTGGCTGAGGACGGCGACGGCGCCGCACTGGGCGAGCGCCTCGACCATCTTCACGCCCGGCATGATCGGATTGCCGGGAAAGTGGCCCGCGCAGTCCTCGTCGGTGACGACCTTGCGCGCGACGACGCGTTCGCCGGGCACGAGCTCCAGCACCTCGTCGATCAGCAGGAAAGGGTCGCGGTGCGGGAGGATCTCCTCGATCTCGCGCCGCCCGAGCAGGACGTCGGTCATGCCGACAGCCGCTCGCGAAGGCCGCTGCGGCCGCGGTGCGCGTAGCACTTCGCCGTCCCCACGGGGAGGCCGGTGAGGAGCGCGACGTCCTCGAACGGCAGATCGAAGGCGTCCTTGAGGGCGACGACGCGGGCCTGCGCGGGCGGCAGCTCGGCGAGGCTGCGGCCGAGCTCGCGGCGGGCCTCCGAGGCGGCGAGGGCCGCAACCGGATCGCCGTCGCGCGCGACGCGCGTGTCCTCCTCGAGCGGCTCGGTGCGGCGGGCGAGCTTCGCCTGCGCGACGTCCTTGCAGGTGTTCACGACGAGCCGGTGGAGCCACGTCGAGAAGGCGGCCTCGCCGCGGAACTGGCGGATCCGGACGACCAGCTTCGCGAGGCTCTCCTGCGCAGCGTCGCGCGCGTCCTCCGGGTCGCGGAGCAGGTGGAGGGCGATCCGCTCCACGCGCGGCGCGTGCCGCTCGCAGAGCGCGGCCAGAGCCAGCCGGTCACCGTCTTTTGCGCGTCGCACCAGGATCGGATCGGAGAGGTTCTCGTAGACGAGCGGCCTGTCGGGGCGCAAGTCGCGTTTGATTGGACGGGTCTGGGTCCTGGGCGGTTGCAAAGCCGCCCCTACTCTAGTGCCGACCGGTACCGCCCGCCCTAGGGGCTCTTGACAATCGCGCTCACGTTGCCGGCTCCGTCCCGGGCCTGGGCCGAGACGGACGTGACCGTTCCGCCCGTCCACGGGACCGTGAACGCGCTCTTCGGGGCGACGTACTCGAACGTCGTGCCGTTCACGAGCAGCGTCAGCGTCGCCGGCTCGCTCAGCTGGAAGCGCAGGCGTGCGAGCTCCAGCAGGGTGAGGACGGGCGGCGTCGTGTCGATCGCGAACGGGAGCGAGTACGGCACGTCGCCGAGCGCATCGGTCACGGTCACGACCGCGTCATAGCTCCCGTCCGGCACGCGCACCCCGGCGCTCAGCCCGTCCCAGCTCAGGACGTGCGACCCTGCGGTCAGGGGCCCGGCGAACACGCTCGCGACGAAGGCGCCGGCCTTCTTGATCTCGAAGCGCACCGGAACGTCCGCCGCGAGGACGAACGAGAGCGTCAGCGTGTCGGAGACCCCGTCGCCGTTCGGCGACACGGCCGCGGGTGCCGCTGCGTACGACCCCAGCGTGCGGTCGACCACGAGCTCCAACTGCTGCGAGACGGCCTTGCCGCCCGTCGGCGTAGCGGTGACGAGGAGCGTGTAGCGGCCGTCCGGCAACGTCCCGGCCGCGACCTGGAACGAGCCTGGGCCGGCCGGGAGCCCGGCGGTGAAGACCGGGACCGCCGCGCCGCCGTTCCAGTCGGCGACCGATGCGATCACCTGTGCCGGCACGCCGAGCGTGAAGGAGATCGTCGCGACGCCGCCCGAGCCGTCGGCGTTCGGCGAGAGCACCGCCGGGGCCGCCGTGAGTCCCGCAAGCGTCGCCGGCGGCGGGGGCACGGTCCCCTTTCCCAGAACGCCCGTCGCCGGCCGGACGGCGGCGCCGGCGTCGATCGTCCACGTGAACGGTCCCTTGCCCGCACCGGCCGAGGTCCACGTCCAGTCGACGAGCGAGCCGCGGCCGGTCCCGCGTGCAAGCGTCTTCCCCTTCGCGTCTGCGACGGTCACCGTCCAGGCCCGGGCGGACGACAGCCGCCCCTGGAAGCGGATCGGGCCACCGAGGGCTCCGACCGCTGTCGGCGAGTAGAGCTTGGGCAGGCCGATCCTCGAGATGCGCTGCGCGAGCGCCGGCAGCAGGGCGTACGCACGCGCTCCCGGGCACTCGCTTGGGCCGGTGTCACGGTGCCCCGAGACGGCGCGCAGCGTCACGACCTTTCCCGCGCGGTACTTCGCGTTGCCGCCGGACGTGACGACCACCTTCGAAAGCGGGTCGACGTGCGCGACGTCGAGCCGCCATGCGATGAGATTAGCGACGGCGCTCTGCTGTGCCGCCGGCGGGGTCGCAGCCTTGAAGTTGCCGATCATCGAAACGCCGACCGAGCCTGTGTTGAAGCCCTCGGCGTGCGCGCCGATCACCGGGCGCTCGATGCCGCCGCCGCGCCCCTCGTACACCGTGCCGTAGCGGTCGACGAGGAAGTTGTAGCCGATGTCGTTCCAGCCGTTCCCCTTGACGTGGTAGACCTCGATGCCGCGGACGATCGCCGCCGACTGCGCCGGGGTGTACGCATTTGTCCCGGCGGTGTGATGGACGACGGCGTACCGCAGCGCCGGGGCATAGAGCGGCTTGGCGCGCAGGATCTTCTCGTCGGCGAACCAGCCCGACCGCGGGACGATCGCCGGCGAGCCCGCCATCGACACGTGTCTCGTCGGCACGGTCGTCACCCGCGACCAGAGGTAGTACGCCCGGAGCGCCGCAACGCGGCCGTGGGTCCGGAACTGCACCGCGGACGACGCGCCCGTCCAGACGAGGTTGCCGTCGCGCACGCCGCGTGCGCGCTCGAGCGAGCCGATATCGGGACGCGCGTCGTCGTCCACGTCCTGCCACGTGCGCCAGGCTCCGCGGAGGCTGCGCGTCCGGACCTCCACCGACCCGGCGCCGCGCCAGTGGACGCCGAGCATGTTGAACCGCATCGGCGGCGCGGCCGCCTGCAGCGAGCGAGCGCCCAGTGGAACGTCGCGTGCGACCATGGCGACGTTGCCCGCAGAGGCAACAGAAGGCAGGGCGAGCGCGAGCGCGGTGGCGACTAGGAGCTTCCTCATCGGTTGGACCCCGACGAACGGTGCCGGAGGTCGCCTTCGGCAACAAGGCCAAACACCCTCTCCCGCATACAATCCTTACAACCGTGAAACGACTGCTTCTGCTGGCGTTCCTCGTAGCCGCCTCGGCGGCGCCGGCTGCGAGCGCAGCGCCACGCGTCCTGGCGATCCGGTTCGACGCCGAGGTGAACCCCGTCACCGCCGATTGGGTCAACAGCCAGCTCGACAAGGCAGCGCGCGAGCACTACGACGCGGCGCTGATCCTGGTCGACACTCCCGGCGGCCTCTCCGAGTCGATGCGGAAGATCGTCAAGAAGGAGCTCTCCGTGCGCGTCCCCGTGGTCGTCTACGTCTGGCCGAACGGTGCACGCGCAGCGTCGGCCGGCGTCTGGATCGGCCAGGCGGCGGACGTGCTCGCGATGGCACCGGAGACGAACATCGGCTCGTCGACGCCGATCAGCGGGAGCGGCCAGGACCTCGACAAGGACCTGCGCCGAAAGGTCGTCAACGACGCCGCGGCCTCGTTGCGCGTGCTCGCCCGGACGCACGGGCGGAACGCGAAGTGGGCCGACCTGGCCGTGCGGAAGGCGTCGAACCTCTCCGCCGACGAGGCGCTCCGCATGAACGTCATCGATCTGATCGCACCCTCGATCCCCGCGCTGATGACGCGCATCGACGGACGCAAGACGATCCCGCGGCACTACACGCTGAACACGAAGGGCGCCGACGTGACGACGGTCGAACCCGGGTTCTTCACGCGCTTCCTGTCGACGCTCATCGACCCGAACGTGATCGGGCTGCTGTTCCTCGCCGGCATCGCCGGGCTCGGCTTCGAGCTCTTCCACCCCGGCGTCGTCATCCCGGGCGCGTTCGGCGCGATCTGCATGGTGACGGCGCTCTTCGGCTTCAGCGTGCTGCCGCTCTCGTGGGCCGGGTTGATCCTCGTGCTGCTCGGCGTCGCACTCCTCGTCGTCGACGCCCACGTGACCTCCCACGGCGCGCTCACGCTGTCGGGCCTCGTCGCGATCGCGATCGGGCTCGTCACGCTCTTCCACAAGGCGCCGGCGCCGTACCACACGTCCGTTCCGCTCGTCGTCACGGTCACCGCCGTTCTCGGCGGCTTCTGGGCGATCGCGCTGGGGAAAGCGGTCCAGGTGCGGCGGCGGCCGGCCGAGGTCGGGCCGAGTGACATCATCGGCATGGAGGGAGTCGTGCGCGACGGAGGCTACGTCTTCGTGCACGGCGAGCTGTGGCGCGCGCTCTCACCGGAGCCGCTGGCGCCCGGGCAGCGCGTCCGCGTCGAGGGCATTGACGGGCTCTCCCTGGCCGTACGGCCCGTGTAGGCTCGCCCCGTGGCCGCGGCACTGATCGTCCTCGTCGTCCTCGTCTTCTTCGTCCTGCTGTTCGCGCTTGCGGCGATCAAGGTCGCGCGCGAGTACGAGCGCGGAATCGTGTTCCGCCTCGGCCGGCTGCTGCCGGAGCCGAAGGGCCCCGGCCTGTTCATCCTGATCCCGGTCGTCGACCGCATGGTGAGAGTCGACCTACGGACGATCACGCTCAACATCCCGCCGCAGGAAGTGATCACGAAGGACAACGTGCCGGTGCGCGTCAACGCGGTCGCGTACTTCCGCATCGTGGCACCGAAGGACGCCATCGTGCAGATCGAGAACTTCATGGTGGCGACGTCGCAGATCTCGCAGACGACACTGCGGTCGGTGCTCGGCCAGCACCAGCTCGACGAGCTGCTCTCCGAGCGCGAGAAGATCAACGCGATCCTGCAGGAGATCATCGACGAGCAGACGGCGCCCTGGGGCATCAAGGTCTCGATCGTCGAGGTCAAGGACGTCGAGATCCCGCAGGGGATGCAACGCGCGATGGCCCGGCAGGCGGAGGCCGAGCGCGAGCGCCGCGCCAAGGTGATCAACGCCGAGGGCGAATTCCAGGCCTCGGAGCGCCTGAAGGACGCGGCGAAAGTGATCGAAGAGCACCCGGTCGCACTGCAGCTCCGCTATCTGCAGACGCTGCTCGAGCTCGGCTCGTCGCAGTCGACGACGATCGTCTTCCCGGCTCCCGTCGACATCATCTCGTCGTTCCTGCCGCGCCCGGCCGACCGCCCGTAGCCTTCCGGCGTGACCGATCTCCGGCGCGATCCGCTGTCGGGACGCTGGGCTGCGATCGCGCCCGCGCGCGCGCAACGGCCGGGTGCAGCAGCACCCGTGAGCGACGCTCCCGTCGCGTGTCCCTTCTGCGCGGGACACGAGGATCAGACGCCGCCGGAGACACTGCGGCTCGGCGACGGCCCGACCGGCTGGGACGTGCGCGTCGTGCCGAACCTCTACCCCGCGCTCGAGCGACAGGAGGTCGTGATCCACGGGCCGGAGCACGTGTACTCGATCGCGGAGCTCGGCGACGCGACGCTCGACCTGGTCGCGGAAGCGTGGCAGCGCCGGGCGCGCGACGTCGGCGGGACGATGTTCGCGTTCGTGAACGAGGGTCAGGAGGCGGGTGCCAGCCTGCCGCACACGCATTCCCAGCTCGCGTGGCTTCCCGGTCCGCCGCCGGGCATCCTCGCGGAGCGCGGCCTGCCGGAGTCCGAGCCGATCCTCGAGCTCGACGGGCTGGTCGCCGGCGCGCCACGCGCGAGCCGGGCGCCCTACGAGGTGCAGATCGCGCCGCGGCGCGCGGAGCCTGAGGGCCTGCGCAGTGACCTCCTCGGCCCGGCGCTGCGCCTGCTGGCGGAGCTCGTCCGCCGGATCCGGAAGGCGCACGGCGGCCCGTTCCCGTTCAACGCCTGGCTGCACGAGGGCATGCACTGGCACATCGAGCTCGTCCCGCGCACGACGAAGTTCGCCGGGCTCGAGCTCGGGGCCGGCGTCTACATCAACGCACTGGCTCCGGAGCAGGCGGCCGCCGCATTACGAGACGCCTGAACGGCCTTGTGACAAGTTGTCACAAAGGGGTCGGCGGCGTCTTGTCGGGGCCCTGGGGCTAGGAAGAGATGGGCGAGCTCTTCTGCTCGCGGAAGCGGCGCGCAGCTTCGATCGCGGCGCCGAGATTGAGACCCTTGTCCTTCGCCTGCTTGATGAGCATGACGGTCTCGACGGCATCCATGTCGTAGATCCGCTGCTTCTTGCCCTTGGTCGGGATCTGCGCCTTGTTCGTCCAGTAGTCGAGCTGCATCTTCGAGATGCCGGCGATCTGGCACACCTGTCCGAGATAGAGCTCGATCTTGTCGAGATGCTCGGCCATATCGATCGGCTCGAGCAGATCGACCTGCTTGCTGTACGCCATTTTTGGCTTCCTTCGGTCTGTGGCCTCCCGACCCCTCAGTTTCACCTTATACAGCTGTTACTCGAAAAAGGGAAGGCGAAACCTGAAAAATCACGCCGAAGGGTGATAGGAGAGTGGCGAAAACTTACGTCGCCACGGGCACTTCTGGACCCGGCTCCGGAGCGGTCTCCTCGCGCTCGTCCTCGCCGGGATCGACGACCGGCGCGAGCGACGACACTTTCTCGCCGTCGCGGAGGCGCATCACGATCACGCCCTGCGTGGATCGGCCGAGCCGCTTGACGTCGGTCACCGGCATCTTGATCACGGTGCCGCCGGTCGAGATCAGCATCACCTGGTAGCCGTCGCGGACGACGCGGGCGCCGGCGAGCTGGCCGCGGGCCTCCGTCAGCTGCACGGTCTTCACGCCCATCCCGCCACGACCCTTGCGCGGGTAGTCGGAGACGCGCGTCCGCTTGCCGTAACCGTTCTCGGTCACGACGAGGAGGTCGGCGTCGTCGCGCGCGATCTCCGCGGTGATCACCTCGTCGTCGCCCCGCAGGGTCATTCCGCGGACACCCTCGGTCGACCGGCCCATCGGGCGCGCGTCCTGCTCGGAGAAGCGAATCGCCTGGCCCTTGCGCGACACGATGAGGACGTCGTCGCCCTCGGACACGTGGCGCACCGCGACGAGCTCGTCGCCCTCGCGCATCTTGATCGCGATGATGCCGTCCGCCTTCAGCGGCGTGTTGTACTCGCCGAGTCGCGTCTTCTTGACGACGCCGTTCTTCGTCGCGAACAGGAGGTACTCGGCCTCCTCGAACTTGCGCGTCTGGATCACGGCGCGCACCTGCTCGGCCTGTGCAAACGGGAGCAGGTTGACGATCGCGCGGCCCTTCGACTGGCGCGAGCCGAGCGGCAGCTCGTGCACCTTGAGACGGTAGACCTTGCCGACCGACGTGAAGAAGAGCAGGAAGTCGTGCGTCGACGCCACGAAGAGGTGCTCGATGTAGTCCTCGTCCTTGAGGTCCATCCCCATCACGCCGATCCCGCCGCGGCGCTGCTCGCGATACGCGGTGACCGGGATGCGCTTGATGTAGCCCGAGCGCGTGATCGCGATCACCATGTCCTCCTCGGCGATCATGTCCTCGAGCTCGAGCTCCTCCTCGGCGGCGACGATCTCGGAGCGGCGGTCGTCGTTCTTGGCGTAGATCGACTTCAGCTCGAGCAGCTCCTCCCGAATCAGCGCGTCGATCTTCGCCTCGTCGGAGAGCAGCGCGCGCAGCTCGGCGATCCGCTCCATCTTGTCGCGGTGCTCGTCTTCGACTCCCTTGCGCTCGAGCGCGGTCAGCGCGCGCAGGCGCAGCTCGAGGATCGCGGAGGCCTGGATCTCGGAGAGATCGAACTTCTCCATCAGCCCCGACCGCGCCGCATCGGTATCGGCCGAGCCGCGGATCAGTGCGATCACGGCGTCGAGGTTGTCGAGCGCGATCAGGAAGCCCCGGAGGACGTGCGCGCGCTTCTCGTTCTGACGCAGCTCGTGCTTGGCCCGGCGTGAGACGATCTCGCGCTGGAAGTCGAGGTAGTGCGTGACGAGCTCGAGCAGCGAGAGCGTCTTCGGCACGCCGCCGACGAGGGCGACCGCGTTGTAGCCGAACGTCGTCTGCAGCGGCGTGTGCTTGAAGAGCTTGTTGAGCGCGACCTGCGGCACCGCGTCGCGCTTGAGCTCGACCTGGATGCGCATGCCGGTGCGGTCCGAGTGGTCGGCGAGATCGGAGATCTCCGTCAGCACCTTGTCGTTGACGAGATCGGCGATCTTCTTGATCACGCCGGCGTCGCCGCCCTTCTTCACGCCGTACGGCAGCTCGTTGACGATGATCGCGCTCTTCCCTCCGCGCAGCTCCTCGATATGTGCGCGCGCCCGCATCACGATGCGTCCGCGACCCGTCCGGTAGGCATCCCGGATTCCGGAGCGGCCGACGATGTACGCACCGGTCGGGAAGTCGGGCCCCTTCACGTGCTTCATCAGGTCGTCGGCGTTCGAGTCCGGCTTGTCGATCAGCTGGACGATCGCGCCGACGACCTCGCTCAGGTTGTGCGGCGGGATGTTCGTCGCCATGCCGACGGCGATGCCTGCCGAGCCGTTGACGAGCAGGTTCGGGAACCGCGCCGGCAGCACGAGCGGCTCGCGCTTCGACTCGTCGTAGTTCGGGCCGAAGTCGAC
>DASXTR010000300.1:0-2399 GCA_036505325.1 Gaiellaceae bacterium
CTGCGCGAGCGCGACATGCTCCTCACCGCCGGCGAGCGGATCTCGATGGCGCTCCTCTCGATGGCGATCAACGACCTCGGCCGCGACGCCGTCTCCTTCACCGGCTCGCAGGCGGGAATCGTCACCGACACGAGCCACGGCAAGGCGCGGATCGTCGAGCTGCGGTCGCATCGCGTGCGGGAGGCGCTCGACGCGGGCCGGATCGCGATCGTGGCCGGGTTCCAGGGCGTCTCGACCGAGCTGGACGTCACGACGCTTGGCCGCGGCGGCTCCGACACGACCGCCGTCGCCCTCGCCGCGGCGCTCGCCGCGGACGTCTGCGACATCTACACCGACGTCGACGGCGTCTACACGGCCGACCCGCGCATCGTCCCCGACGCGCGCAGGCTCGACGCGATCACCTACGAGGAAATGCTCGAGCTGGCCGCCTCCGGCGCGAAGGTGCTGATGGCGCGTTCGGTCGAGCTCGCACGCAACCACGGCGTCCCGTTGCGCGTCCGCTCGTCGTTCACCGCTGACGAGGGGACTAGGATCACCGACGTGCTGGAGCAGGCGATCATCTCGGGCGTCGCGCACGACGTCACCGAGGCGAAGGTGACGATTCTGGGCGTGCGCGACCAACCCGGCATCGCAGCGCGTGTGTTCCGCGCGCTCGCCGACGCCGCCGTGCACGTCGACATGATCGTCCAGAACGTGTCGGCCGAGGGGCACACGGACATCTCGTTCACGCTGCCGAAGGACGACCTCTCGCACACGGAGCCGATCCTCGCGGAGATCGCACGCGACACGGGCGCCGGCGGCTTCACCGTCGACCCGGACATCGCGAAGGTCTCGCTGATCGGCGCCGGGATGAAGAGCCATCCCGGGGTCGCCGCCGACATGTTCGAGGCGCTCGCCGAGGCGGCGATCAACATCGAGATCATCTCGACGTCGCCGATCCGCATCTCGTGCGTCGTCCGCGCGTCCGACGCGGAGCGCGCGGTGCAGGTCGTGCACGAGCGCTTCCGCCTCGGCGAGGCGTAGCCGTGTTCGAGTCACTGGACTTCGTCTACGTCCCGACAAAGGACGTCGACGCGGCCGCGAGCGACTACGTGGAGCGCCTCGGCGCGACGCTCCTCTGGAAGGTGCGCGGCATGGGCACGGTCGTCGCCTGCCTGAGCGTCTCCGGCGAGGGACCACAGGTGCTCCTGAGCGGCCACCTCGAGGGCGAGCAGCCGATCCTCGTCTACCGCGTCGCCGACTACGCCGCGACGGTCGCCCACCTGCGCACCGTAGAGCTCGAGCCGCACGAGCTCGAGATCCCGCACGGCCCGTGCGCCAGCTTCGATGCGCCCGGCGGCCAGCGCTTCGCGGTCTACGAGCTGACGCGCCCCGGAGCCGCGGAGCACTTCGTGGGCCGAATCGACGAGCCGTAAACCGGCACGTCGTGGGTGCGGTGCCTGCGCCGGCGGCACGCACCTCGACGAGGCGACGATCACGATTCGCGGGTAGCCCGTCCGCCCGGGTCGGTCGCATCGTTCGGAGCTGGATCGTGACCGTCACGGACTAGGGTTCCCGACGTGACGGATGCCGATCGGATCTTCGCGTCGCCGCCCGATCTGCCGCCGCCGGTGGGGTACAGCCACGTCGTGAGAGTTCCCGTCGGCGAGATCGTCTGGACGTCGGGACAGGTGGCGATCGCCGCCGACGGGACGGCCGCCCCGCCGGGCGACTGGGAGGCGCAGACGCGGTTGGCGCTCGAGAACGTCGGGCGTGCCCTCCGAGCGGGCGGCGCCGCATGGGACGACGTCGTGAAGCTGACGTTCTTCGTCACGGACGTCGCCGCTCTGGACACCGTGCGGCGCGTGCGCGACGAGTTCGTCGACACCGCGAACCCGCCGACGAGCTCGCTCGTCCGCGTCGCCGGATTGTTCCGGCCCGATCTGCTGATCGAGGTCGAAGCGGTCGCGGTCCGCCGCTGACGGCCCGGGCGGTTCGGGTCACTCCTCGCCGGCGAGCAACTCCATCAGGAGCCCGTCGTGCCAGCCGTCGCCGCCGACGTCGCGTTCGTAGCGCCGCATGACGCCCACGCGCTTGAAGCCCACCTTCTCGTACGCCCGGATGGCGGCGGCGTTCGCGGCCGCCGGGTCGATCGTGACCCGGTGGTGGCCGCGCTCGTCGATCAGATGCCGCACGACGCAGCGCACGGCCGCGGTGCCCAGGCCGCGCCCGTGCAGGGCGGGATCGAGGAACAGGTCGACCCCGGCATGGCGGTACTTCGGGTCGAGCTCCTCCCAGAACTGGATCAGGCCCGCGACCTTCCCGTCCACCTCGATCGTCAGCCGCGTCGACTCGGAGTCGTCGGTCCAGGGGAACCCCTCGTCCGGGAGGTCCCACCAGCGCACGACCTCCGGGGTCGA
>DASXTR010000301.1:0-3635 GCA_036505325.1 Gaiellaceae bacterium
GAGCGCACGCGGCTTGACGATCGCGATCTCGGCGTCGAGCCACGGGCGGCAGGCCGTCACCTCGGTCCACGTCGGCTTGTCGTGGATGCGCCGCTTCCCGCGCGCCTTCCACTTGAAGTGCTTGACGGCGTTCGTGACGTAGGTCTTCTTGCGGTCGATCCCGGCCTCCTCGAGCGCGCGGTCGAGGAGCTTCCCGGCGGGCCCGACGAAGGGCGCGCCAGCGAGATCCTCCTGGTCGCCGGGCTGCTCGCCGACGAGCATCACCTCGGATGTCTTCGTCCCCTCCCCGAAGACGGCCTGCGTCGCGTTCGCGTACAGGGGGCAGCCTTTGCAGTGCTGAACCGCCTCGCGCAGCGCCTGCATCGAGAGCCGCTCCGGCATGAACGCCGTTGCCGTGGGATAGGGGTTGCGGGTCGCCGTCACGCGGGGTCGGTACCCGCCACGGCCGATACCATTCCGCCCGCACGGCGCCTTGGCCGAGTGGTTAGGCAGCGGCCTGCAAAGCCGTTTACAGCGGTTCGACTCCGCTAGGCGCCTCTCCGGCACAGACTCGAAAACGGGCGCGTCCCGTGAGAGTCCGACACGCCCGCGTCGCGGAACCCCTTTCGCGCGAGCGCACGTCCGTTCGCCATGATACGATTCGGAGAAGACACTTCGGAGAATACGCATCGATGCCAGAGTTCCGGATCGCAGGACAAACCTTTGCGATCGACCGGTCGACGGTCGAGTCCGCAGCTGCCAAAGAGCTCCCGGAGCCGATTCGCGAGCACTACGTGGTCGTCGCCGGACGACGCTTTCCGCCGAAGCAGATCCTGTCGCGGATCACCGGCATCGACCGCGCCGACTTCACGACCCATCACGCCCGGCGGATCCTCAGGCGCCTCGGATTCATCGCCGCGCGCGCCGATCGCGGCCGGTCAACGACGCCCGAGGATGACGAGAACTCGCAGGGACTGCAGGCACGGGCCCTCGCGCCGTTCGTTGGGAAGTGGGTGGCATTGGCGTCGCCGACGGAGGTCCTCGTTGCGGCCGAGACGCCGCAGGAGGTGCTTGCGTGGCTGGCGAAGCACGAGCGCCGCGCAACCTACGGGATGTTCCGTGTCCCGGGCCGCGACGGCGAATCCGAGGGTCTCGCGCCCCTTTGAGGTTCGAGTTCATCGAACTTCCGGGCGCGCGTCACAGGCTGACGCGGCCGGTCGTGCCGGTGCAGGTCGAAGACCTTGAAGAAGCGCCGCAGCTTTGCCTCGTCGACACCGGATCGACGACGAACCGGTTCGGCCGCTGGCTGGCCGAGGCAACGGGGATCGATCTCTCCCAGGCTCCGGCCGACGAGCTCGCCGTCGGCGGGATCACCACGACCGCGTGGCACGCACGCGTAGACCTGACGGTCGCCGGGCTGCGATACGACGCGTCGGTGACGTTCTGCGAGCCCTGGCCGTTTGCGTTCAATCTCCTCGGACAGGAGGGCTTCCTCCGCTTCTTTCGGGTCACGATCTGCGCCAACGAGGGGTGGCTCGAGGTCGAGCCGGAGAGCCCGGCGGGCTGACGCGAGCGTGAGGCGAAGGTGACCGCTCGAGAGGAGCCGCCAGTGCGACTCCCCTCGCATCGCAGCCGGGCTCGTCGATCCACTTCCCGAGCTCGACGCGCTTGCCGGCGGCGCCGTTGAAGTCGTCCTTCCACCCGCCGTGATGTCGGCCTCGCGTCGGCGGATACTCAGCGTGAAATGGTGCGCTTGCGACGGCTCGCCCTCTACGCCGCGCTTCCGCTCGTGGCGGCGCCGGCGGTGGTTGCGTGGCGCGTCGTCCACGGCGGCGGCGACGCCCCGACGCGGCCGACGTACGAGCAGCTCGTCGCGAAGAACTATCGCGTCCTCACCGGCACGCAGTCGCGCGCGCTCGTGTCGTTCGCGGCCACGCTGCACGCCTGCCTCGTCACGCATGGCGGAACCGCCGTCGCGTGGCCCGTCGCGTCGGCGACGCGGATCACGATGCGCGCTCCCGGCCGCTCGGCGAGAGAGCTCGTCCGGCTGCTGACGAGCTGCGACCCGGCTGTCGGGCCGCCTCCGGCGAAGTCGTCGCTGCAGGCGAGGGCCGGCGAGATCGTGCTGTACCTGCCGAAGCAATGCCTGCTCGATCCGGCTCAGGTCGGCACCACCCAGTCGTGAAGGCGGCGCTCGTCTGCATGCTCGCGTGCACGTCCGCGGCTGCCTCGTCGCCGGCGCCGCAGCTCGACCGGTACCTGACGGCGGCGGCCGCGCGCCTCGACGTCAACGGGACGGTGCTCGTCGCGAAGGACGGCAAGATCGTCCTGCGTAAGGGATACGGATGGGCGAACGCGGCTCGGCGGGAACCGAGCAGTCCCTCGACGCGGTACCGGATCTCGTCGCTGACGTCCCGGTTCTCGCGCATCGCGCTGGGCCAGCTCGAACGGCGCGGCCTGGTCGACGGAGGCAAGAGCGTCTGCGCGTACGTCGCGCACTGTCCCGCCGCGTGGCGGCCGATCACCGTCGACCTCCTGCTCGACGGACGGTCCGGGCTGCCGCTGATCCCGCCACGGGCTCCGACACGCTCGCTCGACGGCTGGATCGACTGGCTGCGGGCGCGGCCCCTGCGCTTCATCCCCGGCCACGGTCGCGACCGAACCGAGTCCCGGCTGCTGCTCGAGGCGAAGCTCGTGGAGCGTGCGGGGGCGATGCCGTGGATCCGGTACGTCACGCAGAACATCCTTCGTCCCGCGCACATGGTCGACACCGAGCTCGACCGGCCCGGCCTGCGGGGGCGCGCGACGCCGTACGTCCGCACGAAGCGGCGCACGCTCGGCGCGCCGGCCGCCTTCCCACCGCTCGTCCGCCCGGACGTCCTGTACGGCCTCGTCTCGACGGTCGACGACATCTACCGGCTCGAGCGGGCGCTCGAGGACGGCACACTGCTCGGCGAGCCGGTCGACGAGCGGTGGCTCGAGCTCGGTCACGGGCCGCGCGGTACATCCGACGGCTGGTACACGGCGTTCACGCACTACCCCGACGACCACCTCACCGTCCTGGTGTTCAACAACATGGGCGGCTTCTTCCTCGGTGACCTCGAGACGAGAATCTTCCTGCTCGCCGTCGGCTGGCCGCCGCCGCGGGTCGAGGTCGACCCGGCGCTGCTCGACCGGTACGCCGGCCGCTACACGTGGTTCGACGGCTACCGCAACCGCCGGGTCACGGTCAATCTCACCCGCGGGCCGAATGGCACGCTCTCCTTCTCGTCCGATCGGTACGAAGGCACTGTGATCAACGGGATCCGCCGCGGCGCATGGAAGATGACGCTCGCGCCGGCGAACCAGACGACCTTCTTCGACCTGCGGTCCGCGTTCCTCGTGAGCTTCGAGAACGACGACACGTTCGTTCTGCGGGACCGGCAGTCGACCCGCGGCGACCGCTACGTCCGCTCGGGCTGACCTACATCGACATGTACGCCGACCAGCGCTCCGCGATGCGGCCGTCGTCGTCGACGCGGAAGATTACGATCCCGCGTTGCCGGTAGCCCGTCTCCGGCGCCACCCACCTCAATCGCAGCGCGACGCGATCGGCCTCGGCGAAGCAGTCCTCGATCTCGATCTTCAGGTCGGGGTGGTGCGCGAGGAGCGCGCCG
>DASXTR010000302.1:0-2184 GCA_036505325.1 Gaiellaceae bacterium
GTAATCGCTGCCGAAGCTCCACGCGACGGTCTGCGCGAGCGTCCACCTCGCGGCGCGGTCGCGGTCGAGGCCGAGCTCGCTCGTCAAACGGTCGAGGCGGTGGAGCAGGTCGCGCCGCGTCGCACCGAGCTCGAACGCGCGCACGAGCGGCGTCACGCCGAACTCGCGCTCGCCGGTGAGCGGCTTCGGGTCGATCGCGAGCCACGGCTCGCGCTGTGCAGCGAGGATGTTGTCGGCGTGCAGGTCCTGGTGGAGGAGCACCTGCTCGCCCTGCGTCGGCGGCAGCTCGCGCAGCGCGTCGAGCGCGGCCTCGAGGAGGCGCCGCTCGAACGGACGGCCGGCCGCCTCCCACTTTGCCGGGATGCGCTCCGCCCACCCCGAGGCTTCCTCCGCCAGCGGACGGAATGGAGGGCCGGCCGGCTTCCACAGGCGCGGTAGAAGCGACACGGCGACGTCGAGCGCCGCGTCGGCGCCGAGCGCGCGCAGATGCGTCCCCGGCACGCAGCGCTCGATGAGCAGCGCGTGCCGCTCCTCGTCGTGCGCGAGCAGGCGCACGGCGCCGTCGCCGTCCCAGACGCGCAGCGCTTCGGCCTCGTGCTCGTCCTCGCCGTGCGGGAACTGGACCTTCAGCACGGCGTCGTCGCCGGCCGGCAGCACGAGGGAGACCATGCCGCCGGGAAACGGCGGCCCCAGCTCCAGCCCCCACTGCTCGGCCGCCTCCGCGGCGAGGCGCGTCGCCGCCTCGAGCCACTCGGCGCCGCCGGGCAGCGTCCGGATCCACGCGAGGTGCTCCACGCGGTCATCCTGACGCCGCCCGGCGGCTGACCGGCGCTACTTGCGGCGGAACACCTCGTAGATCGCCCCGTCGGTGAGCGAGACGAGGACGAGGTTGCCGTTCGGGCCGGTCGCCACGTCCGTCACGATGCCGAAGTTCCGGCCGAAGAGCAGGCTCTCGCTCTCCGTGATGTCCCATTTGTGCACGTTGTCGGCCACGCGGTCGTCGAGGCGCGGGTCGTCGACGCCGACCTTCAACCGGTTCCCGGCGAGGTTGAAGCGGAAGATCCCGCCGCCCTCGAGGAACGTCCGGGCGTGACCGACGAAGAGGTCGTTCTCGTATTGCGAACCGAGCGCGCGGCTCGACAGGAACCCGATGCCGGCCGGCGCGACCTCGTACTTCCAGCTGAACTCGGGCGCGCTGTAGTGCGCGCCCGGGAGCATGAAGAGGCGCGACAGCCCCTCCTCGGGCGTGTCGGCGATGTTCGTCGGCGACCAGCGGATCTGCTGGAGCCCGAAGTACGACGCCGCGAACGGGTCGGGCGGGTCCGGCGTGACCGTCGTCTCGATCGCCTTGAACTGCGCGATCCGCTCCGGCGGGCCCATGATCTGCACCCAGCCGGAGTTGAACCCGGGCTCGGCGCGGTTCAGCTCCGTGAAGCTGTCGTCGCCGTTCTCCTGTTCCCACAGGGTGCCGGAGACGGGGTCGAATGCCATTCCGAAGCTGTTGCGGAGGCCGTACGCGAAGACCTTCTCCACGACGCCGCCGACCGAGAAGAACGGATTGTCGCCCGGCGGCGTCCCATCGTCGTTGAGGCGCAGGATGACGCCGGTGAGGTGCGCGTCGTCGGGCTGCGGCCCGCCGAACTGATCGTCGGGCATGCCCGGCCCGAACGGGCCGTTGACGAGGTTCTGCAGCTGCCCGCGGCGCCCGTTGTCGCCGATGACGACGTAGAGCTTGCCGTCCGGGCCGAAGCGGAGCACGCCGCCGTTGTGGTTCCCGCGCAGCGGCTGGCCCGCATCGGCCTGGAACGCGCGGAGCTTCACGATGTCGGCGTCGAACGTGAGAGTCGAGCCGTTCCACGAGAACCGGTCGACACGGTTGCCGAGCAGCGGCACGTCGGCGAGGTTGCCGCTGTCCGCGCCGGTGCTGCTCTCGGTCCAGTACAGGAACAGCTTGCCGTTCACGAAGAACTGCGGGTGGAGGGCGATCCCGAGCAGCCCACGCTCGGACGCGCGGTTCACGGCGAGGTCGAGGACGGTCGACTGCACCACGCCGTTGACGACGCGCTGCACCTTCCCGGTGTCCTTCTCGAGCACGAGCATGTCGTTGGGGCCGAGGAACGCGACGCTGGTCGGCGTCGTGAGCCCCGACACGATCGTGCGCACTGCGAGGTTCGGATCGATCAC
>DASXTR010000303.1:0-13212 GCA_036505325.1 Gaiellaceae bacterium
CAGGATGCGCGACGAGCCGGACTGGAGCGGAAGATGCACGTGCTCGCACACCGACGCGCACTCGGCGATCGCCGCGATCACCGGGTCGCGGAAGTCCTTCGGGTGCGGGCTCGTGAAGCGGATGCGCTCGATCCCGTCGACCGCGTCGCACGCGCGCAGCAGCTCACCGAACTCCGTCTTCAGATCCGGGAGCAGGTCACGTCCCCACGAGTTGACGTTCTGGCCGAGCAGCGTGATCTCCTTGACGCCCTCGTCGGCGAGCCGCGTGACCTCGGCCAGGATCTCGCCGGGTCGCCGGCTCTGCTCGCGGCCGCGCACGGCCGGCACGATGCAGTACGCGCACTTCGAGTTGCAGCCCATCGACACCTGCACCCACGCCTGGAACGACCGCTCGCGGTGCATCGGCAGCCCGGCGGCGAAGTCGCGGTCGTCGAGGCCGAACCGGCCGCGGGCGACGCCCTCTCCCCCGGCGCCGAGCCACTCGCCGAGATGGGCGATCGAGCCGGGGCCGAACGCGACGTCGACGGCCGGGTAGAGCGAGAAGATCCGCTCGCGCTGGGCCTCGGCGTAGCAGCCGCCGACGGCGATCACCTTCGACGGATCCTCGCGCTTCCGCGCCGCCGCCTCGCCGAGGTAGGCGGCGAGCTTCGTGTCCGGCTTCTCGCGGATCGTGCAGGTGTTGAAGACCACCACGTCCGCCTCGTCGGCGGAGGCGGCCTCGCCGAGGCCGAGCTCCTCGAGCATGCCCTTGATCCGCTCGGAATCGTGGGCGTTCATCTGGCAGCCGAAGGTCGTGACGTGGTAGCGGCGCAAGATTCCCACAGGGTACCCGCAAGTTTTCGGCAGAACCGGTGTCTCAATGGCCATGGGAGACGAATTCGGCAGCGGGCTGCGCGCCCACATCGAACGCCATCTCGCGCCGGTCGCCGACCCGGTGGCACCCCCGGCCGACCCGCAGCCGCAGCGGTTCGAGCCTCTTGCCGGTCCCGTAGGGGCAGACCCGCAGCCGCAGCGGGTCGCCCCGCGGGCCGACGTCGACGACCGCATCGAGGCCATCGCCGCCGCGGAGGCGGAGATGGCGTTCCGGGAGCGGCGGATCGCCGACCGGGAGGCGCAGTTCAACGTCGCCGTCCAGCGCGTGGTCTACGGGCTGGCGCAGGCGGTCGTGGACGGCGAGCTGCCGGCCATCCCGCGCGACGAGCTCGCGCTGGCGCGCGCGCGCCGCAGCAGCCGCGTCGCCTGAGGCTCAGCGGGTCGCTGCCGCAGCCCAGCTGCGCGGCGCCGCGAACGGTCGTAGGTTCCGGACCGCTTCCCGGAGCACGGGCGCGTCCCGGCGGGGGACGTCGAGCCAGACCGGCAATCCGTCGATCGTGACGCGCCAGAGTCCTGTCCGCGGCAGGTAGAGGATCGGTTCGTGGGTGCCTGGGATGAACACGTTCGGCGGCAGCTCGATCCGGACCACGAAGTACGGCGCCGGCGCGACGTGGCGGTAGAACCGGTACGAGCCCGCGAGCTGGAGCGAAAACGCCGAGACGTGCGCGCATGAGTCCGTGCCGCAGACACTGCCGCCCGCCCCCTCCTTCGTGTCGCCGGCGGGCGCGGCCGCGAGTGCGGCAACGGCGGCGGCGACCACGAGTGTCGATCGCCTCATGCTCTCGATATCCCCGTCGGCGCCCGGAATGTCACGCGGCCGGCCGGCTACGTGGCGAAGTCGATCGCCCGCGACTCCCGGATGACCGTGACCTTGATCTGGCCCGGGTACTCGAGGTGGCCCTCGATCTCGCGGGCGATCTCGTGCGAGAGGAGGACGGCGGCGTCGTCGTCGATCTCCTGGGGCTTCACCAGCACGCGGATCTCGCGCCCCGCCTGCAGCGCGTAGGCCTTCTCGACGCCGGGGTGGTTCGTCGCGAGCTCCTCGAGCTTCTCGAGGCGCTTGATGTAGTGCTCGAGGTTTTCGCCGCGGGCACCAGGGCGTGAGGCCGAGATCGCGTCCGCGGCGATCAGCAGCACGGCCTCGACGGTCTGCGGCTGCACCTCGTAGTGGTGCGCCTCGATCGCGTGGCAAATGGCCGGGCTCTCGCCGTAGCGGCGCGCGAGCTGCGTCGAGATCTGGGCGTGAGAGCCCTCGACCTCGTGGGTCATCGCCTTGCCGAGGTCGTGGAGCAGCGCCGCCCGACGGGCCGTCTTCACCGACGCCTCCAGCTCCGCGGCCATGATGCCCGCGAGCTGGACGACCTCGAGCGTGTGCTTGAGGACGTTCTGGCCGTAGCTCGTCCGGTAGCGCAGGCGGCCCAGGATCTTGACGAGCTCCTCGTGGAACTCGCCGCAGTTCGCCTCGAACACCGCCTGCGCGCCGGCCTGGCGCACGTGCTCGTCGAGCTCGGCCTTCGACTGGTAGTACATCTCCTCGATGCGCGACGGGTGGATGCGCCCGTCCTCGATCAGCTTCTGGAGCGTCATCCGCGCGATCTCGCGGCGGACGCCGTCGAACGACGAGAGCACGACGGCGTTGGGCGTGTCGTCGATGATGAAGTCGACGCCGGTCAGGTGCTCGAGCGATCGGATGTTCCGGCCTTCCCGGCCGATGATCCGGCCCTTCATGTCGTCGGACGGAAGCTCGACGAGCGTCACCGTCGTCTCCGCCGCGGCGCTCGCGGCGACGCGCTGCAGCGCGTCGGCGACGAGGTTGCGGGCGCGCCGCTTCGCCTCGGTGGCGGCCTCCTCCTCGAGGTGGCGGACGCGTCCGGCGAGCTCGTGCCGAACCTCGTCCTCGGAGCGCTCGAGGATCTGCCGCCGGGCCTCCCCGGTCGTGAGGCCGGCGACGCGCTCGAGCTCGCGCCGGTGGGAGACGCGCGTCTCCTTCAGCTCCTCCTGGAGCTCCTTGAGGTGGATCTCGCGGTCCGCGATCCCCTGTTCGCGCCGCGAGAGCTCGGTCAGCTTGCGGTCGATGTCTTCCTCCTTCGCGAGCACGCGCTCCTCGATCTTCACGACCTCGTCGCGGCGCTCGCGCAGCTCGTGCTCGAGCTCGGCGCGCACCTTGACGGCCTGCTCGCGAGCCTCGATCTGAGCCTCGCGCCGGGTCGCCTCGGCCTCCCGCCGCGCCTCGGCGAGCAGCAGCGTGCGGGTGCGCCGCGCGGCCTCGAGACGCGAGCCGCCGAGGAACCGGAGCGCGACCGCGGTGCCGCCGATTCCGGCGGCGACTCCGATCACGACTGCCACAGCGACGAGCATGGGCGCTCCCTACGGGCTCATCGCCCGCACGGCGAACGCACGCCGATCGGCGCGTGGGTCGGCGCCCGTCAGGCGCCGTTCGATCTCAGCTCAGCTCTCTCTGGTCGACGTGCCCTGAGCCAGGTAAAGCGGATGGATCGACGACAACGGGTGGAGTTTCAAGTGAGAAAAGTGCGATCGGTAAGTGTCCGCTATGCAGGCAAAACGAGAAGTATCGATTTGGGGAACTATACGCCCGCGGCGCCGTCGCGGGCAACGGACTCGACGACGTCCTCGGAGAAGCCCTTCGCGGCGAGCCTGCGGGCGGTGCGCGGCGAGGCGCCGTCGCGCCGCGCGATCGCCCGGGCACGCTCGTGCTCGGGCGCGAGCGTCGCGAGCGCGCGCTCGGTCGCGGCCCCGCCCACGCCTTCCCGCTCGAGGTGCGCGCGGATGCCCGCGTCGCCCCATCCGCGCGCCCCGAGAGCAGCGGCGCGCGTCGCGGCGTACCGGTCGTCGTCGATGTAGCCGAGCCGGGCGAGGGTCTCGAGCGCCTCGGCGCGCCGGTCCTCGTCGATCCCGGCGCGCGCGAGGCGCTCGTCCACCTCGTGCGCCGACCGGTCGCGATGGCGCAGCGCGCGCGCCGCGACGTCGAGCGGGTCCTGCTCGGGCACGCGGCTAGGCGGGCGCGGCCGCCTCTTCCTCGACCGGGATGGCCTCGACCGGCTCGGACGACTGTGGCAGGAGCCGCGCCGACACGATCTGCTCGGGCCCGGCCTGCGCCTGGATCTGCTGCAGGATCCCCTGCACCACGTCCGGGTGCTCCTTCAGGAACGCCGTCGCGTTCTGGCGGCCCTGGCCGAGGCGCTCGTCGCCGAACGAGAAGTACGAGCCGGACTTGGTGACGATCTTCCGGTCGAGGCCCGAGTCGAGGACCGTGCCCTCCCAGGAGATCCCGCTGCCGTAGATGATGTCGAACTCGGCCTGCTTGAAGGGCGGCGCGACCTTGTTCTTGACGACCTTCACGCGGACGCGGTTGCCGATCGCCTCGACGCCGTCCTTCAGCGTCTCGATGCGGCGGATGTCGAGGCGCACCGACGAGTAGAACTTGAGCGCGCGGCCGCCGGGGGTCGTCTCCGGGTTGCCGAACATGACGCCGATCTTCTCGCGCAGCTGGTTCGTGAAGACGCAGATCGTCTCCGTGCGGTTGAGCGTGCCGGCGAGCTTCCGCAGCGCTTGCGACATGAGCCGCGCTTGGAGACCGACGTGCGAGTCTCCCATCTCGCCCTCGATCTCCGCCTTCGGCGTGAGGGCGGCGACGGAGTCGATCGCGACGACCGCGAGTGCGCCCGACCGGATCAGCAGCTCGGTGATCTCCAGCGCCTGCTCGCCCGTGTCGGGCTGCGAGACGAGGAGCTCGTCGACGTTGACGCCGATGTGCTTCGCGTACGTCGGATCCATTGCGTGCTCGGCGTCGATGAACGCGCAGATCCCGCCGCGCCGCTGCGCCTCGGCGACCACGTGGTAGACGAGCGTCGTCTTGCCGCTCGACTCGGGGCCGAAGATCTCGACGACGCGGCCGCGCGGAAGGCCGCCGATCCCGAGCGCGATGTCGAGGGAGAGCGACCCCGTCGAGATCGCGCCGACCGACACCTGCCCTCTGTCGCTCATCTTCATGACGGCGCCCTTGCCGAAGTTGCGTTCGATCTGCCCGAGTGCGACGTCCAGAGCCTGCTCGCGATCCAACCTCATCAACCTCCCAGCGGTACCGATTCCAGAACCTCGTACTGCGCTCCCGTGGATCGCAGCACCGAACTGTAGACAGCAGCATCGGACGGCATGACCTCGCCCAGATCCGGGAGCGACGGGTCGAGCCGGGGCCGTGCCCGAAACCGCAGAACGGTGACGTGCGGGAGCCACGGCCGGGCCTCGCGCCGGTAAAGGCCGAGCTCTTCGAGCCCGTCGAAGAGCCGCTCGGCGAGGGCTCTCCCGCGGTTGCCCTCGTCGTCGAACGTGACCATGCCGACGCTCCGGGTCTCCCGGTAGCCCCGCACGCGGAAGCGCAGGTCGCGCGCCCCCACGGCCGCCGCGGCGAGCGCCGAGGTCACCGCGGGCACCTCGCCGACCGGCCGCGAGCCGAGAAACGCGAGCGTGGCGTGCAGATTGTCGCGCGGGATGATCCTGCCGCCGCGCAGGTGCTCGAGCTGCCACTCGACGAGCCGGTCGAGGACGTCGTCGGGGAGCCGCAGGGCGCAGAAGAGCCGTATCCGTTCATGCCCAGCCACGCTACCGGGAGAACTGTGCCGTGTCTGTCACATCTCCGTGACAAGTCTGCGCACGAGATGCAGCGCGGTCGCAGTCGCGCGCGCGCGGACGGTCTCGCGGTCGTGGCCGAACGTGAAGTCGACCGCCCGCTCCCCCATCGGCCCCGACGCGTGGAGGTAGACGAGTCCCACGGGCTTCTCCGCGGTGCCGCCGCCGGGCCCGGCGATCCCCGTGACGGAGACGGCCACGTCGGCGCAGAGGCGCTCGCGCGCCCCGCGTGCCATCGCGGCCGCCACCTCCGCCGAGACGGCGCCGTGCTCGCGCAGCAGCTGCTCCGGAACGCCGAGCTCGCGCACCTTGACCTCGTCGGCGTACGCGACGACGCCGCCGAGGAAGACGTCGCTCGAGCCGGGAACGGACGTCAGCCGCGCGGCGACGAGGCCGCCGGTGCACGACTCGGCGGTCGCCAGGGTGAGCCCGCGCACGCGGCACTCGCGCAGCACGATCTCCTGCACCGCGGTCTCCTCGCGCGCGAACAGGTGCCCCTCGAGGGGCGGGACGAACGAGCCCTCGAGTGCATCCGCGCGCGCCTCCGCGCCGGGTTCGACGATGAGGTCGACGTGGATCTCGAAGTCCCGCGCGCAGATCGTCGCCTCCACGCCGTCTCCGTCCCCTCCGGCTCCCGCGAGCGCTTGCGCGACCGCGGACTCCGACGCGCCGAAGAAGCGCAGCACGCGGCGCTCGGGCGCGCGCGCACGCGCGAGTAACTCCTGCAGCGGCTCCGTCTCCAACACGCGCGGCCAGAGCGCCTGCAGCTCGCGCGGCGGCCCGGGCAGCGCGACGGCGACGCGGCCGTCCACGGCCAGCACCAGCGCCGGCGCCGTCCCGACGAGCCCGACCGCTGTTGCCCCGACGGGCAACAGCGCCTGCTTCCGGACTCCCTCCTCGAAGTCGCCGAACGGGCGCCGCAGACGCTCTGCGATCCGGCGCGAGATGCCCTCGATCTCCGCGTGCAGCGCGTCGTCCAGCCGCAGCCCGACACCCGCCGCGCGCGCGAGCAGCTCGACCGTGCGGTCGTCGTGCGTGGGGCCGAGCCCCCCGCTCACGACGAGCAGGTCGTGCGCGAGGCCGGCGCGCAGAGCGCCTTCCAGGTCCTCGGGCCTGTCGCCGACCACGCGGATCTCCACCGGCTCGACGCCGAGCGACAGGAGCGAGCGCGCGAGAAACGGGCCGTTGAGGTCGGTGCGGTCGCCGCGGACGAGCTCCGAGCCCGACGCGACGATCGCCGCGCGCGGACGCGCGGGCGTCAAGAGACCGGGCGGATGCCCGTGGACGTGACGATGATCACGCGCGGGCGCTGCCCGCGCAGGTGCACGAGCTTCCCGCGGACCCGGATCCGGACGTTCTCCGGCGAGTCGATCGAGACCCACAGCCGCTTGCCGCGCAGCTGCAGCGCGGGCTCGCCCGCCGAGACGGTGCCCTCGAACCGCAGCTTCCCGCTCGCGTTCGTGTCGTGGGCCGCGACGGTCGCGTCGCCGCGGATCGCGCGCACCCAGAAGAGCGGCGGCACGGCCCGCGGCACGGCGGGCGTCGCGGGGCGACGCGCCACCGTCTGCCCGCCGCCGTTCCCGCCGGCGGACTTCCACGCGCTGATCACGACGATGGTGACGATCGCGATCGCGGCGAGCGCGACGAGCACGACATTCGTCTCGACACGCCGGTTCCGGCGCTGCGGCCGCACGGACGAGCGCCGGGGCTTGAGCCGGTCCTCGTCCTCGCCGACGACGAAGCGCGAGTTGTACTCGTCGACGTACAGCTGGCCGTCGAGCCCCAGGTACTCGGCGTACGTCCGCAGGAAGCCCTTGACGTACGTCGGCGAGGGCAGGAGCGAAAATTGCTCCTCCTCGAGGGCGCGCAGGTACTTCCCGCGGATCTTCGTCGCGCCCTCGGCCTGGGCGAACTCGATGCCGCGCCTGAGCCGGGCCTCGCGGAGGCTGTTCCCGATCTCGAACATGCGCGGCGTAGGGTAGCCGCTTCCCCCTCTACGAGGCCCAGCGGAGCGCGCCGTAGAAGGCGAGCGAGAGGGCGCCGATGAGCGCGAAGTACATCCCGGTCCAGGCCAGGAACCGGCCCAGCCGGACCGTCCGGGCTCCCTCGCGGAAGACGGAGCGGTCGAGGCGGTAGCGGGCGCGGCGGGAGGCCGAGACGGCGACGAGCGCCAGGACGAACGCCGCCGGCACGCCGATCTCCACGGCGTGCAGGAGCTCGGCGAGCTTCAGCAGCTTCGACGCGGCGATCGCGGCCGGGAGCGTGAGCACCGCGAGCGCGCCGAAGAAGACGGCGGCGCGCGCGGCGCCCCTACTGCTTGACGTACGGGCGACCAACCGCCGCCGGGCCGATGGAGCGTCCGATCACGCCGGCGACGGCGACGAGCGTGAGCACGTACGGGAGGGCCTGGAAGAGCGTCCCCCACTCGTTGCCGTAGGCGTTCGGCAGCCGGTCGGCGATCGCCGACGAGAAGCCGAAGAGGAGCGCGGCGCCCCACGCGCCGAACGGCCGCCACTTGCCGAAGATCAGTGCGGCGAGCCCGATGAAGCCCTGCCCGGCGGTCATGTTCTCGTTGAACGAGTGCACGAACCCGATCGAGAGGTACGCGCCGCCCATGGCCGCGATCGCGCCCGACGAGATGACCGCGATGTAGCGCGTGCGGTAGACGGAGATGCCGACGGTGTCGGCGGCGCGCGGGTGCTCGCCGACGGCGCGCAGGCGCAGGCCGAACGGCGTCCGGAAGACGATCACGTACGTGACGAACAGGAGCAGGATCGAGAGCCAGATCATCAGGTTGAGCTGGCCGATGATCGGCCCGATGAAGTAGACGTCCCGGAGGAATGAGATGTGGACGTCCGGGATCGCGTACTGGGTCAGATTGCCGGGCGTGCCGGTGTCGCCGTAGATCGAGATGAAGAGGAAGCCGGTGATGCCGAGCGCGAGGAAGTTGAGCGCCGTGCCGGCGATGATCTGGTCGACCTTCAGGTGAATCGACCAGACGGCATGAATCGTCGCGAGCACGGCGCCGGCGAACATCGCGATCAGCAGGCCGAGCCACCACTGGTGTGTCTTGTCGACGCCCCAGATGCCGAAGAACGCGCCGGTGAGAAGCATGCCCTCGAGCGCGACGTTGATCACGCCGCTGCGCTCGCAGTAGAGGCCGCCGATCGCCGCAAACGTCAGCGGCGTCGCGTAGCGCAGCGTCGCCGCGCCGAGCGCGCTCCAGACGACCACCTTGTCGAGGTTGTCGACCGAGGACCGCGTCGCGAGCACGCCGAAGACGATGCCGAGGAGGCCGGCGGCGACCGCGCCCCAACCGACGCGCCGCTCGTCGCGGGATTGCGCCCAGATCCCGGCGGCGATCGCGACGACGCCGATCAGGATCGGCCAGATCACCGTCCGCGCTGCGAGCGGCGGCAGCGCGAGCCAGAACGCGATCACGCCGAGGAAGATCCCGGCGATCCCGATCGTGCGCGGGTGCGTCCACCGGATCCCGCCGACGCGTGCCGCCAGCGCCGTCACTTGTGCCTCCGCCGGACGATCGTCGTCAGGTTGAGCCCGACGAAGAGCACGACGAGGCCCTGGATGATCGTGGTCAGGTTCCCGGCGAGATCGGGCCGGAAGATCGTCGGGTCGAGCTGGCGGCCCGAGGTGCCGTTGAGAAGCGCGCCGAAGAGCAGCCCCGCGGCGCCGACGCCGATCGCCGTGTTCCGGCCGAGCAGCGCAGCCGCGAGGCCGATGAACCCGATCGTGTTCGCGTGCACGTCCGTCTCGCCGAGGCGGTACTGCCAGCCGAGGATGTCGACGGCGCCGCCGAGACCGGCGAAGAGGCCGGCGATCGCCATCGCGAGGAAGTAGTTGCGCGCGACGCTGATCCCGCCGTAGCGCGCCGCCTCCGGGTTGAAGCCGACGGCGCGCACCTCGAAGCCGAGCGTCGTCCGGTTGATCACGATCCAGTAGACGACCAGCATCAGGATCGCGATGAAGATCCCGACAGAGAGGCCCTGCAGCAGCGGGTCGCCCCAGAAGACCTTCAGCCTCGCGCCCTCGACGATGTCGTTCGAGATCGGGATCGACGGCTGCGTGGAGTTCTGCAGCGGCCCACCCTGGCCGAACAGGTACGCGCCGACCCAGATCGCCGTCCAGTTGAGCATGATCGTCGAGATCACCTCGTGGGCGCCGACCGTCGCCTTCAGGATGCCCGCGATCCCGGCGTACGCAGCACCTGCGAGCGACCCGGCGACGATGCAGCAGACCACGTGCAGGACGTGGTTCATCCCCGCGAACGACGTCCCGACCCAGATCGCGAGGTACGCGCCCGCGAAGTACTGGCCCTGCCCGCCGATGTTGAACATGCCGCAGCGGAACGCGAACGCGACGG
The DNA here is from genome assembly GCA_036505325.1 of Gaiellaceae bacterium. Lineage (GTDB taxonomy): Bacteria > Actinomycetota > Thermoleophilia > Gaiellales > Gaiellaceae > PALSA-600. The sequence goes on from DASXTR010000303.1 coordinate 9,902, forward strand.
CGAGCCCGGTGAGGATGATCGGCGTCGTGATCAGCAGCGTCTGCTGGAGGTTCCCCGCGGCCAGCGAGCCGGTGTCCCACCAGAACCATGTCCGCCCGACGAGCGGCAGGTTGATGTGGTGGTTGCCGACGTGGAAGAACCAGCTCAGGCCGGTGCCGTTCCAGACCGCCTTGTAGACGCTCAGCGGGTTCTTGCCCGTCAGCAGCACGACGAGTCCGCCCATGAGGAACGCGAGGGCGGTCGTCAGGAGCGGGCCGACGAAGCCGCCGAGCTGCGACTGCAGGGCGAGGAAGCGCCGCGGCGAGTACTCCTCCGTCGCGGGCGTCGGGATCGCCATGTCCTCCGCGTCCGGGACGAGCTCGGGCTCGAGCGCCTTCGGGTCGCGGAACTTCCCGTCGTCGTCGGTCACGCAACGCCTCCGTTCAGCGCTCCAGGTCGGCCACGCAGACGGACGCGCGGGGGACCCGCGCGTCCTGAGAACGGCGCCGCAAGCGTCGCCTCGGTCACGCTGCCTCCTCGCGCCGCCCGCCGGTCATGGCGAATCCGAGCTCCTCTTCGGTCGCGGTCGGCGGGAACTCGCCGACGATCCGGCCCTCGTAGATGACGAGGATGCGGTCGGACAGCGACAGGATCTCCTCCAGCTCGAGCGAGACGAGGAAGACGGCGCGGCCGGCGTCGCGCTGCTCGACGAGGCGGCGGTGCACGAACTCGATCGCGCCGACGTCGAGGCCGCGCGTCGGCTGCGCAGCGACCAGCACCCGCGGGTCGACGTCGATCTCGCGCGCCAGCACGACCTTCTGCTGGTTGCCGCCCGAGAGGGCGCCGGCCGGCGTGAGCGGGGTGCCGCCTCGCACGTCGAACTCGCGCAGCAGGCGGCGCGCCTTCTCGACCATCCGGCTCGGGAACAGGAAGCCGTGCTTCGACTCCGGCTCCTTGCGGTAGTCGTGCAGCGCGAGATTCTCGGCGAGCGTGAACGGCAGGACGAGACCGCGGCGATGGCGGTCCTCCGGGATGTGTCCGACGCCCGTGTCGATCGCCTCGCGCGAGCTCGCGTTGGTTATGTCCTTGCCGCCGACGCGGACGCGGCCGGAGCGCGCCGGGCGCAGGCCCGTGATCGCGTCGATCAGCTCGCTCTGGCCGTTGGCGTCGACGCCGGCGAGGCCGACGATCTCACCGCCGCGCACGGTGAGGCTGACACCGCGCACCGCTTCGAGGCCGCGGTCGTCGACCACGCTCAGGTCCTCGACCTCCAGCAGCGGCTCGCCGGGCTGCGCGGGCTTCTTGTCGACGCGTAGGAGCACCTCGCGCCCGACCATCATCCGCGCGAGGCCCTCCTCGGTCGCGCCCGCGGCAGGGACGGTGTCGACGACCTTGCCGCGGCGAAGCGTCGTGATCCGGTCGGCGATCTCGAGCACCTCGTTCAGCTTGTGCGAGATGAAGATGATCGACTTCCCCTGCTCCTTGAGCGAACGGATGATCTCGAACAGCTCCTGCGCCTCCTGGGGCGTCAGCACGGCGGTCGGCTCGTCGAGGATCAGGATCTCCGCACCGCGGTAGAGCGCCTTCAGGATCTCGACGCGCTGCTGCTGGCCGACGGTGATGCGCTCGACGCGCGCGTCCGGGTCGACGGCGAGGCCGTAGCGCTCGGAGATCTCGCGCACTCGTTTGCGTGCCGCGTCGTAGTCCAGCAGCACCGCGGCGTGGCGCGGCTCGCTCGCGAGCACGATGTTCTCCGCGACGGTCATGACCGGGATCAGCATGAAGTGCTGGTGCACCATCCCGATCCCGTGCTCGATCGCTGCCTTGGTCGAGCCGAGGTCGATCGGATTGCCGTGGAGCAGGATCTCCCCCTCGTCGGGCGTGTACAGCCCGTAGAGGATGTTCATCAGCGTCGACTTGCCGGCGCCGTTCTCGCCGAGCAGCGCGTGCACCTCGCCCTGGCGCAGGTCGAAGTTGACGTGGTCATTCGCGAGCACGCCGGGGAACTGCTTCGTGATGTTCCGCAGCTCGAGGAGGGGAGCTTCCGCCATCCGGGGCGATCCTAACCCGGGGACCGGAGCCCGGCGGCCAGCTCCTGCTCCACGGCGCGGGCCTCCGCGACGGCCTCGGCGGGCACGCGCGGGTCGAGCTTGCCGACGCCCACGGCGCCGCTCGCCGTGCCGAAGACGACGTTCTCGCCCCCGTGGAAGAGGCCCTGGCGCGCGTCGCGGACGAACTGCCCGACGGCGACCTCGGGCCGCTCGAAGTCGCCGAGCGAGAGGCCGACGGCGTTCTGCTCGCGCGCGGCCGCAAGCACGCCGTCCGCGCACGCGCCGGTGCCGGTGAGGAGGACGCTCGCACCGCGCGCCACCTCGTCGAGCGCCGCCTCCTTACACAGCGCGGGCTCGGTCTCCGTCCACTTCTTCGCGACGCGCACGGCGGGATCGACGCCGTGCACCCCGCGCTCGAACGCATCCGCGACGGCGATGCGCCTGCCGCCGACCCAGGCGACGCCCGGGTCGAGCGTCCCCTCACCCGACGTCACGAGCCCTGCGACGACTCCGGCGAGATAGGCCGCCTCGTCGTCGCGGAAGAGGACGCCGGCGACGTTGGGCCCTGGCGCCCGCTCGTACGGCGTCCCGATCAGGAGGAAGTGCGCGTCCGGGTGCTCGCGGGCGAGCTCCTCGACGCCGCGCGTCCCGGGCGGGACGACGACGAGGTCGGCGCGGTCGAGGTTCGCCCTGCCGTTCGCCAGATCGGCAACACGAATCTCCGGTTCCACGGCAGGCGCGGCCTGCCGCTTCGCCTTCGTCTCCGTCGTCGTCAGCGCGCGCTCGGAGCCGCCGCCGCAGCCGGCGGCGAGGAGACAGATGATGACGAGGGCCGCTCCACGCATCGAGTCGGAACTGAAGAGGGCGGGCCCGGAGGCCCGCCCGTGGAACACGTGCTCCTTACTTGACGGTCTGCGGGATGCCCTTGACCTTGCCCTGGGCGAGCAGCCGCTGCTGCGCGGCGACCGCGTTCCGGATCGAGACCGGAACCTTGGGGCTCCACTTGCCGGCGCCGACGCCGCCCTTCTTCGCGTCGAAGATGGCGTTGATGCCGGTCTTCAGCGTGCCCTTGTTGGCGGCGATGATCGCGGACGACACCGCGACGTCGACGCGCTTGAGGGCGCTCGTCATGACGTGCGGGCCGAGGTAGCCCTGATCCGCGTCCACGCCGATGCCGAGGACCTTCTTCTCCTTCGCGGCGTCGAGCACGCCGAGGCCGCACTGACCGGCGACCTGGAAGACGACGCCCGCGGCGTTGGCGATCATGTTGAGCGCCTTCTC
>DASXTR010000304.1:0-43169 GCA_036505325.1 Gaiellaceae bacterium
CGAGCCCGTGGGGTTGGAGTACTCGAGCTTGACCCACACCTCGGCGCCGTTCGCGGGGACGCACCGACGCAGCCGGACGAGCGGCGTGTTGCCGATCGTGTCGAGGATCGAGCTCAGGCGACGAGCGTAGCCTTCCGTCCGGCCGGGAAGGAAACGCGCATGCGCGCGGCACTTGCGGCGCTCGCCCTCGCGGTGGCTCTGCCGGGCGCCGCCGCGTCCTTCCCGGGTCGGAACGGCCTGCTCGCGTTCGCGAGCGAGCGCGACGGCGTGCAGGGGATCTTCACCATGCACACCGACGGCACCGGCCTGCGACGGCTGACGGGCTCGGCGGCGCCGGACGGCAGGCAGCCGGTCTTCTCGCCCGACGGGCGCTGGGTCGCGTTTGCGAAGTCCGAGGACATCGCCGTCGAGCTATGGGTGGCGCGGAGCGACGCGCTGCGACAGCTGCGCGACGTTCCTCGCCGTCGCGGACGTCGACACGCGACGGATCCGGCGCGTGGCGGCGGCGCGCGACGTCTACAGCGTCGCGTGGGCGCCCGACGGCCGCCGGATCGCTTTCACGCGGTGCTGCGTCGAGGACAACCAGGGACTCATGAGCTTCACGCTGGTCGACGCCGTCTCGCCCGACGGTTCCAGCCGTCGCACCCTTCTCCGCCGCGAGGAGGACGTCTCCAATCTGTCGTGGTCGCCCGACGGGCGCCGGATCGCCTACGACGACGGCTATCGGCTGTGGGTCGCAACCGTCGGCGGCGGCGCGCGCCTCCTCTTCCGCGGCGGTCCCGGCGACTTCGGCCCGATCTGGTCGCCGGGCGGATCGAAGAACGCTCGCCTTCGGGAACGGAAGCGCCCTCTACGCCGTCGACGTGCGGACGCACCGTACGCGGCTGCTCGCCCGAAACGCGTCCCAGCCGGCCCGGGCGCCGATGAGGCACCCGACTGGCAGCCGTTACGCCGCTGACTCGGCGGGCAGGAGCTCCGAGATCTCGACGCCGGCCTGCAAACGGCCCGCGTGGCGCGGGTCGAACCGGCCCGCGCCGACCTCGAGCGTCGAGGCCGCGCCGGCCGCAACCGCTGCGCGCAGCGACTCCTCGAACGGACGTCCCTGCGAACGGGCCGCGAGGAACGCCGCGAGCAGGACGTCGCCCGCACCGATGTCCGAAACGGGCTCGACGTGCGGGGAGACCGCGCGGAAGCGCCGCGCCTCCCGCTCCTCGCGCAGTCGCGCAACGCAGCCGCGCTCCGTCGTGATGAGCACGTTGCGCGCGCCGAGGTCGGCGATCCGGTCGAGCGCGAGCTGGAAGTCCTCGTCGTCGTGGAACTCCTGACCGACGAGCCCTTCGGCTTCGCGCTGGTTCGGCGAGACGAGGAACGGCTCCGCGTCCACGCCGAGGCGCAGCGGCTCTCCCTCCGAGTCGAGCGCGGACGGAACGTGGCGGCGGTTCAGCTCGCGGATCGCCTCGGCGTAGAAGTCCTCCTCCACGTCACGCGGGAGCGAGCCCGCGAACACGACCATCTCCGCACCCTGCGACAGGTAGCGCAGCTTCTCGAGCAACGTCTCCAACTCGTCCGGGCGCACCGCGGGACCCCACTCGTTGATCTCCGTGTACGTCTCGCCGGTCGGGTCGACGACCGCGGTCGAGGTGCGCGACTCGCCCTCGATGCGCACGAAGTCGTTGAGCACTGCCTCGGCGGTCAGCGCCTCGACGATCCGCGTCCCCGTCGAGCCGCCGACGAGCCCGGTGGCGACGACGGGCACGCCGAGCGCCTTGAGCGCGCGGGCGACGTTGATCCCCTTGCCGCCGGCGAGGGTCAGCCCCGCGCTGGCGCGATGCCGCTGCCCGCGCTGGAAGTTCGGCACGGTGAGCGTTCTGTCGATCGCTGCGTTGAGCGTGACGGTGACGATCATGAGAAGAAGCCCGCCAGGTGGTGGATCGTGCGACCCGCATACCACCCTACTCGCGCCACGGTCCCCGGCCTGTTAACGGTTCGGGAAGCGACCAGGTCACGCCGGCCGATCAGCCGTTTCCCGGCGCGCACCTCCACGTGGCCGAGGACGTCCCCAGCGTGGACGGGCAGCTGGACGGCGCCGGCGGCGACCACCTTCTCCGTCAGCGGCCGCTCGACGCGCACGACCGCCAGGAGCGGCTTGGCGGCACGCAGCTCGACCGGGTCCTTGCCGTACGGGAGCGCCACGGTCGCGTAGATGCGGCGTGGGTCGACCGCGTGGACGACGCGGTACTGCGCGATCCCCCACGCGAGCAGCTCCGTGAGGTCGTCGTTGCGCTGCGAGCGCGTCGGGCCTCCGAGGATCGTGGCGTAGATCGTGATGCCGCGGCCGCGCGCCGCAGCGACCTGCGACCAGCCGGCCGCGGCCGTGTGGCCGGTCTTCACCCCGAGCAGGTGGGGAAAGGTCGCGAGCAGGTCGTTCCAGGTGTGGAGCGTGCGGCCGCCGGCGATCGTGTCGGAGCGCTCGCGCACCGTCTCGCGCACGAACCGGATGCGCATCGCGGCCCGCGCGAGCGTCGTCACGTCACGCGCACTCGAGACGTGGCCCGGCGCGTCGAGTCCGTCGGGGCGGACGAAGTGCGTGTCGGTGAGCCCGAGCGCGCGCGCCTTCTCGTTCATCAGCCGCGCGAACGAGGAGAAGTCCTGCGAGACGGACAGCGCAAGCGCGTCCGCGGCGTCGTTCGCGGACTGGATCAGCGCCGCCTTCACCAGGTCGCGCACGGTCATGCGCTCGCCTCCGCGCAGGCCGATCGTCGACTCGCCGATCGCTCCCGCCCGCCGGTCGACGACGACGACGTCGCCCAGCCGGTGGTGCTCGAGCACGACGAGGACGGTCATCAGCTTGGTGAGCGAGGCGATCGGCACCGGGGTACGTGCGTCGCGCGCAGCGAGCACCTCGCCCGTGGCGGCGTTCTCGACGACGTACGCCCGCGCGGTGACGGGAGGCGGAGCGGCCGCGAGCGCCTCGTGACAAGTTGTCACAAGCACCACGACGCAGAGGAGCGCTCCGAGCTTCACCGGAGGCGCAGCTTCTGGCCGATGAAGAGCGCGTTCGAGTCGGCGCCCGGGTTCAGCTGCGCGATGCGCGCGACCGGCACGTCCGTCTTCGACGAGATCACGCCGAACGTATCCCCCGCGACGACGGTGTAGAAGCGCGGCGCCGTCTGCTTCGGCGGCTTCTTCGTCGTCGTCGTGGCGACGGTCTTGCGTGTCGGCGGCGGCGGCAGCGTCGTGACGGTTCCGGTCGTGTCGCCGCCCGTCATCGCCGACCGCACCAGCAGGACGGCAATCGTCACGGCGAGGAGGAAGGCCACGGGCGCCGCGTAATGCGTCCAGTTGCGCCGCCGCACGGGCTACCAGCCGGAGACGGACCAGACCTCGCGCTTCAGTCGAGCCGCCTCGGCGCCTGCCGCCGTGCGGAAGTCGACCCCCGATTCGCGGAAGGCGAAGATCACCGACCGCGATGCTGTCACGAGCGCGCTCGCAGGGCCGCTCGTGAACGCACGCTCCAGGTCGCGCGGCGAGCCGCCCTGCGCGCCGACGCCGGGCAGGAGCAGCACCGTGCGCGGCATCAGCTTCCGCGCCTCGCCGACGGCGCGCGGGTGCGTCGCGCCGACGACCGCGCCGACCGCCGACAGCCCGTGCTCGCCGACGAGATCCTCGCCCCACTCCGACACGAGCCCCGCGACGTGGTGCCACAAGGGCCTGCCGTCGGACAGCGTCACGTCCTGCACGTCACCGCCCGCGTTCGAGGTCTTCACGACGCAGAAGATCCCCGTGCCGTACCGCCGCGCCGCGGCGAGGTACGGCTCGACGGAGTCGCTGCCGAGGTACACGTTGACCGTGAGCGCATCGACCCGCGGCGGGTCGCCCTCGAGGTACGCCGCGGAGTAGGCACGGGCAGTGGAGCCGATGTCGCCGCGCTTGCCGTCGGCGAGCACGAGCAGCCCCGCGCGGCGCGCGTACGCGCACACCTTCTCGAACGCGACCATGCCGTCGAGCGCGAGCGCCTCGAAGAACGCGAGCTGCGGCTTCACCGCGACCGCGTGCGGCGCGACCGCGTCGATGATCCCGCAACAGAAGCGCGCGATGTCGCCGCGGCACTCGATCGGGAGCAGGTCCGGCCGCGGGTCGAGCCCGACGACGATCTGGCTGCGCTTCCGCTCGACCTCGGCGGCGAGCCGGTCGGCGAAGGTGAGCGTGGCGACGGCCATCCGTGCGCAGCTTAGTTCGCCGGAACGACGGAGGGCCGCGTCGCCGCGGCCCTCGTCGAACCCCTCGCACCGAAAGCCGGCTAGGTCTTGAGCGCGGCCTTCAGCTGGCTTCCGGCTGTGAACTTCGGGACGGTGGTGGCGGCGATCTGGACGCGCTCGCCGGTGCGCGGGTTGACGCCCTGGCGGGCAGCGCGCTGGGCGGCCGAGAACTTCCCGAAGCCCGTGAAGTTGACCTGGTCGCCGCTCTTCAGCGCGTCGGTGATCGACTCCATGAAGGCGTCGACGGCCTTGCCGGCGTCGCGATTGGACAGCCCGCTCCTCCGGGCGACCTCAGCAATGAAATCCTGCTTCGTCAAAGCCTTCTTCCTCCTGGTTTGGGGTTCAGTGGGCTAGACCTCGCGCAAAAAGGCTAACAACGCCGTCGGATACCGCTCAACCATGCGGTTTTGCGGCACTTTTTCCGAGATCGGAGGCGCGGAAGAGCGGCCAGAGGCGCACCGCATGGCGCGCGAGCTCGTCCACGCCGCCCTCCTCGCGATCGACGACGCAGACCGCGTTGGAGACCCGCAAACCGGCCTCGCGAAGAGCCTTCACCGCCTCGATCGCGGCTCCGCCGGAGGTCACCACGTCCTCCACGAGACACATGCACTCCCCCTCTGCGAACTCGCCTTCGAGGCGGTTGGCGGTGCCGTACTCCTTCGCCTCCTTGCGGACGATCACGAACGGCAGTCCACCTGCGAGCGACGCCGCTGCGGCGAGCGCGACGGCGCCGAGCTCGGGCGCCGCAATCCGGTCGGCTTCCGGCTCGTGCTCCGCGACTGCAGCCGCGATCGCCTCGCCGAGCGGGCCGAGGATCTCCGGCCGCGTTCCGAAACGGTACTTGTCGAGGTAGTAGCTCGAGCGCCGCCCGGAGCGAAGGACGAAGTCGCCCTCGAGGTAGGCGACGTCGCGGATCGCTTCCGCGAGCTCCATCAGACGGCGAGGAGGTCGCGGGCGAGCGGCAGGAGGCGCGCCGCCTCCGGCGTGCCGTCGTCGAGCGAGATCATCGAGCCGTCGTCGGAGTAGAGGTCGACGCGCTCGCGCCGGCGCGCGGCGCGGCGGCGGAGCAGCAGGGAGCCGGCGACGGATCCCGCGGCGAGCAGCACGCCGGTGAAGAGCTTACGAGGCGGCATCGGATTTCTTCCTCGGCCGCGCCTTCGGCGCGGGGGAACCTCCCGGTTCCCCCGGAACCCCCTCCACTGGTCCGCTTGCGCGGACAGGCGACTTCGTCGCCGCCCGCTTCTTCTTTGCTTGCGGAGCGTCGCCGGGGGAACCTCCCGGTTCCCCCGAGACCCCCTCCACAGGTCCGCTTTCGCGGACAGGCGACTTCGTCGCCGGCTTCGTGTCTTCGATCGAGCGCAGGCAGTGCTTCAGGTCGTAGAACACGAGCCCGACCGTCGGCTCCGGCTTCGTGGTCGCCGCGATCAGCCGGTCGTTCTCGCGGACGACGAAGACGCTGCCGCCGAGGGTCGCCGCCTCGAGCTGGCCGACGCTGCCGAGCCCGCGCGCCTCGCGGACCGTCTCGGCCTCCTCGACGAGCCTGCGGGCGCCGTCGGCGAACCGTTTCGCCCGCTCCTCGTCGCCGAAGGTGGACGCGAGGACGGCGCCGTCCTCGCCGACGATCGCGACCTGCTCGACCTGCGAGGAGATCTCGGTCAGGTCGGCGAGCGCCTGTGACGCGTCCATGCGCCGCAGCATACTGCGGGGCTGTGCGCGCGGTTCTCGCCAAGTTCTTCAACGACCGCGGGACCCATCTCGCCGCCATGATCGCGTACTTCGCGCTCCTGTCCTTCGTCCCGCTCCTGTTCCTCGCGCTCGCGCTTCTCGGCCTCGCGCACCAGGCCGACCAGGGGTCGTTCTTCGTGCGCGAGCTCGCGCGCGCGTTCCCGAGCGCGTCCGTGGACGAGATCCTGCGGCGCGTGCGCCAGATCCAGTCGAACGCGCGCACGCTGGGGATCGTCGGCGCCGCGTTCCTGCTCTGGTCGTCGCTGTCGTTCTTCAGCGTGCTCGAGAGTGCGTTCAACATCGTGTACGGGCGGCCGAACCGTCCGTTCCTGCGCGGCAAGGCGCTCGCGTCGCTGATGATGGTCGGGTCGCTCGTCACGCTCTTCGTCGCGCTCCTCGCGGGCTCCGTCGGCGCGGGACTGCTGAAGCGCCACGTTCCAGGGTTCGAGGGCAACACGACGATCTCGTGGGTCGTCTCGACCGCGGTGTCGCTCGCGGGCGTCTTCGTCTTCCTCGGGACCGCGTACTACGTGCTCACGAACGTCTCACTTCGCTTCCGCGAGGTGTTGCCGGGTGCAATAACCGCGGCGGTACTGCTCGAGGTGACGTTCCAGGCGCAGCGCTTCTTTATCCAGTTGACGAATCAGAACCCGGTGATCCAGACGCTGTCCGGGAGTGCCGTGCTGCTGGTGTGGCTGTACGTGATGGCGAACATCATCGTGCTCGGCGCCGAGGTCAACTGGTGGCTGGGCGGGCGCGCCCGCCCGTCGGACACGCGCGCGGGCTGATGGCTGCCGCTCTCGTCACCGGCGCGAGCCGCAAGGTGGGAATCGCCGCTGCGGTGGCGCGGGCGCTCGCGGCGGCCGGCTGGGATGTCGCCACGACATGCTGGCGGCCCTACGACGAGGGCGAGCCGTGGGGGTCGCGGGACGAGGAGGCGGAGGAGCTCGTCGCCCAGCTCCGCGGGCTCGGCGTGCGGGCAGCGCTGCACGAGGACGACCTCGCCGACGCGGCGGCTCCCGCCCGCGTCCTCGCCGCGGCCGAGGAGGGGGTCGGCCCGCTGACGGCGCTCGTGAACGTCCACGCGCACTCGGAGCTCGGTGGACTGCTCGAGACGACGGCCGAGCAGTTCGACCGGCACGTGACCGTCAACGCGCGCGCCACGCTGCTCCTCGCGGCCGAGTTCGTCCGACGGTTTCGCGGCGAGCACGGGAGCGGGCGGATCGTCAACTTCACCAGCGGCTTGCCCCTGCACGGAGAGATCGCGTACGCCGCCAGCAAGGGCGCGGTCGAGTGGCTGACGGTGTCGGCCGCGGTGGAGCTCGGCCCGCGCGGCATCACCGTCAACGCGATCGACCCCGGCCCCACCGACACCGGCTGGCTGTCGCCGGAGCTCCATTCAGCCGTCGAGGACGCCACGCCCCTCGGCCGCGTCGGCCGCCCGGAGGACGCCGCCGAGCTGGTCGTCTTCCTCTGCTCGCCCGCCGGCCGCTGGATCACCGGCCAGGTCCTCCACTCGGACGGCGGATTCGCGTGGGTCCGCACCCGGCGCCGCGGCCGAGACGCGGAATAGACAGGGCCGCGCGGAACACGTCCGGGGTCAGACCCGGAACAGCGCCTCGCGCAGAGCCTCGGCGGCCCGCGCTCGGTGCGAGTTCGCGCGCTTCCAGTCGTCGCCCAGCTCCGCGACGGTCTGCTCGAACCCGTCCGGAACGAACACGGGGTCGTACCCGAATCCGCCGGTGCCGCGCCGCTCGCGAGCGACCTCGCCGGGGAGCACGCCGACCACCGTGACCTCCTCGCCCTCGGACGACAGCGCCACGATCGTCGCGACCATGCGCGCACGGCGGTTCTCGACGCCGTCGAGACGCTCCAGCAGCGAGTCAGCCTGCGTCGCCGGCGGCGCCCAGCGCGCCGACTGGACGCCCGGGCCGCCGGCGAGGGCGTCGACCTCGATGCCGGAGTCCTCGCCGAGCACCCACTCGTCGTCCGACGCCGCGGCGCGGGCGGCGCGCGCCTTCAGGCGCGCGTTGTCCTCGTACGTGGCGCCCGTCTCCTCGACGTCGACCGGCAGCAGCGCGAGCTCCCAGCCGGGCAGCGCCGCCCGCAGCTCCTCCAGCTTGTGCGCGTTCCCCGACGAGAGGCGCGCCCTCACCTGTGCCACCGCACCCCGATCACGTACGGCAGGTCCGTCAGCTGCGCGATCAGCGCGTCGTCGACTCCCTCGAGCTCGAGCGTCACGACGCGGCGGTCGCGCTCGTCCTCGACCTCGAACTGGCGGACGTCGGGAAGCACGTCGAGCAGCTGGCGGACGCCCTGCCCCTCCTGCAGCTCGACGATGATGCGATTCTCCTCCTGCCGGAACCGCTCGACCAGCCGGTGCCCGATGATGCGCAGCGGTCCCAGCGCGATCAGCGTCAGCGCAGCGGTGACGACGGCTGCCAGGTAGAACCCGGCGCCGGCGGCCATGCCGATCGCGGCGACGACCCAAAGCGAGCCGGCGGTCGTGAGCCCGCGCACGGAGAGGCCCTCGCGGATGATCGCGCCCGCGCCGAGGAAGCCGATGCCGGTGACGATCTGCGCTGCGATCCGCGACGGGTCGGCGCGCACGACGTTCCCGCCGTTCGTGAGGAAGTCGTGGAAGCCGTAGGCGGAGACGAGCGTGAAGAGGCACGAGCCGAGCGCGACGAGGAGGTGCGTGCGCATGCCCGCCTCGCGGTCGCGCAGCTCGCGTTCGAACCCGATCGCGGCGCCGAGCGCGGCCGCGACGGCCAGCCGCAGGAGGATGTTGCCGTCCGAGACGGCGGGGATCTCAGTCGCGAGGAGCATCGATCGCGTCCTGCTGGTGCACGAGCAGCTCGTCGATCCCGTCGGCCGCGAGGTCGAGCAGCTCATCGAGGCCGTCGCGGTCGAACGGCACCTTCTCCGCCGTTGCCTGCACCTCGACGAGCCGGCCCTCGCCGGTCATGACGACGTTGACGTCGACGTCGGCGTTCGAGTCCTCGGAGTAGTCGAGATCGAGGAGCGGGACGCCGTCGACGACGCCGACGGAGACGGCCGCGATCGACCCGGTCAGCCCCTTCGAGAGGCCGAAGCGGTCGAGCGCGCGCTGCGCCGCGACGTACGCGCCGCAGATCGCCGCACACCGTGTCCCGCCGTCGGCCTGCAGAACGTCGCAGTCGAGCCACACCGTGCGCTCGCCGAGCGCCTTGAAGTCGACCACGCCGCGCAGCGCGCGCCCGATCAGCCGCTGGATCTCGACCGTCCGCCCGCCCTGCCTGCCCCGCGACGCCTCGCGGTCGGAACGCTCGCCCGTCGACGCCGGCAGCAGCGAGTACTCGGCGGTCATCCACCCGCGTCCCGAGCGGTAGAGCCACCGCGGGACGCCGTCGGTCACCGAGGCGGTGCAGAGCACCTTCGTCTTCCCCTGCGACCAGAGGACGATGCCGTGAGGCTGCTCGAGGAAGCTCGGGTCCGCCTCGATCGGCCGCAGCTGTTCGGGCCGCCGCCCGTCGTTCCGCGTCACGCAGCGTCCTCCAGCTCCGCGACCGACACGCGCTCGACCTGCTCGATCGGCAGCTGGAGGAAACGCTCGCCCTGGGCGCGGAACGCATCCGGCTCGCCGGTCGTGAGGAACCGGTAGGCGCCCTCGCCGCGCGACGGATCGTGCTCGATCCCTTTCCGCGCGAGCGTCTCCGCGACCTCGCGCGCGGTCTCGTCGGCCGAGAAGACGAGCGTGACGTCGCGCCCGAACACGCGCTGGAACACCGGCCGGATCAGCGGATAGTGCGTGCAACCGAGGATGACCGTGTCGCAACCCGCTTCGCGGACCGGCTCCGCGTACTCGCGCACCGCGTCGACGGTGTGCTCGCCCGCCTCGATCAGCGGCACGAGCTTCGGCGCCGCGACGGCCGTGAAGCGCACGCCCGCGTCGAGCGTCCGCACCAGCGTCTCGTAGCGTCGCGACGAGACTGTTGCCTGTGTTGCCAACAGGCCGATGCGACGGTTGCGCGTCGCCTGCACCGCCGCGTGCGCCTCGGGCGTGATGACGCCCACGACCGGCACCTCGAGGGACTCCTGGAGCTCCGGCAGCGCGGCCGAGGTCGCGCTGTTGCACGCGACGACGACGAGCTTCACGCCGAGCGACTCGAGGTACGCGCCGATCTCGTGCGCGAAGCGCCGCACCTCCTCGAGCGGACGCGGCCCGTACGGCAGCCGCGCGTGGTCGCCGAGGTAGACGAAGTCCTCGTGCGGCATCGTCACGAGGCACTCGTGGAGCACCGTGAGCCCGCCCACGCCGGAGTCGAAGACGCCGATCGGCCTCGGATCCATGGCGCAAGTCTAGGGAGAGGACTACTCTGAGACGGAGGTGAGGAGGGTCTGCCTGATCGCGCTGCTCGCGGCCGCGGCGTTCGTCCCCGGCGGCTCCGCCGACGTCGGCGTCCCGGGTGCCATGGACGACGGCGTCCAGCTCTCGACGGCCGTGCAGCTCCCGCCCGGGACCGCGCCGGCCGGCGGCTGGCCCGGCGCGATCGTCCTGCACGGCCTGGGTGGGAACAAGGGAACGGTCGCCCAGGTCGCGCAGTACTTCGTCGCGCACGGCTACGCCGTTCTGAGCTACGACGCCCGCGGCCACGGCGCCTCCGGCGGCAACGTCGAGCTGGCCGGGCCGCGCGAGGTGGCGGATCTGCGCGCGCTCTTCCAGCGCTTCGCCGCGCTGCCCGAGGTGAGCGACACGAAGATCGGCTGCTGGGGCATCTCCTACGGCGGCGGCGAGTGCTGGAACGGCGCCGCAGCGGGGATCCCGTTCGGCGCGCTGGACGTCGTCGAGACCTGGACCAACCTCTACACCGCGCTCTGGCCGGGCAACGTCGCGAAGTCGGGCATCGTCCTCGGGTTCGCGAAAACAGTCGAGGCGCGGTCGCCGCTGATCCAGGAGTTCGAGAGCGACGCGGTGCACTCGACGAACATGAGCGCGATCCGCACTCTCGTCGCGCCGCGCTCCTCCCTGCCGCGCCTCGGCTCGGTCAGCGCGCCGGTCTACATGTTCCAGGGCCGCGTCGACTACGCATTCGACGTCACGCAGGCGACGGAGGCGTTCACGCGGCTGCGCGGCCCGCACAAGCTCTACGTCGGTCTCTTCGGACACAACCCGTCGACCTTCCCGGCAGCCGACGTCGACTACGTGCTGTCGCAGGGCGTCGCCTGGTTCGACCGCTTCCTGAAGGGCACGCAGAACGGCGTCGAGAAGCCGGGCACCACGATCGCGCTCGGCGGCGGCAAGGTGCGTCAGGCAGTGGCGCTGCCGGGCACGCGGAAGCTCGTCCTGAGCCCCGGCGCCCGCATGCCGACCGCGGTGAACACGTACGGGGGCGGCAGCGTCACGGTGACGGTCAAGCGGCTCGCACGGTATCCGCGCCTCGTCGCGGTGGTGTTCGCGAACGGCAAGGTCGTCACGCACGGCGCGGCCGTCCCGAGGCAGGGCAGCGTCACGATTCCGCTCGCGAACTACGTGCAGGCGATCCCGAAGGGCGCGCAGATCACGCTGCGCCTCGGCCCCGACTCCGGCCCGAAGGACATCGCGTACCTGGGCTTCGGCGACAGTGGAACGATCGGCCTCGGACCTGCGAGGATCACCTTGTCGGTGCTGCGGTGAAGCGCCTCCTCCCACTCCTGGTCGTCCTCGCATGCGCGCCCGCCGCCCTCGCGGGCTCGACCCCCGGCGTCACCGCCACGACGATCACGATCGGCGGCACCGTGCCGATCACCGGGCCCGCCGCGCTCTTCGGCTCCGTCGGCCGCGGCGCGGACGCGTTCTTCAAGTACGTGAACGCGACGGGCGGCGTGAACGGCCGCAAGATCAGGTACCTCTACCTGGACGACGAATACAACCCGGCGAAGACCGTCGAGCTGACGCGACGGCTCGTCGAGCAGGAGAAGGTGCTCGCGATCTTCAACTCGGTCGGCACCGAGCACAACCTCGCGATCCGCGACTACCTGAACTCGGCGAAGGTGCCGCAGCTCTTCGTCGGCACGGGCGTGAACAAGATCGGCGACGACTTCAAGGGCCATCCGTGGACGATCGGCTACCTGCCGAGCTTTCGTGCCGAGGGCGTGATCTACGGCAAGTACATCGCCGCGAAGCTCCCGAACGCGACGATCGCCGTCCTCTTCGAGAACTCCGACTACGGCAAGGACCTGACGAGCGGGCTGCGCAAGGGCCTCGGCAAGCGCGCCGCCGCGATCATGACGACCCAGAGCTACGAGATCACCGACTCGTCGATCGAGTCGCAGATAGCGTCCCTGAAGAGCTCCGGCGCGAACACGCTCGTCCTGAACGCGACGCCCCAGTTCGTGATCCTCGCGTACCTCGCCGTGCACAAGCTCGGCTGGCACCCGCAGATCTTCGTCAGCTCGGTGTCGATCTCGCCCAACGTGATGGACATCGTGCGCGCGTCCGTCGGCCAGGACGCGAACGACTCGATCTCGATCGCCTTCGTCAAGGACCCGACCGACAAGGTGTGGGCGAAGGACCCGATCGTCGCGCTGTACAGGAAGATCCTCAAGCAGTACGCGCCCGGCTCGAAGCCCGTCGACGTCTACAACTTCTACGGGATGGCGGTCGCCTACACGATGGTCGACGCGCTGAAGAAGGCCGGGAAGAACCTGACGCGCGACTCGCTTCTCCGCGCCGCGACGCACCTCAACGAGATCAACCCCTTCATGCGGCCCGGGATCAAGATCCAGACCGGCCCGAGCGACTACTACCCCATCACGCGGGCCCAGCTCGTCAGGTACAAGTCCACGCACTGGGTTGCCGTCGGCGGGCTCGTCTCGGCCCGCGGCTGAGCCTGTTTCGGGCCGTTCCGAAACGGTCAGACCGCGAAGCAACCTCCCAAACTTGCAGCCGCTTTGAGGGAAGGGGAAAGAATGACGAAGAGAATCCGCGTGGCGCTCGTCGGCGCCGTGAGCGTCTTTGCGCTCGCATTCGCCGGCTCCGCGCTCGCAGCGTTCTCGCCGAAGATCACGGTGACGAACGCGACGCAGGCCGCCGGCAGCGGCGGCGGCGTGACCATCGCCGTGCAGGTCAACCAGACGGACGACCCGACGGCGAAGGTCTCGATCTACGTGCCGAACGGCTACCAGCTCAACGTGCCGAACCCCGGCACGAAGCTCGGAGACGTGACGGCGACCGCGCAGGCCGCCGATCTCGGCGGCGCCGTGCTGCCGCTCACGGGAGACCTGCTCGCGGTCGACCCGAAGCAGTTCGCGACGCAGCAGGCCGCCTGCGGCGTCACGACCGTCGCTGCGACGTGGGACCTCCACCTCACGGCCGCCGGCCAGACGCTCGACGTCCCGATGTTCGTCGTCCAGAACACGGCGCCCGAGGCGACCGTCGGGGAGTTCAAGCTCGTCATCTGTCTGCCGCCTCCGGATGTTCCGGCGGGGACGCCCGGCCGCGCCACGTTCGGCGCGAAGCTCCTGTCGGCGACGTTCACCTCGTCCGCGTTCACGAACCCGGCGGCCGCCGGCGAGTACCGCTGGACGTCTGCGTGGACGCCGTACACGCCGAACACCGGCAAACCGAACCCTGCAGGGTCGGTCGAGGTGCAGTCGCTCGTCCGGATCCCGACGCAGGCGGCGCTCACCGTGCGCAAGACCCGCGTCTTCAAGAACGTCAAGGTGAAGGGCAAGAAGGTCAAGCAGCTCTGGACGCGCGTCTCGGTCATCGCCCGCGTGACCGAGAACGGCCAGCCGGTCGGCGGCATCCGCGTGACGATGACCGTCAACGGCAAGCGCCTCGGCGCGGCCTCGACCGACACGAAGAACGGCGCGGTCACCGGCACGTTCCTCCTGCGCAAGGGGACCGCGACGGTCGCGGCCAGCGGCGCGATCCCGACCCGCGACCTCGGCGCAGCGGGATGCACGAAGACTGCGATCTTCGCGGGCATCCCGTGCAACGACGCGACCGTCGGCGCCGCGACCGTGCGCGCGACGGCCAAGGTCGCCGCCTTCAAGAAGTAGCGCACTGCCGAGAGGGGCTCCCACCCACGGGAGCCCCTCTTTCTATGCTGGGGCCGTGGCGGCACCGATCAGGATCGGCACGTGCTCGTGGGCCGACGAGGCGCTCACGAAGTACTGGTACCCGAAGGAGGTGCCGGCGCGCGAGCGGCTGCGGTGGTACGCGGAGCACTTCTCGACGGTGGAGGTCGACTCGACGTACTACCGGGTGCCGGAGCGCTCGATGGTGCAGGGCTGGGCCGATCGCACGCCCGACGACTTCGTCATGCACGTGAAGGCGTTCGGGCTCATGACGCGCCACCCGGTCAAGCTCGAGCAGCTGCCGGAGCACCTGCGCGAGGGCATGCCCGTCGACGAGCGCGGCCGTGTCGACCGCCCGCCGCGGGAGCAGCGTGCGCTCGTCTTCCGCGAGTTCCTCTCCGCGCTCGAGCCGCTGCGTGAGACCGGGAAGCTCGGCGGCATCCTCTTCCAGCTGCCGCCGTACGTGGTGTGGAAGCCCGCGTCGCTCGACTACCTCGAGTGGGCGCGCAATCAGCTCGGCGACGACAAGATGCTCGTGGAGTTCCGCCATCGCTCGTGGTTCGAGGAAGACGTCATGCCAGAGGTGCTGAAGTGGCTCGAGGAGCGCCGGATGGCGTACGTCACCGTCGACGCGCCGAAGGTCGACGCGAAGAACGTGCCGGCGACCGTCGTGGCAGCGACGTCGGGCCTGGCATACGTCCGCTTCCACGGCCGCAACGCGGCGACGTGGAACAAGCGCGGCGGCTCGGCGGCGGAGCGCTTCGACCACCTCTACTCCGAGGACGAGCTGCGCGAGTGGGTCGAGTCCCTTCGTGAGCTGTCGAGCCGGTCCGAGGAGGCGTATGCGTTCTTCAACAACAACAATCAGACGAACGGCGTCGCGCAGGCGCCGGCCGGCGCGTTCCTGTTGCGCAAGCTGCTCGAGGAAGAAAAGGTTCCCGTCTCCTAGGCTCGGCGTCGCGCGTTGACCATCACGGTGTTCGGACTTAGCATCATCCGTCGACGACGCAAGTGCCGCGAGTGATCGGAGGCTGAAGTGAAGACGTATGTGATCCTGCGCCGGGGCGGTTGGCGGTCGCCGGAAGAGCTCCAAGAGGCAGCGGCGAGATCGAGCAACGTCGGAGACAACGAGATGTCCGACGACATTCGCTGGATCCGCTCGTACGTGATGGCGGAGAGCGACGGCGGACTCGGCACCGTCTGCATCTACCAGGCGTCGAGTCCGGAGAAGATCCGTGAGCATGCATCCCGTGCCGACCTTCCGGCCGATGAGATCATCGAGGTCGCAGACACGGTGATCGTGCGTCCAGATCCCCAACCCGCAGCGGTCTGAGCGCAGAAGGCGCGGCCTACACGGCCGCGCCTTCCCCTTCGCTCCTACCCGGTGAGGAACTCGAGCAGCAGGTCCGTGATCCGCTCCGGCCGGTCGAGCTGCATCCAATGGCCTGCGTCCTCGATGCGCTCGTAGCGCCAGCCGCCCGTGACGTGAGCTCCCGACTCGAGCATCGGCCGCTCCATCAGGTATTCGTCGCCGGTCGACCACAGGCCGAGCGTCGAGGCCCCGACGGCCGGAAACGGGCGCTGCGGCCGCAGCTCGCGCTCCGGCCGTACGTTGGCGCGGTACCAGTTCAGGCCCGCGGTGAGAGCTCCGGGCCGCGAGAGGTCCTCGAGGTAGCGCTCGCGGTCGTACGCGCCGGCCGTCCACTCGCGGAAGAGCGTCCAGTCGGCGCGCGCGAGCACCTCCTCGGCCACGCCCGGGAACTGGAAGAACAGCATGTACCAGGCCCGCCGGCGCTCCTCGAGCGTCGGATCGCGCTGCGTGTTCGGGTGGCCGACCGACATCGCCGCCAGCCGCTCGACGCGTTCCGGCGCGAGACCGGCCACGACCCACGCCAGGCCGGCGCCCCAGTCGTGCCCGACGACTCGCGCGCTCTCGACGTCGAGCGCGTCGAGGATCGCGAGCACGTCGGCGAGGCTGTGCATGATCCGGTAATCCTCGACCTCCTCGGGCTTGTCGGATTCGCCGAAGCCGCGCAGGTCCGGCGCGATCACGCGGAAGCCCGCAGCGACGAGCGCCGGGATCTGGTTGCGCCACACGCGCGACGAATCCGGGAACCCGTGCAGGAGCAGCACCGCAGGCCCGTCGCCCTCGTCGAGCACCGCAAGCGTGACGCCGTCGCCTTCGATCCGACGCATCGCGCGCACGCTACCGTCTGGGCGTGCGCATCCTCTCGCTCACTCACAGCCCGCTCGCGCGCGCCGAGCTCTTCGGCGACGTCGTGCGCGACGAGGGTCACGAGCTCGTCGAATGGGAGATCGTCTCGCAAGGCCGCCCGTCCGCGAATCGGTTCGACGCGGTGCTGGTGTTCGGCGGGGACATGAACGTCGGCGAGGAGCTCGAGCATCCATGGCTGCACGACGAGTACGAGCTGCTCCGCGAGTGGGTCGCGTCCGGAACGCCGCTGCTCGGCGTCTGCCTCGGCGCGCAGACGCTCGCGCACGCGCTCGGGGGACGCGTCGCGCGCGCGCCCGAGCCGCTGGTGGGCTTCTACGAGACGGAGCTGGCGGACGCCGGCGCCGCCGATCCGGTGCTCGGCGCGCTGCCGCGCCGGTTCGAGGCGTTCAACGCAAACGCGTACACGTTCGAGGTCCCGGACGGTGCCACGGAGCTGGCGCGAGCCGCGGTGCCACAGGCATTCCGCGCCGGGTCGCACGCGTGGGGCGTCCAGTTCCACCCCGAGGTGCGGCGCGAGCAGGTGCTGCGGTGGTGGCAGGACGAAGAGCTCCCGCGGCCGCTCGAGGAGCTCGTGGACGAGCTCGACGCGAAGATCGGCGGCTGGCAGGAGCTCGGCCGGCGTCTGTGCCGCGCGTTCCTCGCCGCCGCGCGCTAACGCCGCACGAGCACGACGAGCGAGAGGGGCACGTCGTCGACGCGCCCGGTGATGCGCCAGCACCCCACGGTGGGGAATGTGATCCCGGCCGCCCAGAAGCGCATCTCGGGCGCGCTCGCCACGGTGCCCGGGTTGATCGTTGCGCGGAGCGGTGGTGCAGCGCGGTCGAGCCGCTTGCCGCTGATCCGGAGGTCGCCGACCAGGCCGGAGGCGCCGAACCACGGAAACTTCTCGGAGATCGTCCCGTCCCGGTTGAGCGTCCGGGGCGTCGCGTAGATCACCCCATACGCGGCGGTCGCGAGCTGTCCGTTCCCGAACAGGTTCGACGACGCGCCGGCCGGAACGTGGCCGTTGGCTTGTGTCGTGCGGCATGTCGCCGACGCGGTCTCGGCGACAGCCAGCGTGAGCACCGCGGCCGCCACCACTACCACCGGGGCGGCTCGCACCATCACGTCTCGGCGCGGAAGACGATCGTGCGGCTGAACGTCAGGCCGTCGATCTGGAACGCGTAGCAGCCGGGCTTCTTGATCCGCACGTACGACGGACGATCACGCGTGCCCGGCGGCAGCCGCAGCTCCGCCGGCGGGATCCGGCCGCGTTCGAACCGTACGCGGAGCCTGCCGTCGGTCTTGCTGCCGCGGACGAGGACGGGACCGCGGTAGCGCGGGTGCACGAACCAGAGCAGCTTCTGGACGCCCCAGATCCGCGCGTCGACGTCGACCTTGCCCCAGACGAGGTGGATGACACCGCCGTCGTCGAGCCCGATCGGGTACGCCGGTCCCGGACCGTAGCCGCGGCCGACGCCGAAGCGCGCGAAGTCGACGCCGGCGGCCGGCCGGCTCACCGGGCAGCGCGCGCCGTGCAGGAGCGTCGGGAGCCGGATCGGGCGCCGGAGGGGCGTCCACACGTCGGTGAACGGGTCGTTCACGATCCGGAAGAAGAGGGGGCTCTCTTTGCAAGTGGCGCCGCAACTCATGGCGCGCAGACCGATCCTGATCCCGCGGAGCCCGCCGACGGGAACGGTCGCAGTCGCCGCGAAGCGCCCCCGCGACACGTCGTCGGCGAAGGCCGTAGTGGACACGCCTCCCGGCCCGATCAGGCGGACGAAGATGCCGCCCGCCCCGAACGGCCGGCCGCTCAGGTCGGCGAGGCGCCACTCGATCCGGATCGTGGAGCCGGGGGCGGCGTGCTTCGGCACCGTCGTCAGCAACGTTGCCTCGACGCCCTCCTTTGCGAGGGCAGAGGACGCGGCCAGCGCCGCCACGGCCACGGCGACAACGCATGTGCTGAGCTTCACACCGCGTGTATCCCCGCGAGCGGCACGAACCTCACGCCTCGATCGGCAGCTCCGTCCGCGACCACTCGTGCCACGAGCCGACGTAGTTGCGCGCCTCGTAGCCGACGGCGCGGAGGATGTCGGCGGCGTACGCCGACCGCTGGCCGCTGTGGCAGTAGACGACGAGCTCCTGCGGGTCGCCGAGCCGAGCGCGGATCTCGTCCGCGTCCATCGCCATCAGCTCGCGGACGTCGAGGTGCTCCGCCCCGGGGATGTGCCCCTGCCGAGGGTCGCCGGGATAGCCGCGCGTGCCGTCGTACTCGCCGGCGCTGCGCACGTCGATCACGCGCACGTCGCCGAGGCGCGTCGCGAGCTCGTCGAGGTCGATGTCGGTCACAGCGCGGCCACGACCTCCAGCTCGCGTGCGACCGAGGGACGCTCCGCGAGCTCGTCGAGCCACCGGTCGAGATGCTCCGGGAGCTCGAGCCCGAGCATGTCGCGCGCCCGAACGACCCACGGCAAGTACGCGATGTCCGCGTAGAGGCTCCTGCCCACCGTCAGGTCGGCCAGTCGCTGCGGCAGCGCGTTCGGCTCGCCGCGGCGAAACGCGTAGTAGTCGTCGCCGAGCGCGCCGTCGAAACGGTGGACGGAGAGGCGCGCCTCGGCGCGCTCGCGCGGATCCGGCGGCAGCAAGGCCGGGTCCGGGTAGCGCTCCTCGAGGTACTCCATGATCACCGCCGATTCCGGCAGGACGAAGCCGTCGTCGAGGATCGGCACGCGCCCGGTGACGTTCAGCTCGTAGATCCACTGTGGGCGGTCGTCCAGGTCGATCTCGACGGTGTCGTACGGGAGGCCCTTCTCCGCGACCGCGATGCGCACGCGGGCGCAGTACGGGCACCGCGCGGCGTCGTACAGCTTCACGGCTCGACACCCATCACGCGTGCGAGCTGCTCGTAGAGCTCCGGCCCGGGAGGAAGCTCGGCGATCGAGTTGCCCGTGCGCGCAACACTGCGCACCTCGTCGCGGTCGGCGCCGGTCAGCCGCGCGACGATCGTCGGATTCGCCGCGAGCGCCAGCTCGTCCGCCTTGGAGATCTCACCGTAATACGTCGGCACCGAGAGGTACTCGTCGACCATGCGCCCGCGCTCGTAGAGGCGGAAGCGTACGACCGCGCCTTCCTCGAGCGCGAGCGCGACCACGACGGCGCCGAGCCGCTCCGACAGCTCGCGTGCGAGTCGCGCCTGCGCGTCCCGGTCGGCGGTCGTCAGCGGATCCTGGACGCGGATCCAGCCATTCGACGCCGCGCGGACGTCCGGCGCGTCGAGGCGTGGGATGAACTGCGCGAGCGCGCGACCGACCGAGACGTGGTCGTCGGTCTGGACATGCGTCGACGCGCGCGTCTCACCCGGGCCATGCTCCTCCAGGCGCCGCTCCAGTTGATCGAGCGGCGTCGTCATGAAGAGGCCGTGCTCGTTGAAGCCGAGCCGCTCCCAGACCGTGCGCGCACGCTCGTTCGAGACGAGCACCTCGAGGCTGACGATTGCCGCGCCTTTCTCCTTCACCTCGCGCACGGCCTCGCGCAGGAGCGCCTTCGCAACGCCCTGCCGGCGTGCACGCGGGCGGACGTGCACGAACTCGAGATGCGACCGGCCGTGCTCGGGCGCCATCGCGCGCGCCACGCCGATTGGACCCTCGTCGTCTTCCGCGAGATACACCGCGCCGGTCTCGATCGCGCGGCGGGTGTCGATCCACTCCTCCGCCCAGGGCTCCTCGTAGAAGCCGGGCGGATCCGGTACTTCACGGTGGAAGTCCTCCCACAGCTTGCGGAGTGCCGCCTCGTCGTCGAGGGTCGCGCGGCGGATGTTCATGCGGCCGCCACCACGCGTGACCCCGTCAGGAGGTAGTGCGCGGACAGGTTCTGAAACGGATCGAGGCGGCGGCCGAGCTCGTGCACCTCCGCACCGTAGAGGACGTCAGCGGCCCGGCGGAGCGCCAGGTCGCCGGCGGGCCACGCGCGCGGGCGCGCGAGGTGCCGCGCAAGGAACCACTCGGCCGTCCACGGGCCGAGCCCCCGGATGGCCGTCAGGCGCGCTCGAATCTCGTCGTCTTCGAGGCGCGCGAGCGATGCGTAGTCCTCGTCCGCGCGCCCGACGCCGATCACGTACTCGGCCTTCCGGCGCGAGAAACCGACGGCCACGAGCTCCTCCTCGCGCGCGCGTGCGATCCGCTCGCGCGTGGGGAACGCGTACGCGTGCTCCATGCGCTCGCCGAAGCGCTCGATCATCCGGTTGCGGATCGCGAACGCGGAGAAGAGAGAGACCTGCTGCGCCGTGATCGAGGTGACGAGGCTCTCGAACGGATCGGGTGCGAGCGGCGGGCGGAAGCCGGCGAGCCGCGGGACGAGCGTGTCGAGCACCGGCTGCTCCGCGGCCCACGCGTAGAACGGCTCGAGCTCGAACTCGGCGCCGAGGAGCTTCAACGCGATCGCGCGCGTCTCGTCGTCGAGCGGGGCGACGTCGACGCCGCCCGGTGTCGGCTCGATGCGGATCTCTCGGCCGCCGGCGACGCGATGCAGGCCTCCCTCGTGCCAGAGGTTCGCCAGATCGACGCCGAAGGCGCGGAACCGCTCCGTCGAGAGCTCGAAGTCGTACGGATCGGGCAGGGCCAGAAGGGACACGGCTGAACGCTACGTGTGGAACGTTCCAGCACCGGAATCGCGCTCCACGACGGGGCGGCTGGGTACCCCTCCAGCACATGCTCAGTCGACGGAGGGGTACTTAGCCGCCCACTGGGGCGGAAGGTTCCACACCCCTTCCCGCGGCGACCGAATGAGCGACTAGAAGTGCGAGGTGACGCCGGCCGGATCCTCGTCGGCCGTGCGCGCGTCGTCGGTCGCCGAGTCGTCGGCCCACGAGTACGCGTACTTGCCGTCGTCGAGGTCGGCCGCGAGCGTCGTCAGCTTCAGCGGATGGAACGTGTCGCACATCACTGCCAGCTCGTGCGTCTCCGTCATCCCGAGCGACTTCTCCGCGAGTCCGGGCTGCGGCCCGTGCGGCAGGCCGGACGGATGGAGTGTCACCGACCCGACCTCGATCCCCTTGCGCGACGCGAAGTTGCCGTCGACGTAATAGATCATCTCCTCGCTCTGGAGGTTCGAGTGGTGGTAGGGGATCGGCACGGCGTCGGGGTCCCAGTCGAGCTTGCGCGGGCAGAACGAGCAAATGACGAAGTTCGGGCCGGCGAAGGTCTGGTGCGACGGCGGCGGCATGTGGATCCGCCCGCTGATCGGCTCGAAGTCGTGGATCGAGAACGTCCACGGGTAGACGTAGCCGTCCCAGCCGACGACGTCGAACGGGTGGTAGTCGAGCACGTACGTCTGGTAGCCGTCGCGCACGCGCACCTTCACGACGAACTCGGCGCGCTCGCGGTGCGTGCGCAGCTCCGTCGGCGCGTGGATGTCGCGGTGGTAGAACGGCGCGTGCTCCATCAGCTGCCCGTGCTCGTTGCGGTACCGCTTCGGGATGGTGATCAGGCCCGGCGTCTCGAATACGAGGTAGCGCTGCGCGCCTTCGGGCCGGAAGCGGTAGGTCGTTCCGCGCGGGACGACGATGTAGTCGCCGGGCTTGTACGGCACGTCGCCGAAGATCGTCTCGAGCGTGCCGGAGCCCTCGTGGACGAAGATCACCTCGTCGCCTTCGCCGTTCCGGAAGAAGTAGTCCATCTCGTCCTCGGGCCGGCAGAGCGAGATCTCGACGTCGGTGTTCCACATCAGAAGCTGGCGGCCGGAGACGGCGTCGCCGGTCGGCGCGACGTCCTTCGTGCGGAGATGCCGGTGCGCGTGCGCGTCCGGAACCCACTCCTCGCGCACGATCGGCTCGAACTCGCCGAGCCCGACCACGCGGCACGGCGAGACGAGGTGGTAGAGGATCGATTCGAGCCCGGAGAACCCCTCGAAGCCCATCACCTCTTCGGTCAGGAGCGTGCCGTTCTCGCGGAAGACGACGTGTCGCTTCCTCGGGAGCTCCCCCAAGCGCTGGTAGAACGGCATGTGCAAGAGGATATCGCTCGGGGGCAGGGGCGCCTGCGCAGCGATCAGCGTGCCAGCGGGACGAGGACGGGGCCGTACGTCCCGTGATTCCACTGGGGCGGCTGCCCGTAGACGACGAGCGCGTACCGGCCACCGACGGGCAGTTTCACCGGATCGGGGTGGTAGCACGTGCCGTGCGAGTACAGGAGCTGATCCTCGACCATGGGCGCGCGCAGGAAGTCCGCGTACACGGACCACCGCAGCACCTGGCCGTACCCGCACCACTCGTCGACCGGCCGCGGCTGCACGACGATCCGCTGGTCGGCCGTCGCCGTGAAGCTGTTGCGATCGACGCTCCCCGCGACCTCGAGCCGACCCGCGCCGGGAGCCGGCCGCCCCGGGCTGACGATTCGACCGCGAGCCGGTACCGACCCGTCCCCGGTCGCTCCCGCAGGCCGCGGTGACGAGCGCGACGGCCGCGAGCGCAGCGACGGCCGCCTTCATGGCGGCAGCGTGTGCCGTCGGCGTACCCTTCGTCACATGGACGCGAACCGCATTCGCGACGAGGTCCTCTCCTGGGACGGCGTCGCGGAATACCCGCACCGCTTCGGCGGCGTCGAGTTCCGGCTCGGCAAGAGAGAGCTCGGCCACCTGCACGGCGAAGCAGGCAGCCCGCGGCTCGCCGATCTCCCGTTCCCACGCACGATCCGCGACATGCTCGTCGAGACGGGACGGGCGAGGCCCCACCACGTCCTCCCCGACTCCGGTTGGGTATCTCTCCCGATCCGGAGTGAGGAGGACGCTTCCGAGGCGATCGAGCTCTTCCGCCTCGGCTACGAGCGCGCGCGCGTCGCCGCCAACGTTCGCGTCGCCCGTGGTGGTTAGAGAGTGTGCGACGCGCGGGCGCGCGCCTCAATACGGTGTTCGCCGTACGGGAATTACCCGAGGGCGAAGGTGACGTTCACGACCGCGGACACGTCCTTCCGCAGCGTCGTCGTGTCGTAGACGCCGTAGTCGCTGACATCGGTCGAGTTCGGCGCGGTCACCTGGAAGACGCCGACGTCGACGCCGCGCAGCCCGCCGAGCTTCCCTCCCGTCGCCTCGACGAGCACCTTCGCACGCTCCTGCGCGTCGCGCGTCGCCTCGGCGAGCAGGCCCGGCCGCACGGACGGCAGGCGCGTGAAGACGTACTGCGGCGGCTCCGCCTCGAGCGGCACGTTCGCTTTGAGCAGCCGCGCGCTGTCCTCCGCGACACCGCGGATCGCCCGCACGCGCGTCGAGCGGATCGTGAACGTCCTCGTGAGCTTGTACGCGAGGATGCCGCTGCCCTCACCCGTCTCCTCGCCGGTCACCGCCTCGGTCGCAACGGGCTGCACGGTGAGCTCGTCGCCGCGGATCCCCTCCTCGTCGAGGAACGCGCGGACGCGCTTCGCCCACCCGGCGACCTGGTCGGCCGCCGCGGATGCGAGCGGCTGCTGGCTCGTGACGGAGATGTTCCAGACGACATAGTCGGACGTGATCCGTTTCTTGGCCGATCCGGTGACGGTGATCCGGTTGCTGTCGCCGCGGTGACGGATCCCGCGCCCGATCAGCGCCGACCCGAGCACGATCGCCAGCGCGAGGAGGACGGCGCCGGCGATGACCGTCTGGGCGGTGCGGTCGCGCACGGCCGGACCCTACGGTCAGACGACGCGATTCCGCAAGACGCCGATACCTTCCACCTCGAGCTCGACGACGTCGCCGCGTTGCAGCCAGCGGCCGTCGCCGAGCTCCAGGATGCAGCCGCTCCCGACCGTGCCGGAGCCGATCACGTCGCCGGGCCGCAGCGTCGTGTTGCGCGCCGCGTGCTCGAGGATGCTTTCCCAGGGGTGGTAGAGCGAGCGCAAGTCGCCGCGTGAGCGCTCCTCGCCGTTCACGCGCGCGACCATCTCGCCGGCGGTGCCGTCGAACTCGTCCAGCGTGACGACCACCGGGCCGAGCGACGTGGCGAAGTCCTTCCCCTTCGCCGGGCCGAGCCCGACCTTCATCTCCTTGCGCTGCACGTCGCGGGCCGACCAGTCGTTCATCACCGTGAAGCCGCCGATCGCGCCGCCGGCGCCGAGGATCGCCGCGACCTCGAGCTCGTAGTCGAGCTCCTGCGTCCCGTCGGGATACGGCACGTCGTCCCCGGGGCCGTAGATCGCCGCCGGGTTGGAGAAGTAGAAGACAGGAAGCTCGTACCACTCGTCGGGGACGGGCAGGCCGCGGGCGGCACGGGCGGTCTTCACGTGCTGCTCGAACGCGTAGAAGTCGCGCACGCTCGGCGGATTCAGCACCGGCGCGCGCAGTTCGACGTCCGCGAGCGCGAACTCGGCATGCTCGCGCGCCTGCCCGCCGCCGGTGAAGAACGACTGCAGCGTCTGCGCCGCGAGCTGGATCACGCGGTCGCCTTCGATCCGGCCCGGCCAGCCGCGCTCGAGCGCGAGCTCCTTCGGCGTGAACATGCAGAGCTTCACGGGCGGGGAAGCCTAGTGAAGCCAGAGGGCCCGCCGGAGCAGGCCCTCAGGTTGCCGCAGTGGTCCCCCTCGCTGAGCTATGCGTCGGCGATGTCGCCGATGAACTCTTCCTGCAGCTTCGTCCCCGCGCCCTTGCCCTTGTCCTGCCAGTGGCGGTAGAGCAGGCGCTGGCCGAGCGGCGCAACGTACTGGAAGTTGAAGCTGCAGTCCTTCGAGTTGCTGAAGCACGAGAACTTCGCGTTCGCTCCGAAGAACGTCGCGATGAACGTGCCCGTGAACCCGCAGTCCGAGCCGGTGCAGTTCGCCTTGGGGTCGAATGTCCCGCCCGTAATCGTCCCGCGCAGGTAACCGACCATCTTCCCGGTGTGCCCCGCGTGGACCAGCCGCCCATGGCGACCGGTGGCGTCGCACGCGCCGGGGCTGGCGTGCTCCATCGTCGTGAAGCGGCCGCGGTCGTAGCGCGTCAACGTGTACGTGCCGTCGCCGTTGTCCTTCACAACGAACGTGCGCTTGACGACGTCGGTCGCCCACGGGCCCGCCTCCTCGCCGCACGACGTGTTGTCGGTCGTCGTCACCGTGAACGTCATGCGCGAGTGGTCGCTCTTGCCCTTGCCGCGGCCGCCGTCGTCTGCCCAACCGACGGCGGTGAGGCAGAGTGCCGCCACCAGCACCAGGATTCCGCAGATTTTCCTCATAGTTTCTTACTCCCTTGAGCTTCTCTTCCCGCCTGCAAAAGAGGATCCCGGAGGACGAAGAAACTCACGGAGTGCTCGGGCTGCTACGGCTCCGTGTGCACGATCACATCGGCGATGTCGGGCCACTCGCGCCTGATGCGCTCTTCGATCTCGCTCGCGCGCGCGTGCGCTTCGTCGAGCCGGCTGTGCGGGTCGAGGCCGAGGGTGAGGAACGCGACGAGCCCGCCGTCGGTGCGCAGGAAGCGCAGCTTGCGCGGCGGTGCACCGGTGGCGTCGCGCACGATGCGCTCGATTCCCTGCGCGTCGATGTCCCGGTCCTCGCTTGCGGCGGCGGCTTCCGCCAACGGCTCGAGGTGCGTCTGCACGGCGTCGATCTCGGGCACGGCGGCGCAGATCGCGCGCTCCACTTCCTCGGCGACCTCGTGGGCCTCCTCGAGCGTCAACTCGCCGGGCAGCTTCAGGTGCAGGGACAGCTCCGTGCGGCCGCCGATGTCGACGAGCGCGAGGTTGTGGATCTCGCGCACGCGGCGCACGGACAGCGCCGCCGCGTGCGCACGCTCGCGCACGCCCGCATCCGCGACCGGCTCCACGTGGACGACGACGTCGCTGCCCGGCAGCGCCCGCTCGAGCGCCTCCTCGACCGCGTCGGCGGCCGCGTGGCCCTGGCCGACGGCGGCGCCGGGCGACACGCCGATGACGACGTCCGCGAACTGCCGGCCGCCTGCCTGGCGCATGCGCAGACGCCGCAGGTCGACCGCCGGCCGCAGCTCGCCGATCGCCGCGAGCGCGGCCGCCTCGGCCTCGGCCGGGGCGCGATCCATCAGGACGTCGACGTTCCCCTTCATCAGACGCGCCGCCGCCATCAGCACGAGCACGCCGACGAAGAGCGCGGCGATCGAGTCTCCGTTCGGATAGCCCGCGCGCGCGAGCAGCAGTCCGACGAGGACGGCGAACGAGCCGAAGAGGTCGCTCCCGAAGTGGACCGCGTTCGAGGCGAGCGCCGCGCTGTGGTACCGGCGCGCGGTTCGCCACGAGACGGTGACGCGGCTGGCGTCGATCGCGATCACGACGAGCAGTACGACGATCGCGTACCAGGCGGGATCGACGCCGCTCTCCCCCAAGCCGAACAGCCGCTGCAGCGCGCGCACCGAGATCAGGAGGCTCGCGGCGACGAGGATCGCGCCTTCGGCGAGCGCGGCGAGATGCTCGGCCTTCCCGTGCCCGTACTGATGTTGGATGTCCGCCGGCCGCTCGGCGACGCGCAGCGCGAAGAACGTGAGCAGCGCCGCGACGAGGTCGGTTCCCGAGTGCAGCGCCTCCGACAGGAGCCCGAGGCTGTGCGTCTCGAGGCCAACCGAGAGCTTGAGCACGATGAGCGCCGCCGCCGCGACGACCGACGTGAGGGCTGCGCGGCGCTGGGGCGTCACGCGGCCGGTCAGACCTCTTCGAGCGACCAGATCACGGCGTCCTGGCGCGCGGAGAAGAGCAGATGCGGCTCCTCGTCCGGCAGCGCCAGCGGCGCCATCGTGTTCAGGTCGATGATCGCCTCCGCCTCCTGGAGCTGCCACGGCGGGTGGTGGATGTCGGCGCGGTACAGGCGGCCGCCGTCCTCGGTGTAGAGGCAGTAGCGCTCCGTCAGGAAGTGCTCGAGCGTGCCGGGCTCCGCCTGGAAGAGTTCGCCCACGCCGCGGTAGCGCCCGCTGAACGCCGCGCCCGGCCGCGCCGATTCGTACTGCACGAAGAGCCCGCGGTGCTCGACGGTCATCCGCGCGTGGTGGTACGGCAGCTTGTACGTCCGCTTCGCGGCCTCGACCGCGAGCTGGCTGCCGGCGTCGAGCGTGAAGAACCAGATTCCCGGCCGCTCGTCGACCGTCGCGTACGTGCGGACGTTCAGCTCCGGGAACGACGAGACGAACGGCAGCGGCGGCAGTCCCCTAAGCCGGAGGTTTGTGAGGTGGAACGGCGTGACGCCGAGCCACGCGTCGCCGCCGAACGTGTCGAGCGGCACCTCGGGCGGGAGAAGGCGGCCGAGCTCGTCGGCGTCGACGCGCCAGTGCGCGAAGACGAGGTCCTCCCAGGTCTGCGCCTGCACCCACGGCTCGTCCGGCAGCGGCCACGGGCGGTGCGCCGTGTCGTCCATCACCTGCGCCTGGCGCGCGGCGGCGGTCAGGAAGCCGAAGCTCGTCACGCCGTGGTTGTACCCCACACGCAGCGCGTACACCGACGCGAGGCGCGGTCACCCGCCCCGTGCGGCCGTGCCTCGGTTGTCGCCCGCGAGCTAGTACCAGCGGCCGCGGCGGAAGCCGCCGAACAACAGGCCGAGGATGATCAGGATCAGTCCGATCCACACATTGCTCACGATGAGCAGGACGATCCCGATGATGACGAGGACTGCGCCGATTCCCATGGCGCGACCTTAACGTGTCTGCCGGACGGACAACAAGACCGCGGCGCAGTATGCTCGGGCCATGAACCTCCTCAAGCGTCTCCTCGTGCGACTGCAGTCGCCGCCCGGAGCCGACGACCGCGCCGCAACCGCGGAAGCGGAGCGCCTCCGCGACCAGATGGAGACGATCCGCCTCAGCCAGAAAGCGGGCTCGGCCGGCGAGAACTACCAGTCGGGCCGCGGCTCGAGCTGACATACCGACGTCATCGCCGCCGCCGCAGCTCGACCGCGAGGGCCGACAGCTCGGTGACGTGGCGGCGGTTCTTCTTCACCACGCAGAGAGCGAAGACGACCGGCTCGATGCTGCCGCCGGCGTACACGGATGCTTCGGCGGCGCAGGATGCCTTGCGGTAGGCGAGCCACGAGTGCTCGGTTTCCTCGAAGTACAGCCCGCCCCGACGAGCACCGCCGCGGCCACGGAAAGGAGGGCGATCAGCAGCGTCCGCACCCGGAGCCGGTCCCGCGCGCTGGGGGTCCGCGCTGGGGTCAGATCTTGCGTTGCGACATTTTCTCGTTCCAAGACCACAAGATGTTGCACTGCAAGACCTGACCCCGGCCTCCCCCCGGCCTCCCGCTGCAAGGCCTGACACCGGCCTCCCGACCCCCGGCCTCCCTCGCCCTGGGCCAGTGTTCAGCCATGTCACCGGACGGAAGCGCCTCAGCTTGTCTTGCGCCCGCTCTCGTCGTTGGGCGATCATTCGGTCGGCGTGACTGACCGCAAAGAGCTGCTACGGCAGGGGTTCGTGGGACTCGACGGAGGCGACCTTGCACCGTTGCGGGACTTGTTCGATCCGGACGCCAAATGGATCGGAATCCCGCGCAGCGGCGACGAGAGCGAGACGCCGACGTGCCCGAACCGGACGGCGATCGTCGACCTGCTCGAACGACATCATACGAACGGGCGCCGATTCGAGCTCGGAAAGATGATCGAGGACGGCGATCGGATCGCCGTCGAGGTCACGGTGCTCGCACCAGAGTGGTCCGGGCCGGTGACGCTTTACAAAGTGTTCAGCTTCAGACCTCACGAGAACGTCGTCGTGCGATTGAACGACTGCATCGATGAGTCGTACGCGCTGCAGGTTCTGGCCGCGTAGGCCGACCATCAAGAGCGAGCACCTCCGGTTGGATCAGCGTTGCTGGAATGTCTCCATGAGCTTCTGCGGTCTAGTGGCGGTTCGGCCTCGGCCGTCGTCCTGATGGCTCGAGGAGGCTGCGCTACGGTGCGGACATGGAGAGTCAAACCGACATTTACGAGCGGTTGCGTCCGCCGGCCTTGACGCCGGAGGAGAAGCTGTGCTCGTGCACCGGAGAACCTCCGATCAAGCTGATGACGATGAGGCAGGTGAGCGGCTTCAACCCGATTCACTTGTGACGAGCCGCTCGAGCGCTACGAGCGCGGGATCCTTTCCGCAGCTCCTCTGCGAGCACGACCGACTCGTCCTCGTCGGATGACTTGGCACGCGCAAGCCGAGTCCAAACGTGATGCACGCCGCGTGCGCGAGAGTGCTCCCGCTCGACCTCTCGACGTTCGAACCGGTCACGCATGACGCGAACGCGACATCGGCCCGAGCGCCGTTTCGGCTAGACCTTCCTAAAGATTCCCGCGCAGGGCCTGCTCGCGCTCGATCGCCTCGAACAGGGCCTTGAAGTTCCCATCGCCGAAGCCGCGCGCGCCGTGGCGCTCGATCACCTCGAAGAACAGCGTCGGCCGGTCCTGCGCGGTCTTCGTGAAGATCTGCAGCAGGTAGCCGTCGTCGTCGCGGTCGGCGAGGATGCGCAGCCGGTGCAGATCGTCCCACGACTCGTCGATCTCGCCCACCCGCTCCGGCGTGATGTCGTAGTACGAGTCCGGCGTCGCGAGGAAGTTCACGCCGCGGCGTTGCAGCGACTCGACGGTCTGCACGATGTTCGTCGAGGTCATCGCGATGTGCTGCGAGCCCGGGCCGTGGTTGAACTCGAGGTACTCCTCGATCTGGCTCTTGCGCTTCCCCTCGGCCGGCTCGTTGATCGGGAACTTGATCTTGCCCTGGCCGTCCGTCATCACCTTCGACATCAGCGCGGAGTACTCGGTCGAGATCGCCTCGTCGGTGAAGTGCAGCATCTCGGTCATGCCGAAGACGCGCTCATAGAACTCGACCCAGAAGTTCATGCGGCCGAGCTCGACGTTGCCGACGATGTGGTCGATCGCGAGCAGGCCCACGTCCGACGCGTCGAGGGACGACTCCTGCGCGACGTAGCCAGGCAGGTACGTCCCTTCGTAGCGGCTGCGGGTCACGAACGTGTGCACGACGTCGCCGTAGGTCGCGATCGTCGCCAGCTCGACCTTCCCCCACTCGTCCTCGACCTCGTGCGGCTCGGCGACGCCGCGCGCGCCGCGCTGCACGGCCTGGCGGTACGCCTCCTTCGCGTCCGGGACGCGGAGCGCGATGTCCTTCACGCCGTCGCCGTGGACGTGCTGGAACTCGCCGATCTCCGATCCGCGGCGCAGCGGGCTCGTCAGCACGAAGCGGATGTCGCTCTGCTCCAGGACGTAGCTCGCTCGGTCGCGGACTCCGGTCTCAGGACCCGCGTAGGCCGTGCGCTTGAAGCCGAACGCGTGCTCGTAGTAGTAGGCCGCCTGCTTCGCGTTCCCCACCCAGAGCTCGACGTGGTCCCATCCGTCGAGCGGCATGAAATCGTCGCTCATGCGTCGGAGTCTACTTCCGCAGCCGCGTCACCTCGACGCCGGCGGGGAGCGCGAACAGCACGAGATGAGACACGTTCGGGAACTCTTCCGCGCGGCGCCGCGCGGCTTTGTCGAGGCGCAGGCGGATCGCGTCGTCGGACTCGCCGGGGAAGCCCCTGCACTCGGCGCCGTGGGCAGACCAGCCCATGACCGTGGCGCCGAAGCGATGCGCCTTCCGCGACGTCGCGGTGTTGTCCGCCCAGGAAGGTGCCCCGCCGGAGCGCGCCTCGATCCAGTACTCGTCGGGGCGCAGCCCGGTCTCGCGTTCGAACGCTTCCATCACCGCTCGATGGAACCTGAGGTCGGCGCAGAGCTGGAGGAACCCGAGGCTCATTCGGCCGGCGTGGCGGCAGCCGCCTCGACCGCCGAAATCTCGTCGAGCGACTCCCGCAGCGGCACCTCCTTCACGCCGACGACGGCGATTGCCCACACCGCGACGCTGACGATCGCGGCGGCGAGGAACGCCGGATGGAGCGCGTCCGCGAGGGACTCGCGCAACGCGGGCGGAAGCCGGTGCACCACGCCGAGCTCGGCTCCGCCCGCCTGGCGCGGCAGGCCGTGGTTGACGATCGCGCCCATGACCGTGACCCCGACCGTCGCGCCCATCTGCCTCGCGAACTGCGTCAGCGCCGTCGCGGAGCCCATCAGCCCGCGCGACACCGCGTTCTGCACCGAGAGGACGAACACCTGCATCATCGACCCGATTCCGATGCCGGCGATGACCATGTTGCGGGCGGCCTCGCCGTTCGTCGTGTCGACGTCCATCCGCCAGAGCAGCAGCATCCCGATCGCCAGCACAGGCGGCCCGAGTACGGCATTCCAGCGGTAGCGCCCCGTCCGCGACACGAGCTGGCCGGTGACGATCGAGGTCGCAACCGCGCCGAGCATCAGCGGCGTGAGCACGACGCCCGACGACGTGGCCGAGGTGCCGATCACGCCCTGCACGAAGAGCGGCACGTACGAGATCGTCCCGAACATCGCCATGCCGACGAGCGCCATGCACGCGATCGACGACCCCACGATCGGGTTCCGCAGCACGTCGAACGGCAGGATCGGTTCGCGGGCGCGCCGCTCGACGACCGCGAACAGTACGAGCAGCACTGCGGCGATCGCGAGCGCCGAGACGACGTGGCCGCTCGACCACGCGTAGTCGCGCCCGCCCCATACGAGCCCGAGCAGGAGCGCTGCCGTCCCGCCGGCGAGCACAGCCGCGCCGAGCCAGTCGATCGAGTGCTCCGCGAGCGGCGCGCGCCGCGGCATCGTGAAGATGATCACCACGAGCGCGAGCCCGCCGATCGGGAGGTTGACGAGGAACACCCAGCGCCAGGTCGTGTTGTCGACGATGAAGCCGCCGATCGCCGGCCCGGCGATCGAGGACGCGGCGAAGACCGCTCCGATCAGTCCCTGCCAGCGCCCGCGGTCGCGAGGCGGCACGATGTTCCCGATCACGGCGAGCGAGAGCGGGAAGAGGCCGCCGGCGCCGATCCCCTGCACGGCGCGGAAGAGGACGAGCTGCGTCATCCCCTGCGCGAGCCCGCACAGGGCGGACCCGATCAGGAACACGACGATCGAGAACAGGAACAGGTACTTCCGGCCGTAGACGTCGCCGAGCTTCCCGTACAGCGGCACGGTCACGGTCGAGGTGAGCATGTACGCGGTGAAGACCCACGAGTACTGGGTGATGCCGCCGAGGTCGGAGACGACCCGCGGCAGCGCCGTCGCCACGATCGTCTGGTCGAGCGCCGCGAGCAGGAGCGTCACCATCAGCCCCGAGTAGATCGCGAGCACGCGCCCGATCGTGAGCGTGTACCCCGGCGGCTTCCGTGCGAGGCGGTCGGCGATCGTCATTCGGCGGGCACCGGCTGCACGATCGTCGTGCGTCGCGCGCGCTCGAGCACGATCCCCGCGCCGATCGCGAAGCCGCCCGCGACCTGCCACCGGGTCAGGTGCTCGGACAGGAGCAAGAGCGCGAACATGACGGCGAAGAACGGTTGCAGGTTCGCAAACAGCGACGCGCGACTCGGGCCGACGCGGTCGATCGCCGTGAACCAGAGGATGTTCGTCAGGAAGAGCGGTCCGACGAAGGCGTACGCGAACCCGAGCCAGATCAGCCAACCGAAGGAGAAGCCCTGCGCCGTGATCTGCGGCATGCTGACGGCGGCCAGCGGCACCCACCCGAGCGCGAGCACGAGCGCGCTGATGCGAAACGGCGAGTAACGCCGCATGAGCGGCGCGATCGCAATGGAGTACGCCGCCCAGGTGAACGATGCGGCCACGGCGAGCAGGTCGCCGAGAATGTTCCCGGAGAAACCACCGGAGGATCCGAAGGCGACGAGGCCGACGCCGAAGAACGAGATCGCCGCGCCGACCCAGAAGATCCGCGCGGGCCGCTCGAGCCCGACCAGGCTCGCGATCACTCCCATGAAGACCGGCGTCGCCCCGAAGATCAGCGCAACGGTCGAGCCGCTGGTCATGTCGATGGCGTAGACGAACGCCAGCTGGTTGACGAAGATCGTGCACGCAGCGATCGCGATCAGCCGCGAGTCGCGCAGCGAGACCCGGAAGCTGTGCTCGCGCGTCCACGTGAACGCCCAGAACAGCGCCGTCGCCGCGAAGTACCGCGTCGACGCATATGCGAGCGGCTTCCAGCCATGGGTCAGCAGGTAGCGCGTGACGGTTACGTTGAGCGCCCAGAGGAGGACGGTGCCGAGCAGCATCACATCGACCGCGGTAGCTCGGCGTGCCACCAAGCTGACGCTACCGATAGGCTCCGGCGCGATGCGTCACCCAACGCGCGACGACGTCGACGCCCTCGTCGGACCGGCCACGCCGCACTTCGCGTATCAGATCCGCGCGCGCCTCCGCGAGCTGGTCGACGGCCTTCCGGAGGACGACGACGTCCGCCGCTATGCCGAGGACAAGATCGAGCTGCTCGACCGGCTCGGGCATGCGTCCTCGAAGGCGGAGGAAGGGCCGCGCGAGTCGCCCGACCGCCCCGGCTGGTCGACCATCCCGTCGGCCGCGCCCGCAGACAGCCCGCTTCCCCGCCGGCCGTGAACGTCCTCGTGACGGGCGGTTCGCGCGGGATCGGACGCGCGATCGCTCTCCGCTTCGCCCGCGACGGCGCCGAGCGGATCGCACTCGGCTACCTGCGGAACGACGCCGCCGCTGAGGCGACGGCCGAGGAGCTGCGCGCGCTCGGTGCCGAGGTGACGCTCGTGCGCGGGAACGTCACGTCGGAGCGCGTCGTCGACGAGGTGCGTGCGCTCGGCCCGCTCGACGTGCTCGTCCACAACGCGGCGACGGGCGTCATCCGCCCGGCGCTCGAGACCGAGGACAAGCACTGGGACTGGACCCTGAACGCGAACGCACGCGCGCTGCTCTCCCTCGCGCGGGCGGCGGCGTCCTCGATGCCGGAGGGCTCGTCGATCGTCGCCATCTCGTCGCTCGGTGCGCAGCGCGTGCTGGAGAACTACGTGCTCGTCGGGACGTCGAAGGCGGCGCTCGAGGCGCTCGTGCGCTACCTCGCGGTCGAGCTCGCGCCGCGCATCCGCGTCAACGCGGTATCGGGTGGCGTCGTGGAGACCGGCGCCCTCGAGCACTTCCCGAACCGGGACGAGATGCTGCGCGCCGGCCGCGCCAACCCGGTCGGGAGGCTCGTCTCGCCCGAGGACATCGCCGGCGCCGTCGCCTTCCTCTGCGGCCCGGACGCGGACATGGTGCGTGGCCAGACGCTGATCGTCGACGGCGGCTTCTCGCTGCTCGCGTGATCGAGCGGCTGCAGCGCGAGTTCCCGGAGCTCGAGGCGCGGCCCTCGCAATTCCACGGCGAGCCCGCGCTGTGGCTCGAGGGCCGCGAGATCGTCCACACGCACGGCGCGGACGAGATCGAGGTCCGTCTGACGCGCCGCGAGGCCGCCCGGCGCGACCACGTCGGGTTCTGGCAGCGCACGCGCTCCTCCGACTGGGTCGGGATGCCCGCAGCCGACGAGGAGCTCGGCGTCGAGCTCGTGCGCGCCGCGATCGAGGCGAACCGTCGCCCGTGACCGCGCTCCCGGCCGCGGTCGACAAGTGGGACGCCTGGCACCCGGCCGAGGCCGCGCGGCTCCTCGCCGACGTCCGCGCGCCCTGGTGCGTCGCGGCCGGCTGGGCGATCGACCTCTTCCTCGGCGGGCAGCGGCGCGAGCACGAGGACCTCGAGATCGCGGTGCCGAGCGACCGGTTCGGCGAGGTCGCGGATGCGCTCGCCGGGTTCGAGCTCTTCATTCCCGGCCGCGAGGACGACCGGGAGCTCGTGTGGCCCTTCGCCGAGGCCGGCGAGCGGATCGAGCACCAGACGTGGGTGCGCGAGCCCGCCACCGGCCTCTGGCGCATGGACGTCTTCCGCGAGCCCTCGGACGCCGACACGTGGATCTGCCGCCGCGACGAGTCGATCCGGATGCCCTACGCCGAGCTGATCGAGCACACCGCGGACGGGATCCCCTACGCCAGGCCCGAGATCGTGCTGCTCTTCAAGGCGAAGCACTCCCACCAGGCGAAGAACGAGAGCGACCTCGCCGCCGTGCTCGCGGTCCTCGAGCCCGCGCGCCGCGAACGGCTCGCCCGGTGGCTCGCGCTCGTCCACCCCGGGCACCCGTGGGTCGACGAGGTCGCTACGGCCCGCTGAGCGCGTCGTTCGTGTACACGCCGCCGGCGTTCCAGAGCATGAAGCCGGCGACCTGCGCGCGACGGGCCGCGGCGATCTGCAGGCGTACGTCCTCGATCGTGTACGTGCGGCCGAGCGAGAAGTCCTGCAGCCACGGGATCAGCTTTGTGCGTTGCCCGCGCAGGCGACGGCGGAAGTCCGCGAGCGACCGTGCGACCGTTAGCCCGGGCGCGGCCGTCGGATCGTCGAGCGCGTACTCGCCCTTCACGTAGTGCGAGGGGTAGACCATGGGATAGATCGCGTCGAGGTACGGCCCGATCCGCCGCGGTACCTGACCGATGCCGAGATCGCGCGCCGCCGACAGGCCGAACACGTCGGCCGACACGCGCACGTGCTCGCGACGCAGCCGCGTCGCGACGTACTTCACGAACGACGCGATCGTCGTCGCCAGCGGCTCCGCGCGCTTCCCCGGGAAGACCGCTTTCGTCAGGTCGCCGTCGGTCGGGAAGCGGACGTAGTCGAGCTGGATCTCGTCGAACCCCGCGCGCGCGGCAGCTGCGCCGACGGCGACGATGTAGTCCCAGTAGCCACGGTTGTAGGGGTTCGCCCAGCCGAGCCCGGCGCGGTTGTGCCAGACGCCGCCATCGCGGGTGCGGATCGCGTACTGCGGCCGCTTCTCGGACACGACCGGATCCTCGAAGCAGACGACGCGCCCGATGAGATAGACGCCGTGCTTCTGCGAGAGCGCGACCGCGCGCTTCGGGTCGTAGTAACGGCCCGACGCGCCGGTCGCGCGCGCGAGCGGAGGCGCGGCGCCGACGAAGCCGACGCGGCCGCTCTCGTCCTTCACGTCGAGCTCGACCGCGTTGAGGCCCGGGATCTTCATGTACCCCTCGAGGCGTCCTGGGATCGACGCGAGCGCCATGGTCACGTGGACGCCCCGCACCTCCGCAGGCAGCGGGCGCGGGTGCTGCAACACGAGCTTCGGCTGCGGCTTCGCCGCCGCGGTCGGCGCGACGGAGCGGACATTTGCCGATCTGTGCCCGACCGCGTAGACGCCGCCGGCGATCGCGGCGCCGAGGAGTGCGACCGCGAGCGTGGCAGAGATTCGCCGCCGGCGCTTCTTACGCGCACGGTCGTCCCTCCGGAGACGGAACCGCTCATTCGGGTCGACGGGTGTGAGAACCACGCGGCCGGGGGAAGGTATCGCGCATGGGAATCGCCGTCAGCCTCATCATCATCGCGGTGGGCGCGATCCTCGCGTTCGCCGTCAACCCGAGCGGCAACCCGGCCGTCGACCCCAACACCGCCGGCTGGGTGCTGATGATCGTCGGGATCGCGGGCCTGATCATCGACATCCTGCTCTGGGAGTCGTGGGGCCCGGGGTACATGCGCAGGCGCCGCGTCGCCTACGACGGGCGCCCGGCTGCGCCGCCGCCGGCCGCGCCGGCGCGGCGGACGACCATCGTCGAGGACGAGGTCGTCGACAGCCCGCCCGGCCCGCCGCCGCCGCCCTGACGCAGCCACAGCCAAAGCGCGTCCAGCGGCAGCCTCACCGTATCCGTTCACGTTGCGGGCGCACCACCACGCGAGCAGCGTGGCCGTGACGACGCCGACGGCGGACAGCGCCGACCGCTTGGCGAGGTCGCGAATCACGCGAGCCGCTCGAGCGCGTCGTCCACGACGTCGGCCGGGATCGCGAGCGGCGGCGTCGCCGAGATCAGCGAGCCGTCCTCGCCGGCCGGGATGACGAGCACGCCGCGCGCCATCGCGTCCTCCCAGTCGCCGGGCCGCGCGCGCATGAGCCCGGCGCCGTGCCAGCCTGCGCGCTCGAACTTCTCGCCCATCGCGCGCACGTGCCCCAGCAGCTTCGGCACCTCGTCCAAGACGACGTGCGCCGCGGCCGCCGCGAGGGGATTGCCCTGATGCGTGTGCGTGTACGGATCCTCGGGGCCGAGCGCATCCCAGAGCTCGGCGAGACCCGCGCGGCGGAAGAGCGCGGCCGACAGCGGAAGGCCGTGGCCGAGCGCCTTGCCGGTCAGCAGGACGTCCGCGAGATCGCCTGACCGCCACATCACGCCGGTGCGGCCGAGGCCGCAGTAGATCTCGTCGGCAACGAGCAGGGCGCCGGCCTCATCCGCCCGGGCGCGCAGGATCTCGAGGAACCCGTCGGGCGGGACGCGCGCGCCCGCGCGCCCCTGCACGGGCTCGACGATCACGACGCCCGCGTCCTCCGGCAGCGGCCCCGGATCGTCGCCGTACGGGAAGCGGTGCACCGGCCCCGGCAACCAGGCGGCGAACGGTTCGCGGAACCTCATGAAACCGGTTGCAGCAAGCGCTAACAGGCCCGTGCCGTGGTAGGCGCCGGTGAAGCAGACGATGCCCGGACGGCCGGTCGCGAGCAGGGCCGTGCGGAGCCCGATTTCGACCGCATCCTCGCCCGTGACGCCAAAACGGCAGGGTGCGAGACGCTCGCGCAGCCGCATCGTCACCTCCGCGTCCATGAGGTCGCCGAGGGCATGCCAGACGAGTTGCGATGTAACCGCTTTCTGTATGCGGTTACATCGGTGTCCGAGCGCCGCAACGCCGAACCCGCCGGTGAGGTCGATCAGCTCGCGCCCGTCGCCCAGGCGGACGACGAAGCCCTCAGCCTCGGCCCAGAACACGGCCGACCGTGTCGGCGGCGATGTAGCCCGCGATCTTGGGGTTCTCCTGAAGGCGCCGGATCGAGTACTGGTACCAGTGCT
The DNA here is from genome assembly GCA_036505325.1 of Gaiellaceae bacterium. GTDB lineage: Bacteria > Actinomycetota > Thermoleophilia > Gaiellales > Gaiellaceae > PALSA-600. The sequence continues at coordinate 37,974 of DASXTR010000304.1, forward strand.
GCCCGTAAGGGACGTACACACGCAGCCGGTGCCCTTCGCGCACGAGCTGGTCGGCGCGGTCCTCACGCACCCCGAGCAGCATCTGGAACTCGTACCGGTCGCGATCGAGGTTCCGTTCGTGCACGAGGCGCAGCGCCTCCTCGACGAGGAACTCATCGTGCGTCGCGATCCCGACGTACGTGCCCTGGTCGAGCAGCGCGCCCAGGCAGCGGACGAAGTTCGCGCGCACTGCCTCGAACTCGCGGTACGCGATCTCGGGCGGCTCGATGTAGATCCCCTTGCAGAGACGGACGTTGTCGAGCCCGCCGACGTCGTGCAGCGTGCGCCGCAGGTACGCCTGCAGGACGACCCCGAGGTTCTCGTGCCCCTCCCTGTGCAGCTCACGGTAGATGCGCAGCGTGTCGTCCGTCGTCGACGAGTCCTCCATGTCGATGCGGACGAAGTTGCCGCGGGCAGCGGCGTCCGCGACGACCGCCTCGAGATTCTCCTTGCAGAGGCCGAAATCGAGCTCGAGCCCGAGCCCCGTCAGCTTCACCGAGACGTTCGAATCGAGCCGCTCGTCGTCGATGCGCGCGAGCGCGTCGTGGTACTGCCCGGCGATCGCGCGCGCCTCGTCGGCGCTCGTCACGTCTTCGCCGAGCACGTCGACCGTGGCCATCTTCCCGCGGGCGTTCAGCGACCGCACGACGCGCACGGCGTCGTCGAGCGTCGCGCCGGCGATGTAGCGCTCCGACAGCCGCCGCACGACGGGCCGCGGAACCGCAGGGAGCATCCGCACGATCGCCTTGTCGAGAAGCGCCACGGGCCGCGCGGATCATACGTCCCGAACCAGCCGGGGCGGCATCTTCCTGGTTCGGCGGCTGGGCGCTCGGCGCCGCCCGGGGCCCGGCGCCCGCCCTAGGGCTGCTCGCGCATGAACCCCTGGCGCGCCGCGCTTACCAGCGCGACCGCCTCGGGGAAGAGAACGCGCATCGCGTCCCGGAGAGCGACCGCCTGCTCGTCGGGGCTGCCCTGCACCCGCAGCTGCGAGAGCGCTGCCGCCGACAGCTCGACGGCGGTGTTGAGCGTCAGCGTCGCGAACTGCTCGCGCTGGGTCTCCTGCACAGTCTCCGCCTGCTGCTCGGCGAACTCGCGCAGGCCGCGGAGGAGATCCTCGGGATCGCCGCCGAACGGAAAGCCGAAGCCGCTTCCTTCCATGTTCGTCACCCTACCAATGTGAAGTGGGCTGCCGTTCTCGCCGTCGTCGTCCTCGCCGGATGCTCGTCGCACCGCCAGCCGACCGGCGCGCTGACACGCGACGAGCTGACGTGGGTGCGCGCGTATGTCGGGTGGCGCGACGGCTTCGACCGCGACACGTTCACGGGAGGGAGGGGCGTTGCGCGCCTGGCCCTCGCGAGCTGCACGGGCTCGTTCGAGGGCGCCGTCGGCGAGGCGCCGACGCGCAGGGTCCGCCGGGTCGAGCGCCTCGCGCGCCGGGCGTGCAAGGAGTACGAGCGCTTCGGCCGCCTGCAGCGCCGCTACTACGACGCGAACGACTTCACCGTCGGCCCGGCGATGTCCGCGGCCGAGACCCACGCGGACGAGGCGTCCACCGGCGCGTTGGACCGGCTCGAGGGGCTGCTGTGGGAGAGCCGGCCGCTGCCGCGCATCGACCGCGCGAGCCTCGACAGCCGCCTCCAGCCGCGGTACGCACGCGTCGCGAACCGACTCACGTCGCGGCGGCTCGAGGTCCGCTGCTGGGACGACGACGACTGGACGCGCGTGCAGCGCGAGGCGGCGGCGTTCGAGGACGTCGCGAGCGTCGACGTGGACGGCTTCGCGAACTTCTACACCGGTCACGTCAACCTCTCGCCGGAGATCTGCGCTGCGCTCGACGACCTCGCCTACCGCGGCGATCGCCCGCGCGAGGGTGACCAGCTCGACCGGCTCGCGTACGCCGCGCTCGTTCTCGCACACGAGACCGACCACATCGCGGGCGTCGACGACGAGGCGCTGGCGACGTGCGACGGCGCGCAGAGCATCGCGCGCGTCGCAAGGCTCCTCGGCGCCGATCGCGCGTACGCGCAGAAGCTCGCAGACGCCTACTGGCGAGACCTCTACGAGCAGGAGCCGCCGGACTACCGCACGCCGCGCTGCGGGCCCGGCCGGCCGCTCGACCGCTCGCCCGGCGACGGCGTCTGGCCCTAGGAGAGGGGGAGCTTGTAGCCCGCCTCGACCTCGCGCAGGAACGCGTCGACGGCGCCCGTCGCCGACCTCATCGCGTTTGCGAACGGCGAGCTCAGCTCGCCGAGCGCCGCCTCGAGCTTCAGCGTCGCCGCCCCGACCTCGTCGAGATAGACGGGCGTCGCCACCCGCGGCGCCGCACCCACGGCGCGCTCGAGCGCGAGCGCCGCCTCCTCGGCCTCTGCGATCCCGGGCGGCGCCTCCGTCACGCGCAGCTGCGCGAGCGTCGAGCGCAGCTCGTCGAGGTTGCCGCCGCCGGCCAGCTCGTCCGCGAGCTCGCACATGACGACGATCGACGCCGTCTCGCGCAGGAGCTCGCGGCGTTGGAGCGGCCGGGCGTCCTCGTCCAACGCGAGCCACGTTCGCCCTCCGTTGTCTTCGTAGGCAACAAGATAGGTTCGCTGACCCGGCAGCGGCTCGGCGGCGAGCACGCCGGCGACGTTGCCGTGCTCCGCCGCGACGGCCGCGATCCGTTCGAGGTCGTCGCTCAGGGCCACCGCGCCAGCTTAGATTGACGGTCGTGGACGCCAGGACGCTCTTCGCGCCGCTCGGGCCGACGTACGACCGCTACGCGGCGCTGCTCTCCCTCGGGCAGGACCCGCGCTGGCGCCGCTTCCTCGTTTCGCGCGTCGCCGCGGGGCCGGGCGACACCGTCCTCGACGTCGCGACGGGCACCGGGGCGGTGGCGCTCGAGCTCGTCCGGCAGAAGGGCTGTGACGTCGTCGGCCTCGACCAGAGCGCAGAGATGCTCGCGGAGGCGCGTCGGCGGGTCGACGGCCGCATCCGCCTCGTCGAGGGGCGGGCCGACGCGCTGCCGTTCGAGGACGGAGCCTTCGACGCGTTGACGTTCACGTACCTCCTGCGCTACGTCGACGACCCGCCGGCGACGCTGCGCGAGCTGGCGCGGGTCGTGAAGCCGGGCGGGACGATCGTCGGCCTCGAATTCGGCGTCCCGCGCGGGCTGCCGCGGCCGCTCTGGGAGCTGTGGGTGCGCATCGGCCTCCCCGGAGCGGGTGCCGCGATCGGCGGCGGCTGGCGCGAGGTCGGCTCGTTCCTCGGCCCTTCGATCCGCGGCTTCTACGACCGCTGGCCGCTGCCGCGCCTGCTCGACGCGTGGCGCGACGCCGGCATCGACGACGTGCGCGCAAGGAGACTCAGCCTCGGCGGCGGGATCGTGACGTGGGGACGGAAGACGGCGTAAGAGAACCGGGCGTTCCTGGCGGGCCGCTGGCGGTGCGAGCCCGGAGGGGACAGTGCATCTAGCACGGCCCCGGAGAGGATCGCGCGGTCAGCGGCCCGAGGCGGCCGCGGAGGCCGGCTTCGCCGGCCGGGAGCGGCCGCCGGCCAGGGACGTCCGGCCGGCGTTCTACGCCCTCGCGCCCGGCGGCTGGCGCGACTACGTGACGCTCCTGCACCCGCCGTACACGCTGTGGCACCTCTCGTACGTCGCCGTCGGGGCCGCGCTCGCGCCGCATTTCCACCTCGACCGGATGCTGTGGGCGCTCGCCGCGTTCGCACTGGCGATGGGGATCGCCGCGCACGCCCTCGACGAGCTCAACGGACGGCCGCTCGGGACACGGATCGGGACGCGGACGTTGTGGGCCCTCGCCGGCACCGGCCTCGTCGGGGCGCTCGCGATCGGCATCGGCGCGTCGCTCGCCTGGGGCCTCGGCCTGCTCGCGTTCGTCGCGGCCGGCGCGTTCCTCGTGCCCGCGTACAACCTGGAGCTCTTCGGCGGACGCTTCCACTCGGACGCCTGGTTCGCGCTCGCATGGGGCGGGTTCCCGGCGCTCACCGGCTACTTCGTCGAGGCGCAGACGATCCGCGTGGAGGCGCTGCTCGCCGCGGGCTACGCGACCGCGCTCTCGCTGGCGCAGCGGCGGCTTTCCACGCCGGTCCGCGAGGCGAGGCGCGTGCGCGGCACCACGTCGGGCACCGAAAGCTTCGAGCGCGCGCTGCGGGCGGCGACGTGGGCTGCGACTCTCCTCGCTGCCGCGCTCGTCGCCGCTCGCCTAACCTGACGCTGTGACCGTCGCAGCAGCCATCGCCGTCGCGGGCGCAATCGTCGCGCTCGGCGCGGTCGTCGCCGCCGCGCTCGCGCTCCGACGCGTGCGCGCGCATGCGGCCTTGCTCGACGAGGAGATCGAGCGGGGCAAGGTCGAGTTCGACGCGGTGGTCGCGCGCGAGGTCGAGGAGCGCGCGGCGGAGCTCGCGCGCACGCTCGCGCGTGCGCGCGCGGACTCGCTCTCGGCGCTCGCCGAGGAGGAGCGGCGGATCGCCGACGAGCGCCGGCGCGAGGTCGCACAGCGCGAGCAGGCCGCGACGGCGCTGCTCGCCGAATCGCTCGCAGAGGCGCAGCGCCGGGTGGAGCAGCGGCTTGCGGACTGGGCGTCCGACCTCGAGAAGCTCCAGCAAGGCCTCGCGGACGAGCTGACGCGGATCGCGCAGCGCCAGGGGCAGCGCATGACGGAGATGGAGGCGCGCATCGGCCAGGACAGCGACGGCCTGCAGGCCACGATCGACGAGCAGCGCGCGCTCGTCTCGCGGATGCGCGACGACCTCGAGCGCGCCGCGCAGGACGTCCTGCAGGCAGCGAGCGGCGAGCTCGACCAGCACGCGGCCGAACGGCGCCGCGCGCTGCACGAGGTCGCCGAGCGCCTGCGCCGCCGCGAACGCGACCTGCGCGAGCTCGTCGAGCGCGAGCAGACGGAGGTGACGCAGCGGATCCAGGCAACGCTCGGCGACATCGAGCACCGCCAGGTGGAGCAGCTGAAGCGCGTCGTCTCGCGCGCGGCGGCGCGCTACTCGGAGGCCGCGTCGCAGCAGTTCGACACGGCGATCCGCAGCGCCCGCGAGGAGGCGGCGCGCCGCCTCGGCCGCGAGCTCGACGTCGCGGTCGAGCGGTTCGCCCGCGAGGCGGACGGCGTGCTCGCCGAGCGCGTCACGCACGTCTCGGACGCGGCCGTCCACCGG
>DASXTR010000305.1:0-52255 GCA_036505325.1 Gaiellaceae bacterium
CGCGGGCAGTTCGTCCCGGTCGGCGGCTCGTGGGTCGAGCCCGATTGCAACATTCCGTCCGGGGAGTCGCTGCTGCGCCAGTTCCTACACGGCCAACGGTTCTTCGAGCGCGAGTTCGGCGTCCGGTGCCGCGAGTTCTGGTCGCCGGACGCGTTCGGCTACTGCGGTCAGCTCCCGCAGCTGATGCGGCAGGCGGGCATCACGCGGTTCCTCACGCAGAAGCTCTCGTGGAACCGTTTCAACCGCCCCGAGCATCACACGTTCACGTGGCAGGGCGACGACGGCAGCGAGGTGCTCGGCCACTTCCCGCCCGCGGACACCTATAACAGCGAGGCGTCGGTTCCGGAGCTGCTGCGCGTCGCGCGCGAGTACAAGGACCACGACTACTCGCGGACGAGCCTGCTCGTGTACGGGCACGGCGACGGCGGCGGCGGGCCGACGAAGGCGATGCTGGAGACGCTGCGCCGAACGCACGACCTCCAGGGTGTCCCTCGAACGCACACGGCGACGAGCGACGAGTTCTTCGACGCGCTCGAGGCCGGGGACGGCGAGCCGCCGGTCGTCGTCGGCGAGCTGTACCTCGAGTACCACCGCGGCACCTACACCTCGCAGGCGTTCGTGAAGCGGATGAACCGCCGCTGCGAGGAGGCGCTGCACGACGCCGAGTTCCTCTCGTGTCTGCGCGGCGGCGAGTACCCGCGCGCGGAGCTCGAGCGGCTCTGGAAGCTCCTGCTGCTGCAGCAGTTCCACGACATCCTGCCGGGCTCGTCGATCCGGCTCGTCTACGAGGACGCGGCGCGCGACTTCGCGGCGATCGAAGCGGGCGCCGAGGCGATCTGCGGGGCGGGCGACACACCGGTGAACACGATCGGCTTCCCGCGGCGCGAGGTCGTGCGCGCCCCCGGCGGCGACCTCGTCGTCGTGGAGGCGCCTCCCTACGGAACCGGAGCTGTCGTCGAGTCGGACGACACCGTCTCCAGCGACGGCCTGACGCTCCAGAACGCGCAGCTCCTTGTGCACCTGAGCACGAACGGAACCGTCGAGAGCGTCGTCGACCGGGCCACCGGCCGCGAGACGCTGGCGGCGCCCGGGAACCGGCTCGAGCTCTACGACGACCGCCCCGTGAACTTCGACGCGTGGGACATCGACCCGTTCCACCTCGAGACCCGCCGCGACTGCGACCCGGCCGATTCGTGGCAAGTTGTCACAAGCTCCCCGCTGCGCGCCGAGATCGCGTTCGAGCGGCAAATCGGTGACGCGTCGACGATGCGCCAGGTCGTCCGCCTCGACGCCGGGTCGCGCCGCCTCGAGTTCCGCACCGAGGTCGGCTGGCACGAGGAGCACAAGCTGCTCAAGGTCTGCTTCCCGCTCGACGTGCGCGCGCGGACGGCGACGTACGAGATGCCGTTCGGGTTCGCAGAGCGACCGACGCACTACTCGACGAGCTTCGACCGCGCGCGCTACGAGGTGCCGGGACACCGCTGGGCGGACATGTCCGAGCACGGCTTCGGCGCTGCGCTCCTCACGGACTCGAAGTACGGCTACAGCGCATACGGAAACGAGTTGCGAATCAGCCTCCTGCGCGCGCCGAAGAGTCCGGATCCGGAGGCCGATATGGGCCGCCACGAGTTCGCGTACGCGCTCCTTCCCCACGCGGGCGGCTGGCGGGACGCCGGCGTGGTGGCCGAGGGGATCCGGTTCAATGCGCCGCTCCGTTCGTGCTCTGGTGCACAAGGATCGTTCGCGTCGGTGGACGATGCGAATGTGGTGCTCGACACGATCAAGCGGGCGGAGGATGCGGACGACCTCGTGCTCCGGCTCTACGAGGCGCACGGCGGACGCGGCGTTGCACGCCTCCGACTCGGCGCGCCGTTCGAGTCGGCGCGGCTCGCGAACGCGCTCGAGGAGCACGGCGAGCCGCTCGACGTCGAGGACGGCGAGATCGTCGTTCCCTATCGGCCGCACGAGGTGATCACGGTAATAGTCCGCTGATGCACGTCGTCTGCGTCGGCCTCGCCACGCTCGACACGATCTTCGCCGTGCCGCACCATCCGGAGCCGGACGGTCGCGTCGTCGCGACCGAGCTCGCCGTCGCCGGCGGCGGCCCGGCGGCGACGGCCGCGGTCACGCTCGCGCGGCTCGGCGTCGAGACGTACTTCGTCGGAGCGGTCGGCGACGACGACGTCGGAGCGGACGTGCGCGCCGGCCTCGAGCGCGAGGACGTCGACGTCTCCGAGCTCGCCCTGGTGCCAGGCACCCGATCTCCGCGGAGCACGATCCTCGTCTCCGGCGCCGAGCGGTCAATCGTCCACTTTCCCGGCTCGCTGCCTCGGCTCGAGCTCACCACCCCGGCGCGCGAGCTGTGCGACGGCGCAGCGTGGGTGCACGTCGACCATGTCGGTTTCGGACCGGTCCAGGGTCTGACCCGGGCCAGGGTCTCCGTCGACGGCGGCAACCCGATCGACGGCCTCGACCTCAGCGGCGTGGCGCTCTACGCGCCGCCGGAGTCCGAGCTGCCGGATCCGCAGGCGGCGCTCGCCGCGGGCGCGGAGCTCGTTGTCGTCACCCGCGGGGCGGCGGGTAGCGTTGCCTACCTCGGCAACGGTGAGGTCATGGAGACGCCGGGCTTCCCGACGGACGCCGTCAGCACGCTCGGCGCAGGCGATGTCTTCCACGGCGCGCTGGTGGCGTTCCTCGCGCGCGGCGCAGAGCTGCGCGACTCCCTCGAGGCGGCCAACCGCGCCGCGGCACTCTCCTGCCGCGCGCTCGACGGGCGCTCGGCGATCCCGACCCTCGACGAACTGGAGAGGAGCGCAGCGTGACGCACCGCGTCGCGGCGATCGCGGGCGACGGCGCCCGCCCGGAGGTGATCGCCGAGGCGCGGAAGGTCGTCGACGCGCGCGGTCGAGCCGTCTGTCGCGACGGCACGCTGACCCGGGACCTCGGCGGGAGCGCGTCGACGTCGGAGGTGGGCGACGCGGTCGTTGGTCGCGTCCTGGCGGCGTCATGACCCGGTGGTGGCGCGGCCGTGTTCCACGAGATCTACGTGCGGAGCTTCGCGCTGTGCCGGACGAGCCCGTCGAGGTGGTGGCCGAACCGGCACCGCGGCGGACGATCGAGGTCCGCGACGGTCGCGTTCACCTCGACGGCGAGCCGCGCCGCCTCGCAGGCGTGCTCGACCAGGCCTACTGGCCCGACGGCGTCTACACGGCGCCGTCCGACGACGCGCTGCGCGCGGACGTCGAGGCCGCCGGATCGTTCGGGTTCGACCTCGCGCGCATGCACGTCAAGGTCGCGGACGCGCGGTGGTACGAGTGGTGCGACCGCCTCGGCCTGCTGGTCGCGCAGGACATCGCGTCGCCGCTCCGCCTCGACAGCGAGGATGCGCGCACCAACTTCGTCCGTGAGGTCGACGAGATCGTCGCGCAGCTGAGCCGCCACCCCTGCATCGCGATGTGGATCCTCTTCGTGCGAGCGCTCGACCCGACGCGGCTCGTGATCGACGCATCCGGCTGGAAGCATTGCGGGGACAGCGACCTCGTCGACGTGCACGACCACGGCGACGACCTGTCCGGCCACGAGTCCGGGTGGGTGGGCGAGTGCGGCGGCGTCTCGCTCGTCGTCGATGGTCGCGAGGACTTCGCCTACAAGCATGTCTCGTCGGGGGACGAGCTCGCCCACGAGTACGCTCGCCTCGTCGGGACGCTCGGCGACGTCGCCGGGTTCGTGTGGACGCAGCTGACCGACGTCGAAGGCGAGCTGAACGGCCTGCTCACGCACGACCGGCGGGCGAAGGTCGATCCCGCGAAGATCCGGTTGGCAAACGAACGATTTCGAGAGGAGAGACGATGAAGACGAGCCTCGGCATCTGGGCCTTCGGCGCGATGGCGACGCGCTTCAACCCCGGCGGCTACAAGCCGGAGCTCGCCGGGGCGACGACGGCGCAGAAGGTGCGGACCGCCGTCGAGGGGCTCGGCGACCTGATCGACGACTACGAGTTCCACTACCCGCAGGAGCTCTCGCGCGACAACCTCGACGAGGTGCGCGAGGCGCTCGACGGCCACGGCATCTACTGCGTCGCGAGCGGGGTCCACCTCGACCCGCGATTCGGCAAGGGCGCGTTCTGCTCGCCCGACGACGCGACGCGCGAGGAGGCGCTGCGGCTCACGCGCGAGGCGATCGACCTTGCCGGCGACGTCGGCGCGGCGATGATCATCTGGCCCGGGATCGAGGGCTACAACTATCCATTCCAGACGCCGTACGCCGACTCGTGGGCGCGGTTCGTCGACGGCGTCGGACAGTCGGCGCAGCACGCACGCGACCGCGGCGTGAAGGTCTTCCTCGAACACAAGAACTCTGAGCCCGCGATGAAGATCCTCATGCGCAACATCGGCATGACGCTGCACGTGATCCACAAGCTGCGCGCCGAAGGGATCGACAACGTCCAGGTCAACATGGACTGGCAGCACCTGATCATGAACGGCGAGACCCTCGCCGAGTACGCCGCGCTGCTCGCGGCGGAAGGCCTCCTCGGGCACCAGCACGCGAACGACGGCTGGGGCACGTTCGACGACGACAACATGGTCGGCACGATCCGCTTCATGGAGACCCTCGAGCTCGCGCTCGAGCTCCGCCGCGCCCGGTACGGCGAGAACGGCGAGCGGCTCGGCTTCGACCTCTACCCGTACACGGAGGACGCGGTCGGCGCCGTGCGGCGGTCGGTGCTGCACTGGCGGTTCATCGACGGCGTCGCCGCGAAGATCGATGAGGCTGCGCTGCGCGAGGCGCAGCGGAACAAGGACGCGGTGCGAGCCTACGAGCTCGTGTACGCCGCCCTCGGCGCATGAGCGCGGCGCCGCGTCCACACTCCGGAGTGAAGACATGGCCTGAACGGACACGGCCGCACTTCGGAGTGAGGACACGGCCCGAACGGACACGTCCGCACTCCGGAGTGGAGGCGGCGGCGTGACGGCGCTCGTCGGCATCGACGTCGGCACGAGCGCGGTCAAGGCGATCGCGGTCTCCACCGCCGGCGAGATCGTCGCGCGCGCGGAGCGCGAGTACCCGCTCTCGACCCCGCGGCCCGGGTGGTCGGAACAGGAACCCGAGGACTGGTGGCGTGCGACCGAGGCGGCGCTCGCGGACCTGGAGCTCGAGCCCACCGCAATCGGCCTCTCCGGGCAGATGCACGGGCTCGTCGTCCTCGACGAAGAGGACCGCGTCCTGCGGCCGGCGATCCTCTGGAACGACCAGCGCACCGGCGCCGAGTGCGCCGAGATCGAGGAGCGCGTCGGGCTGGCGCGGCTGATCGAGCTGACGGGCAACCGCGCGCTCACCGGGTTCACCGCACCGAAGCTCCTCTGGCTCCGCCGCCACGAGCCCGACACCTACGCGCGAATCCGGCACGTGCTGCTCCCGAAGGACTACGTCCGCTTCCGGATGACCGGCGAGCACGCGATCGACGCCGCCGACGCGTCCGGCACGCTGCTGTTCGACGTCGCGAACCGGCGCTGGTCGGACGAGGTGTGCGATGCGCTGGAGATCTCGCGCGAGTGGCTTCCGCCCGCGCACGAGTCGACGGAGATCGCGGGGGCGGGCGACCAGGCGGCGGGCGCCCTCGGCGTCGGCGTCGTCGCGCCGGGTCCGCTCTCGATCGTGCTCGGCACCTCGGGCGTCGTGTTCGCGGCGCTGCGCGAGTACCGCCCGGAGCCGCAGGCGCGGCTGCACACGTTCTGCCACGCCGTGCCCGGCACGTGGCATGCGATGGGCGTGATGCTCTCCGCGGCGGGCTCGCTGCAATGGCTGCGCACCGCCCTGGGAAGCGCGCCCTACGACGAGCTGCTCGCTGAAGCCGCCGAATGGCCGCCCGGAACGGAAGGCCTCCTCTTCCAGCCTTATCTCTCCGGAGAGCGCACGCCCCACCCGGACCCGGACGCACGCGGCGCGTTCGTCGGGCTCACGTTGCGTCACGACCGCGGCGCGCTCGTGCGAGCGGTGCTCGAAGGCGTCGCCTACGGCCTGCGCGATTCGCTCGAGCTGCTGCGCGAGGTGGGCGCCGAGACAACCGTCGGCCGCGTCTCGGGCGGCGGCGCGCGCAGCGAGCTCTGGCTGAGGATCGTCGCGTCCGTGCTCGGCCTGCCGCTCGAACGCATGCGCGCCGAGGAGGGCGCTGCGTTCGGCGCCGCGCTGCTCGGCGGCGTCCGCGCGGGCGTCTTCGCGGACGCGCACAAGGCGGTCGCCGCCTGCGTCCACGTCGTCGACCGGATCGAGCCCGACCCGCAATGGCGAGCGGCGTACGACGAGGGCTACGAGCGGTACCGGCGCCTCTACCCGGCGCTCAAGCCTCTGACCTAGACGGCGCGGTTCAGGACGTCGAACCGCGCTTCGTCGGCGCTGATCGCCGTCCCGCGAGGGTACCGCCGCGCAGTCGTTCGACCACTGCCTGGTACGGGAGGCCGATTCCGACCCAGACCCCGGCGAACGCGAGCGCCTCGAGCGCGAACGAGCCGAACCGGAAGTACGCCTCGGCGACGCCCATTGCGACCGCGAACGGGGGCACCTCGAGCAGCAGGAACCGCCGAGCGCCGAGGGTGCGGAGCGTGTGGAGCATTCGTTCCTCCTTAGTAACCGCTGGTCAGTGTCAGCCCGCCGACCGGTTGCCCGTCGCCCGTCTCCTGGATCAGGGACCACCGCCCGCGGCGCGGGTTGTGCTCTACGAAGAGGACGACGGGCTCGGGGCTGGCCACGCCGAGATGGACCCCGTCGAGCCAGCGGCCGCGCGTCGGCGGGACGAACGCGACCGACGTGTCGAGCGCACCCGCGAGGCCGGGGAAGCGCGCAGTGAGCGCCGCGAGATCGGCGACGCGGTCGGCCGAGATCGCGAGTTGCGGCACGTTCGCACTCTTTGCCAGCGTCGATAGCGGGGTGCTGAGCACGACGCCGATCACGAACGGGTCCGAGGCGTCGGCGACCGCCAGGACGTAGTCGCCGCCGCCGCGGACGCCCCAGAGGTTCGCGCGCAGCGCGCGCAGCCGCGCGCCGGCGCGTGTACGCGGCGTCACCGAGACGACGTTCCGCACGGCGCACTTCACCTGGCCGAGCACGAGGTCGGCGACGTTCCGCTCGGTCGTCGCGAGCGCGTCGCCCGTCACGCTCGTCGCAGCGAGCAGGCAGAGGTTGTCGGAGACCGACGCCGGAGCGGCCAGCTCGAAGCCGACGACCTGCGCCTGCCCGGCCTCGATCTTCGGGACGACGACGTGCGGCGCGACGGCGTTCCACGCGCCCGCGCCGACCGTGTTCGCCGGGAATCCCGTCCAGAAGTTCGCCGGCAGCTCCGGGATCCCGACGGGGCAGTCCGCCCAGAACGCGCGCACGGCGACGTTCAGCGCGTCCTGCCGGCCGCGGTTGTGCACCTTCACGTAGACGCGGTTCGTCGCGCCGGGGACGACGTTCTCGTCTCGCAGGCCCTCGGCGCCCACGCCGTGGTCGTCCGAGAAGACCGCGAAGTCGACGTCGGCCATCGTCGCCTTCTGGAAGGGCGGCGCGTCGAGCTTGACGTCGGGCGTCTCCCACCAGAACGTCACCGCGCGGCCCTCGAACGGGTCGGTCGCACCCGAGGGCGTCGGCGTCCGGCGGGTCCCGTCGACCGCGTTGTCGCGCAGGAAGAGCGCGACGTTCGGCATCGCGGCCTCGTCGACCGGGATCTCCCACACGCCGCGGCTCTGCGTCGCCGCGCGGAGGAGTCGGGACTCGGCGTGGAACACCAGGTCCTTGACGAGGGCGTTCGGGAGGTTCGCGTTGAACGGCTGCCAGTTCACGCCGAGGTCCGGCGTGCGGTAGACGCCGAGGTCGGCGCCGACGTACGCGACGTTCGCGTCGGCCGGGTCGCGCACGATCGTGTTCACCGGGATGTTCGGGACCGTCCCGGTGACGTTGTTCCAGACCCCGCCGCCGTTGTCCGATCTGAAGACGAGACCGCCGCCGGGAACGGAGAACGTGCACCAGATGCGGTTCGGCGTCGTCGGATCGACGAGGAGGTCGCTCATGTACGCGGCGCGCGGCTGCGTCAGCGCGACCGGCGTCCAAACGCCGGCTGCGAGGTCGACCCGCAGCACGTTGCCCAGGTTCGTGCCGACGTAGATCGAGGTCTGCGACGCGATCGACATCGCCGACGGCAGCTCGCCCGCCGCGAGCGGGAGCGCGACGGCCGTGAAGTTGTCGCCGAGATCGGTCGAGATGCAGATCGAGCTGCCGGCGATCGCGACGAGGGGGCCGCTCGACTCGACCGGCGGGTAGAAGATCGTGTTCGCCTGGTTCGTCGCGTTCGCGAACGGGAGCGGCAGCCACTGCCAGCTCTCCCAGCCCCCGCCGGTGGCCGAGCGCTCGATCTGCATGCGGAAGTACGTGTGGAAGCAGGTGTGGGGATCGCGCTCGTCGACCGCCGTGTCGCCCCCGTCGCCGTCGGCGATGTGGTACCAGGCCTCGTGTCCCTCGTAGCGTTGCGTTCCGTTGTCCTGCGTGCCGCCGACGAGCCACGTGTCGACTTGCGGATGCTGGGCGAGGTACTCGAACTGGGTGATGCAGAGGCCGGTGTTGAGCGGCTGCCACGTCTGCCCCCGATCCGGCGAGCGGTAGATGCCGCCGTCGTTGCCGACATAGACAACGGCGGAGTTTGCCGGATCGAACGCGATCGCGTGCTGGTCGGGGTGGACGGAGTCGCCCGTCGGCTTCGGCGAGATCGTCGTCCACGTCCACGCGCCTGCGGCGAAGTCGCCGCGGATGTTCTCGATCGCGCCGAGGTAGATCGTGTTGGGCGTGTTCGGCGCGACCGCGAGGAACCAGTCGTACCACGCCTGCCCCACGCTGACCGCGGGGAGCGCGATGCCCGCGAACGCGCCGCCCGCTGCGCTGCGGCGCCAGAGGTACGCCGTCGTCGCGCCCGCAGCGGTGTTGTCGGCGGCGAACACGTAGACGACGTCGCCGTTCGACGGCGCGTGCGCGACCTCCATCCGCGACCAGGCCGCCGGGGCGCCCGGAAGTGCGACCGGCCCCCAGTTCACGCCGCCGTCGGGCGAGCGCAGGAGGCCGCCGCTCGTCGCGGCGAACACTTCGTCGGTGGACGTCGCGTTCCCCGCCACCGGCGGGTGAACGGAGACGTCCCAGACCTGACCGCCGACGACGGGCGCGCCCCAGCTGGCGGCGCCGCCGCCCGTCGTCGAGCGATAGAGCCCGATCTGCGTCGCCGCAAAGAGGCGGTTGTGGTGGAGCGGGTCGACGACGAGGTCCCAGAAGCCGACGCCGACGAAGGGAGCGGCGGCGTGGGTGCCCCACGTCGTGCCGCCGTCGGTCGAGCGCAGGACGCCGGCGCCGACCCACCAGAGCGAGTCGGCCTCGCCGGTGGCGGCGTACACCCGGCTCGGGTCGGTCGGGTCGAACGCGATCGCGCCGATCGCGAGCGACGGCTGCGTGTCGGTGCGCGCGCTCCACGTCTTGCCCGTGTCCTTCGTCTCCCAGAGGCCGCCGCCGCCGGTCCCGATCAGGATGTGCGTGCCGTCGTTCGGGTCGACGGCGACCGCCGAGACGCGTCCGGAGACGGCCGGCCGCGCGGCGCCGTAGGTCTGCCCGTGGGGGATCGAGTACGGGCCGAGCGAGCGCCAGCCCCGCGCCGCAGGCGCGCCGCCGCCTCCCCCGCCTCCCCCGCCGCCTCCTCCCCCGCCCCCGCCCGCCGCGGGCGGCGGCGGCGCGGTCGACTGGAGGTGCGCAAAGGCCGCGAGCTGCCAGTCGGGCGGGACGCCGTTCAGCCCGCGCTCGACCTCGAGCTGCCGGAGCCGCGCGAGCGCCTTGCCGCCGGCGACCGGCGGAACAGCCTGCGTCGCCTCGTCCCTCACTCCTTCCCTTCCTCATCGTCGGGCCGAGGCGGGGGTGTCTCCTCGACGCCGTCGTCCGGACCGCGACCGAGGCCGCGCTCCCGCTCCAGCTCGCGCTGCCGCGCGAGCGGGTCGTCTTCCAGCTGCTCGTTCGGCTCGGACTCGCTCATGGCAGGATCTCCACCGTCCTTCCTCCCTTCTTCGTCGCGTCGGTCGAGTCGTCGACGACTACCCGGCGCCGCCCGGGGGCGGCCGCGGCATCGACCGCGAGCGTGATGTCGGATCCCGCCTTCGTCACGGTCACGCCGGCGGCGGGCGTCACGGTGACGGCACCGGGCGTGACGCCGTGGGTCGCGCGCAGGGTGATCGAGCTGCCGCGGGCGACGGTGAAGTCGCCGCCGGCAGGCTGCTTCACGAGCTGGAAGTGCGGCTCGAGCGTGACGAGGGCGGTCAGGATCGAGTGCAGGCTGTTCGAGCCCAGCACCGCGCCGATCGCCGCGGCAGGCGTTCCCGGCGGCACGGGTCCGACGACGTCGACGTCGAGCGTCAGCTCGGCCGTCTCCTCGGGCGGGTCTCCGGCGGGGAACGCCACCTGGAACACCGCGCCCGACCCGAGGAACGCGGCGAGCGCCGCCGGCGACGGCGGCGCCGTCACGACCGGGGCGGGGTTCCGCGTCCGGTCGGGCGCCCCGCCGGGATAGCGGACGGCGGCGAGGGCGAGCGGCCGGGAAACCTGCGCCGGGACGAGCACGAACGCGGACTCGCCTGGACGCGCCGTCACGATCTCCTCGGACGCCGGGTCGGCGGCCCGGCGCAGCGGGAGCGTGTCCACGACCTCGACCTCGAACAGCCGCACGGGGATCCGCAGGTCCTCGGGGAGGTGGACGCCCCGGGTGTGGAGCGCCTCGGTCGCGAACGCGTGGCTCGTCCCGTCGTAGGCGTGGACGCGGTCGAGCTGCACCGGCTCGACGCCGTTCGTGCCCTGCGCGGCGACGACGAGCGGCCCGACGGCGCGCAGGACGAGGCCCGACGCCGGCCGGACGAGCGCGGCCGCGTGGATCCGGTCGCCGTTCGGCGTCACCTCGATCGTCGCGCGCTGGCGCTGGACGAGGCGTACGCGCGGGAGCGGCGTCGTCGGGTCGGCCGGGCGCGGGACGACGGTCCCGGCGACGCGCACCTCGACGTCGGCGACCGTCTTCTCGAACCACAGCTGCTGCTTGCCGCGGTCCTGCGCCTCGCGCGCCTTCCAGTCGCCGTCGATGCCGTTGCGCGTCGACACGAGGTGCCGGCCGGGCGCGGAGAACGAGACGTAGACGCCGGAGGTGCGCTCGAGCCGCGGGCTCGCGGGAATCCAGCCGCGGTCCGCGACGGCGAAGCTGCGCGGGCCCGTCTCCGCCGCGGCGTTGGGCTGCGCGGGCTTCTTGCGGACGAGCTCGTCGGGCAGCGCGAGTCCCGGTCGCAGCGGGTCGGCGGGCACCTGGCGCCAGCCGTTCGGGTCCGGCGGGGTCGGTGCCGTCCCGCCCGGCGGCGTGGGCGGGGCGTTCGTCACCACCGCCGGCACGAGCCGCTGGTCGGATGTGAGCAGCACGCCCGGGGCGTCCTGCCGGTCATCGAGGACGACGCTGCCGTGACGGGCGTCGATGAAGTACCAGTAGCGCGCCACGTCGCCGACGTACTCGAGCCGGCCGCGGAGCCGCCCGATCGGGCTGTAGACCTCGCCGCTCTCCTCGGAGGCCTGCTGCTCCATCTGCGAGAGGTGCCCGTGCCCGTCGCTGTTGTGCACGGCGTTGTCGAACCAGAAGTAGCCGAACGGCAGGCCGCTCCACGCGGTCGACCCGAACAGATCGCGCGCGATCCGGGCGAAGTAGAACCAGAACGACGAGGGATCCGGCGCGTTGCGCACCGCGATCTCGCCGTACGGGTCGAAGGCGTACTGCAGCCCGCCGAGGCCGGTGTTCGTCGAGACCCAGCTGTCGATCTCGAGCGTCGGGTCGTCCGATCCGACCTTCGCGATCTGGAACGTCGCGGCGGGCGGGGGGTCGTCGAGGTCGATGTCGCCGTCGGCGAGTGCGCGCACCTTCGTGCGCCGGAAGCTCGTCCCGTCCGTCACCTCGACGAGGTCGTTCGGCGCGAGCGAGAGCGTCGAGCCGTTCGAGGAGGCGACGTGAATGCGGTTCGGCCGCGACGCGTCGGGTGTCGTCCCGGGGAAGAAGCTCAGCCAGTCCATGTGCGCGAGCCAGCCGAAGCTGAGCGGCTGGCCCGAGAAGAGACGGTCGAAGAAGAAGAACAGCTTGAGCAGGAACCAGACGAAGCCGCTGATCACCGAGCCCTCGACGAGCGTCATCAGGCCGCCGATCGACCACAGGCGGCCGACGTTGTGGCCGATCCCCATCAGCCAGTGGTTCGGGTCGGCGCCGAGCCCCTCCAGCAGGTCTCCGAACGCGCCGGTGGGGAACGGGCTGAGCAGGAGCGGCCCCCACATCGCCGCTTGCTCGGTGTGCAGGAGCTCGTGGTCGATCAGCGCCTGCAACCGCGACAGCTCCGGGTACTCGGGGTCGTTCGGGATCAGCACGGCCCCCGGGTCGAAGTGGCCGGTCTGCGTACGAGCCGTCGCGACGTACGGGACGGCGAGCACGAGCTTCGTGCCGGACTCGAGCGAGCTGCGCGGGACGATCAGGCGCGCCCCGTCCTGCGTGAACGAGCCGACGTACACCGGGTCGGCGGCAAGGTCGGCGGCGGAGACGGACACCGTTGCGCCGGAGAGGCCGCTGACGACGAAGAAGTCGACGTCGAGCTGCTTCACGGTCGCGACGAAGGCCGGCAGCGTCGTCGCGTTGTCGGTCAGGGCAACGGCCGTTCCGGGTCGCAGCGCGTTCGGCTGCCACACGTCGAGCTGGATAGTGCAGTCGGTCGGAGTGGTCGCCGTGATGCTCCCGTTCCGGCCGACACGCGAGCCGCCGGTCCGCGGATCGGCGGGGACGAAGCGCGTCACGCGCAGCCCGGGCGTCGCCGCCGGCAGCGGCTTCCCGCCGGCCAGCGTCACCGTCGTCCCCTCGGCGGCGGCGATGCGGTACAGGCGCTCGTCCGCGGGTGCGACCGCGGGCTGGTCCCACCGGACGCGCACCAGCTCGCCGACGCGCAGGCGCGGGAGCTGCACGGTCTCCGTCACGACGCCGCTGCGCGCGGCGGGCAACACGCTCACGAGCAGCGGGCCGACCTGCTCCGCCTCGTACTCGAAGCCGTCGGGACCGAGCGGGACGCATTCGAGCGCCGTCCCGGCCGCGTACGGGAGCGGCCGGTCGAGGCCGACGGTCAGCTTCACCGCACGCACGACCGCGGGCGCCACCGCGTGGCTCCCATCCTCGAGCACCACGAGCTGGCCCGGCACGGGCGCACCGGTCGAGGCTTCACCGAGCGGGAACGCGCCCGCCGCGGGCGGGAACGCGACCGACGCCCGCGTCCCGGAGAGCGCCGCATCGTGGAGGAGAACGGTCGACCCGGCGGCGACCGCGTTGCCGGTCAGCTGGTGGAGGACGACTGCGACGCCGGGAACGGGTGCCGCGCCGCCGAGCGTCACGGCCTGGTCGAACTCCGCGCCGTCGACGTTCGCGCCGTCGAACGCGTGACGGTCGATCTCGTACGGCTGCGTTGCGTCACCGGGGAGCGCGCCGGTGAGGACGGCCTCGTCGTGGCCGAGCGCGGAGACGTCGCGCGGCAGGATCTGGTCGTGCGCGTCGACGACGACCACGTGGCCGCTCGACGGCGCGCGCCCCGACGAGACCGGCGCGTACGTCACCTGCGCGGCCGCCTCCGCAGCGCCGTCGCGGCGACCGAGCTCCTCGCCGACCGCGAGCGTCCGCCACGTCAGGTCGCCCGTGAGGGCGGCGGCCAGCGGCCGGTCCGTCTTGCGCTGCCGGTCGGCCGGCTGCGAGAGGAGCCGCACCGCCGTGGCGGCACCGCCGCCGGAGACGACGATCGCCGACCCGAGCGGCGGCAGGTCCTGTCCGGCCGGGAACTCGAGAACGTCGGCCGCGACCTTCGTCAGCGGCCGCGACGGCCCGCCCGTCTGCGCGCGCCGCACGCGGAACGGCGCGGTGTAGGTCGCCGGAACCGGCGCGTCGAGCGTGAGCTGCGCCTCGAGCCGCTCGACGGTCGTCCCGCCGACGGCATGGCCGTTCTGCGCGAACGCGAGGACGTCGCCCGCGGCGTACCGGACGGTGCTGCTGCCGTCCTTGACGTCGAGCCGGTCGAACGCCGAGCCCCGGAGCGTCTCGCGCGACCGCCGGTCGCCGAGGCGGCGCACGTGCACGGGAGTCGCCGCGAGCCCTCCCGACAACGAGACCAGGTCGACCTTCGTGTGGCCGTCGCGCTCCGCCGCCCCCGCGACCTCCGCTACGGTCGTGCTCGCGGGGCGCGCGTGATCCGAGAGGAAGAGCTTGCGCCCGGCACCGGCGACGTCGTGACCCGTTCCGGGCACGGACAGCACGAGCCGCTCGGCGATCGTGCCCTGCACGACCGCCCCCGCAGGCTCGAGCTCCGTCATCGACCCGTCCTGCCGGCCGAAGATGCCGTCGGGGAGGACGTGCTGGCCGTCCACGTCGTCGAAGTCGCCGCGCGGGCTGAAGTGGATCCCGCCCGACGGGAACGCCGGGACCGTCGACCCCGGCACGACGGCCTCGGCCGTGCCGCCCGCGCGCGTCCATCCCTCGGCGCGCGCCGGCACGCCGAAGGCGGTGGCGGCCGACCCGCGCAGGAGGAACGGCGGCCCGTGCTCGGGCGTCGCGCGCAGGAGCGTCCCGTACAGCGTCGGCCGGAACGTGGCCGGCGGCGCGGCCGGATCGGGTGAGGGAGGACCCGGGGCCCACACGCGCACGCGCTCGAGCCCGCCGAACGCCTCGTCGTTCGACGGGCACCAGAAGACGTGGTGGAGCGTGAACCGCCGGAGCTCGCCGGCGAAGAGCTTCACCCACGACTCGAGCCCGACGGGGTCCATCCGGAACCCGAAGTTGCCGCGGCGCTCGCTGTACATGAAGGAGCGGTCGACCCAGCGACCGAGCTGCCCGGTGAAGAGTCCGGCCCAGAAGTTCACGAACAGGTCGAGGAAGACGAAGTTCGCGAGGTTGTACTGCGACGACCACGTCAGCGTGCTGAGCAGCAGCGGCACCGACACCTCGCCGGTCGGGTCGGTGCGGCCGACCGGATCGTTGCGGCAGACCGTGTACGGGCCTGAGTCCTGCGCCTCGACGGTGAGCACGCCGGGATACCCTGACGCACGCCGCGGGTCGTCGGCGAGGCCGCTCCAGGGGTCCGGCGCCGTGAACGACCCGGTGCGCGGGTCGAGCTCGCGGCCGCGCAGGTGGACGACACCGCCGTGGACCGCGCCGCCGTGCAGGCCGGGAACGCCCGCGTGCGCAAGCAGCGCCTCGCCGAACGCGTCGCGCGGGATGCGCGTCGCGCCGTCGCGGGTGACGATGCGCACGGGCGTCCCGCTCGGGTCGAGCGAGAACGCCGCCGCGAGCGGATCCCCGAGGGGGCCGTCGATCCGGCCGAAGCAGGCCCAGCCGTCCCACAAGTAGGTCGCCGTGATGCGGCCGCCCGTGTCGCGGACGGTCCACAGCCGCCCGTACTCGTCGCGCGACCACGTCGAGGGAGCAGCCGCGACGTCGACGCGGCGGCCCGCCTCGTCGTAGCGCAGCTCCGTCGCCTCCCCGTGGTGGCGCACGCGCACGGGGCGGCCGCGCTCGCCGCGCGCGATCGTGCGCACGCCGTGCGGCCCGCGGATCGAGACGAGCTCCGCGCGGCTGTAGTCGTAGCGCCAGTCGCCGCACGCGACGACGCGTCCCTCGGCGTCGCGCCGCACGGCGGCACCGTCGATCACGGTCGGCCTGCCGCGCGTGTTCCAGCGGTACTCCTCGGTCCACATCTCGTCGCCGGCGCGCACGTGCCGGAGCAGGCCGCGCGCCAGCGCCACTTCGCGGACCTCGGCGAGGCCGTCGCCGAGGATCCGCACGCCGTCCTGCTCCTCCAGGTAGACGCGGTCGCCGCACGCGACCCGCACGAGCCGCGCGCGTTCGTCCCGCTCGATCGTCAGCAGCGCGTCGGTTCCGGGAACGGGCACCTGCGACGTCACGCGGGGCGTTGGCGCGGCGACCGTCACGTCGTCACCGTCGCGCCCACCGAGATGGATCCCGATGCGGCCTCGCCGTGGAATCGCAGCGAGTCGATGAGCGCGTTCAGCTCCCGCTCGACAGCGTCGATCGCCTCGTCGATTGCGCCCTGCACGCGCACCTTCAGCTGCTCGATGTCGCGCACGAGGCCGGCGACGTCGATCTGCGTCAGCGCCTCCGCGGCGTCGTCGAGGCTCGCGCCGACGCTCGCGAGCGCCTCGGTCGGCACCGCGTCCTCGACCGCGCTCACCGTCTCGCCGATCTCCTGCAGATCGTCGTCGGTCAGGAACGCGGACGGATCGATCTCCCGCACCGACGTCGCGACCTCGGTGAGGATCCCCTGCAGCTCACCCGCGAACGCTCCGGGGTCGTACGCCTCGATCTGCGCGCGGAAGGCGGCGTGGATCTCGTCGAGCTCCTCCGCGAGCTTCCGCGGCGAGAGGAGCTCGAGCTCCTCGCGCAGAACGTCGAGTACCCGCAGGAACCGCTGCACCAGCGCCCCGGGGTTCAGGTCGAGGACGACGCGCTGCAGCGTCCGCACGGCGCGCTCGAGGTCGTCGCCGAGGTCGTTCAGGAGCTCAGGGCCTTTCCGGAGCGCCGCCGCGACGAGCGCGTCGACCTCCGCCGCGAGCGGCTCGGGATCGAGCGCCGCGAGCAGCCCGTCGAGGTCGCCGCCGAGCCGGCCGAGGCTGGTGCGCTCGAGCGCCTCCGCCGTCCGCTCGAGCGCCGCGCGCGCGTCGCCGCCGGCGGCGCGGGCCGCGCGCTGGATCTCGGCGCGTGTTTGCTCGAGCGCCGAGTCGATTGCCGCCCGCGTCGGCCCCGGTCCCGCGAGCGCGATCGCATCGAGCCACACGTCGACGTCGGCCTCGGCCGTTACGTCGATCTCGAGCACGACCTCCGGATCCGCGGGCTGCGCCTCGAGCTCGAGGTCGGCCTCGACCGCGAAGCGGGCCTGGATCGCGAGCTGCGCCCGCACCTGCGCGGCGGCGATCGGCGCGAGCGCGTCGTCGAGACCGGCCTCGAGCCGCCGCTCGACCTCCCAGATCTGCGCCTGCACGGCCCGCAGGTCGCGCGCAAGCGCGCCGCAGAGGCGGTCGATCGTCCGCGCCGCCTCGCCGGCGGGGCCGCGGTCCAGCGCGGCGAGCTCCTCGCGCAGGCGGCGCGGGACGTAGCCGAGCATTCGCACGACGTCGCCCGGGCGCACGTCCAGCCCCGGAATCGTGCCGGGCGGTGCGCCGAAGTCGACAGTCCCTTCGGGCGCGAGCCCGCGCACGGGCGCAGCCACGGCGTCGGAGAGCGCGTTCGTCACGTTGCCGATCGCCGACGCCGTCGTCTGCGCCGCCTCTTCGGGCGACGGCAGGTCGATCCCGCCGAGTAGCTCGTCGAACGCCTCGATCAGCGGTGCGAGCAGCTTGCTCGGCTTGATCTCGTCGACGCCGTCGAGCACGACCTGGAACGGCTTGCGGATCTCCGCGATCACCGGGTCGAGGTCGATCTCCTCGATCGCCTTCGCGGCGTCGTCGAGGTACTCGCTGATCGCCTTGCGGAGCTCCTCCGGGCGGAACTTCCTGATCGTCGCGATCACCTCGCCGACCTGCTCCTGCAGCGCCGCGCCCAGGTGCTGCGGGACGACGTTCTCGATCAGCTGCTGGACCTCTTCGAGCTTGCCGCTCAGGTTCAGGTCCTCGATCAGCGTGAACTCGGCGAACGCCTCGTCGACGGGCTGGCGCACGACGGGCCCGAGGTCGATCTCGCCGAGCTGCCGGACGACCTGGTCGATCAGCACGCGCAGCGGGTCGGGCAGCTCCTCGACGTCCAGGAGCTCCTCCGCCTGCTCGCGCAGCTCGTGGATCGCGTCGATCACCTGCTGCGTCGCGACCTCGATCTCGAGGCCCTCGACCGCCTCCTTGGCCTCCTCGACCGCGTCGCGCAGCGCCTGCAGGACCTCGGCGACGGCTTCGACGATCTCCGCCGCCTCGTCGGCGAGCCCCTCGGCCGCTGCCTTGATCAGGCCGAGCGCGGTCGTGATCGCGTCGAGGACGCTGTGAATGACGCCGCGCGCGTGGTCGAGCGCCGCGCGGATCTCGTCCGACGGGTCGAAGTCGTCGACGGCCTGCCGCACCTCGCGGAGCTTCCCGCGCGCCTCCTCCGCCGGCCCGTCGAGGTTCACGTCCTCGACGGCGGCGGCAACCTCGTGGATCTTCTCCGACAGCTCACCGCGCAGCTCGCGTAAGGGCAGCTCGCGGAGGAGGTCGCGGATCCAGGCCTCGAGCCGGTCGACCTGCTCCTCGACGGGATCCGCGAGCTCGTGGGCGCCGGCCTCGACGCGGTCGAGGAACTCGGCGACGAGCTGCTGTGTCGGCCCGAAGTCGAGCTCCTCGACGCGCGTGCGGACGACGACGAGGTCGGCGCGCAGCGCCTGCAGGAACTCGAGCACGCCGCGCTCGGCGCTGCGCAGCGCAGCGCTCGCCTCGACCACGGGCGCGAGCGCCTGGTCGACGCGTAGCCGCCCCACGAGCTCGAGCACGTAGCGCAGGTCGGTCTCGAGCGACGAGATCGTCGTCGTGCGGACGCGCTCCAGGGTCGCAAGCGCGTGCCGGACCGCCTCGGGATCGCCCGTGCCCGCCGCGACCGCAACCGCGTCGAGCGCCAGGACGAGCGACGCCGTCCGGTTCGGCGGCAGCGCGATCGCCGCGGCGCCCTCGACGAGGTCGTCGACGTTGCGGCGGATCGTGGTCAGCGCGTCGGTCTCGAACGGCAGCAGCGCCTCGAGCGCGACCTCGGCCAGCGCGTGCGGGTCGCGCGGCAAGTCGCCCTCCACGGTCGAGACGAGCTGCCTGAACGCGGAGAGGCCCTCGCCGGAGATGCGGACGTACTCGCCCGCGGACGAGCCGATCTCGTCGAGTGCGTCCCCGAGGCCGACGCCCAGCAGCTGCGCCCACGCGAAGGGGTCGCCGCCGAGCCCGTCGAGGACGCCGCGCAGGATCTCGGCGCCGCGGCGGACCGCCTCCTCGTACTCCTCGAGCGGGACGCCGTCGAGCTCGAACGAGCCCGAGAGGCCGGCGAACGCGCCGCCGATCCCGTCGAGGAGCTGCTCGGGATGCTCGATCACGCCGGTCACCTGCGAGAGCGCGGTGCCGAGGCTGCCGAGCGTCGTCTGCGCGGCCCCGCCGTTGACGAGCGCCGCCAGGTCGGGGTCGTCGACTGCAAGCGTGATCGACGCCCGCGCATTGAGGATCTGTTCGAGGTCGAGGCCCTGGAGGTCGTCGAGCAGCGTCATCGGCCGTACCGGAGCGTCAGATCGGAGACGTCGACGGTGAGGAAGAGCTCGCTCGACAGGACCGGGCCGGCGGCGTGGAACGCGGCGGGCGGGAGCGCGAGCGCCGGCAAGTGCTCCTCGTTCTTCGTCACGGCGCGCAGCGTCGCCGCACCCGCGCGGAGCGGGCGGCCGCCCGGGTCGGCGTCGAAGATCGCGATGCGCACGCCGGGGTCGGGCGTGCCGGCCCAGAAGAACCTCCCGGTGTTCGCGCGCACGGAGACCCCGACGGGCGTCGACACGGGCGCGAGGCCCGCCGGTGCGGCCCAGACGGTGGCGATTGCCCTCGACGGCTCGAGCTGCAGGACCGCAGGCGGCGCGAGCGGCGCCCCGCCGTGCGCGAGGTCGACGAGCTGCATCGACAGCTCGCAGCGCTCGGGCGCGCGGCCGATCAGGCCGACGCGCGCGACGCTGAGGTCGTCGAGCGCCTGCGGCGGGAGCGCGCGGACGACCGCGTCCCCGCCGACGACGCGCCCGGCGACGTCGCCGAACGCGGGGGGCACTGCGTCGGCGACGCGGTCGAGCAACCGGATGCCGGCATACGAGATCGTGACGTCGGCAGTCGCGCCCGCCGGCGTCTCGTTCGCGAGCGGCCCGAGCTCGAGCGGGACGGGATCGCCCGCGAGCTCACTGCGGAGCACGCCCGGGAAGGCCCGCACGAGCGCGCCGTGCGGGGCCGGGAACGCGACGTTCGCGCTCCCGGCGGCGCCGCGGAGCCGGAATGTGACGTCGGTGGCGCGGTTGCCGGCCAACGCGTCCTTGAGCGCGGCCTCGACGGCGAACCGGAGGTCGACGGTCGGCGCCGGAGCGCCCGGCGCGAGCTCGTCCGGGAACGCCCACACGGCCGTGCCCGCCGGGTCGACGAGCTCCAGCCCCCGCGGCCGCACCGACGCGACGCCGGTCACCGTCGTCACGCGCAGCTCGCGCCGCTGATAGCTCTCCGGGAACGCGCCCTCGGCGAGCGAGAGCCGGAGCTTCGCGGTCGCGAGCCCGTTCAGCGTCAGCACGCCGCCGCCGAAGGAGGCGCCCTTCAGCGCCTGCGGCATGACGCCGCGCGCCGGAACGGGCGGCACCGCGTACACCGGCGCGAAGCCGCCGGAGCCGTCCGGCACGGAGACGACGAGCGTGCGCGACTCGCGCTGGAGGTCGGCCACCGCCTGGAGCGCGACGTCCTTGCCGTCCTTGACCATGCGGAGGCCTTCGAGGGTGAGCGACTGGATCCGCCGCCCGGCCTGTACGGTCACCTCGAGCTCCGCGGGCGAGCCGATCGAGGCCGACGAGAGCTCCGGCATCGGCGCCGTCGTCGGCATCGGCGTGATCTGCACGGCCGCGGCGGCGACCTCGGCGTCCGTTGCCTTCAGGGCGCCGTTCCACTGGACGCGCAGCGGATGGCCGTTCGCGTCGAGCGTGACCGGGCTCACGGGCCGCCCTCCTGACGGTCGACGTGCCGGCCGGCGAAGGCAGACGGCCGCACGGGCAGAGCCCGCACGGCCTGAAGACGCCGTCGCAAGCGCCGGCTCATGCCGACCGCACCACGATCGCCGTTCGCGCGAGCTCGACGCCGAGGGCGCCCGCGCCGTCGTCGAGCGCGACGACGAGCTCGTCGACCGCGGGCGCCGCCGGCGGCGTGTACGTCGCCTCCGCGGCGCCGTCCACGAGGCCGACGAGGCGCACGCCGTCCTCGCCGTCGTCCCCGCCCGTGAGCGCGCCGGCCGGCGCCGCGCCCTCCGCGCCCGTGAGCGCGAGGGCGAGGGCGCCGAACGGGAGCGGCGTCCCGCTCGAGCTGATGCGGCCCGTCCCGCCGACGCGGAGCGTGAGCTCGAGCGGGTCGCCGCCGGCGACCGCGCGCGGCGGGTCCGGGGCGATCTCGATCGGCAACGCCACTCCGCGCACCCGCACCTCGCCGATCGGCTGCCCGGCCTCGCCGGCGGCGCCGGGCGGCCAGAACCACCCCTCGGCCTGCAGCGTCACGCCGACCGGCGGGGCGGCGGTCGCGGCCGGGTCGATCGGCGTCACCGACTCGGCGACGCGGAGGTCCTGGATGAAGAACCCGGGGTCGGCCGCCTCCGGCAGCGCCGTGCCGTTCTGGAAGTCGCGCGCGTCGAGCGCGTACAGCGCGGCGTCGACCGCGCGCAGCTGTTGCGCGCGGCCGGCGGCGGCCTCGGGACGAACCTCGAGCCCGACGGTGCAGCGCAGCCGGAGGACGCGCCGCGGGTTGACGGCTCCCGGGACGACCTCGGTGCGCTGCGCCCCGAGCTCGGGCTCGACCCGCTCGGCACGCGTCACGCC
This sequence comes from Gaiellaceae bacterium, assembly GCA_036505325.1. GTDB lineage: Bacteria > Actinomycetota > Thermoleophilia > Gaiellales > Gaiellaceae > PALSA-600. The sequence goes on from DASXTR010000305.1 coordinate 21,639, forward strand.
GACGAGCACGAACGGGGGCGTCTCGGTCGTCGGCCCGACGAAGACGCGATTCGCGAACGGGTCGGGCAGGCGCCCGCCGAGCACGGTCGCGAGCCGCTGCTCGAACTCCGTGATCACCCGATGAGCCTCGTCGAGATCGTCGGCGACGTCGTCGGGGAGAGCGTCGGCGATGTCGTCGGCGACGTGGTCGCCGTCGTCCGCGAGAGCGTCAGCTGCGTGTCGATCAGCGAAGGCAAGGTCTCGGTCACGGTCGCGACCTCGTCGCTGACCAGCACCTTCGTCTCTGCGAGCAGATCGGAGCGCGTGTCCGCGATCTGCGCGTCGATGTACTTGGTCAATTCGAGCTCGGTGAACCCGATCCTCGACCTCAGCTCCTCGAGTTGGATGTTGAACTCGTTGGTGAGGGTCCCCGCCAGCTTCTCGAGTGCGGCGGCGTCGCTCGCGGCGACGTCCTCGATCCGGGCGCTGAGTCCCCCCAGGTTCGCGTCGAAGCTCTTCAGCGACCTGCCGATCGTCGCCACCGCCTGGTCGAGCTCCGTGATCGCGCCCTGCATCGAGCCGAGCGCGTCCTCGAGCCTGCGTCCGACGTCCGCGGCGATCATGTCCGGCAGCGCGCCGGCCAGCTCCTTGACGGTGGCGTTGAACTCGTCGCGTAGCGAAGTCCCGCTCGTGTCGACGAGCTTGGACGCGGTGTCCGTGACCTGCGTGACCGCGCCGTCGACCGCCGCCGTGATCTCGGGCCGCAGGGTGTCGACGACGCCCGCGGTGATCGTCGGCGTCGCATCGGCGACCGCCTGCGCGACCTTCGTGTCGACCTGGCCGAGCTTCTCGTCCGTCGACTGCGCGATCTCCTCCTTGAGGCTCGCGTTCGAGGTCGCGAGCTCGGCCGTGAACCTCGTCCCGAGGTCGGTCTCGAGCGCCGCACGGGACTCCTCCGGGAGCTCCACCGGCCGGAGCTTGAGCGCCTCGTCGATGTCGTCCTGCGTCGCCATGTCGTTGCGCAACTTCGCGAGCTGCTTCTGGAACTCGGCCGCGTCGAGCGTCTCGCCCGTCGGCAGCGTGAGGCGCCCGCGCAGCTCGTCGAGGAGGTCGATTCGCGTCACCACGTCCGTCATGTTCACGGTCGAGCCGTCGACGGAGAGCGCAGCGCCGATCTCGACGGCGTCGCGGACCTTGTCGTCGAGGGCCTTCAGCGTCGCGCGGACCGCGACCACGTCGTCCTTCGCGTTCGACAGGTTCTCGACCAGCCGCCGCAGCTCGGTCATCGCCGCTTGCCGCTCGAGGTCGCGCGAGGAGACCTCGTGGACGAGCTCGCGGACCTGCTTCGTGTCGTCGGTCAGCCCCGTCTGCGCAGCCTCGAGGCGCTCCGCCCGCCGCTCGACGTCGCCGAGGCGCGCGACCTGTGCGGGGTCGGCGAGCGGACCGCCCTCGACGAGCTGGCGCAGCTTCGGGTCGAGCCAGCCGATCGACACCTGCTCGCTGTGCTCGTGCGGTTTCACGGGCTCCGCCTGTTCGGCGACCTGCGCCCGCGCGACCGCGATCAGCGAGTCGACGACGAGGTCCCAGTCGGCGGACTTGATCAGGTCGCCGCTCGCCCGCTTCGCGAGTGGCGCGAGCTGCGTGATGAGTCCCTGCAGGCGGTCGATCTCGGCTTCGGTCGGCATCGTCACTCACCGAACCCGTTGCGCGAGATCAGCTTTCCGAACTTCGTCCCGCCGGCGACGGTCGTCGTCCGCTTGTACGTGTTCAACTCGGCCTCCGGCCGAACCTGCGTCCCGGCGTCGAAGTAGCTGCGCGCGGTCTGCTGCAGCGTCTGCACCGCCGGCTTGGCGAGGAACGTGTCGGCCTCGGGACCCTTCGCGACGGCGAGGTCGTTCACCTGCGTGAGGAGGACGCTGCCAACCGAGGACAGCTTCTGTGTGAAGACCGTCGTGTCCGCCTGGACCGCGGTCTCGAGCTCCTTCACCCGATCGCCGACGAGCTTGCGCACCGGCGCGGGCGCCTCGGCTTCGTCGAGCACCTCCGCGACGTTCATCCGCAGGTGCGCGAGCTCGACCTCGCGGCGCAGCTCGACGAGGCTCCGGCCGAACGCCTCGGCGAAGCGGCGGAGGTTCTCGGTCTGCTCGTTGATCTTCTCGGCGATCTCCGGGTGGTCGTGGCCCTTCGGCGACGCGACGTCCGCGAGCTCGAGCACCGCGCCGGCGAGATCGGAGATCGCGCCGACGATGGCGTTGAAGTCGCTCGCGCGGATCGCCTCGCCCGGCCCCTTGACGCCGATCGGCAGCAGGCGCTCCTTCACGGCGGTCGCCGCCTGCTGGACCGGTGCGACGTTGCGGTCCGGGATGTCGCGGATCGGGTTGTCCGAGAACAGCTCCGCGGGGACCGGGATCGGGACGAACGTCGGGATGTGCTCCTGCGGGAACAGGCGCACCGTCCGGCGCTCGATCGGGACCGTCAGGTTCGGGTGCGTCACCTCGAGCTGCCAGAGCCCGGGCTCGGCGTCGCGGATCAGCAGCGAGCCGTCGGCGAACGGGCGGCGCTGGATGACCTGCCCGGTCGCCTGGTTCTTCAGCATCACGGTCGCCTCGCGCGCGGCCGGTGTGAAGCCCTGGAGCTGGATGTTGAAGTCAGCTTTCAGCGCCATGTGCGCCTCCTCCGTCGTCGCGCGACCGCAAGCTCACGTCATCCACTGCAGGTCGCCGTAGGGGAAGCTGACCTCCCAGAACATGGTCAGCTCGTGGTCGTCGTTCTTGGAGATGGGTGAGAACGTGACGCGGTTGTAGAGCACTGCGTCGCCCTCGCCGTCGGGCCGCGCGAGCAGCCCGGCCTCGCGGAGCGTCCCCACCGCCGCGCTCTCCGGCAGCGTCGCGTGGCACCGCACCTTCACGAGCCGGTGCGTCTCGTCGACGCTGACCGTGAACTCCTCGGGCGCGAGCGCGATCTCGGTCGCGCCCTCGAGCCGCGACGCGTCCGGTTCCGGCGGGTTCGTGAGCGCCTCGGTCGTGAAGGCGTCCGTCTCGGGCGTGTCGCTCGTGCCGACGCCCATTCGGTTGATCGGCACGCCGTCTCCGGTGAAGAGGTTCGCGACCAGCTCGGCGCCGCCGCGCATCACGGAGTTCGTCGCGCGCCGCTCGGCGACGAGGGCCCCGTCGCGGTCTCGCAGTTGCAGGTGGATCCGTCCACGCATCGCAGCCTCCTCAACGGAATGTCGAATCGTCGAACCGGGTGATCTCGAAGACGCCGCCGGCGTCGGGCACCGCATCCGCGCCCATCGGCCCGATCTCGCGGAAGACGAGCGGCACGCTCATCGTCTCGAGCTGCCGCTGCGTCTCCGAGAAGACGTCCAACAGCACGTTCGCGCGCACGCCGGCGGCCTTCAGCTTCTGGGTCGCGTCGAGCAGGGACGTGTGCAGGTGCGCGCGGTCCTCCTCGGCGCGCGCCCGCGACTCGTCGCCGGTCTCGCCCTCGCGGCGCCGCGACAGGAGGCTCCCCGCCGGGAGGTGGATCTCGAAGCTCGCGGGCTCGGTCTCGATCCAGGCGACGCGCAGCACCATCGCCGGCTCCTGGTAGAAGAGCGCGTCGTCGAAGGTGCTCGCCTCGTAGCGGCCCTGGCGAAGCGCGGTGTCGCCGAGCGCGAGCAGGAAACGGTCGAGGCCGCGCTCGTCGAAGTGCGCGACCGGGAGGAACCAGAGCTGGTTGGGCCCGCGCACGACGCGGAGTGCGCGCGCGTCCTCGCCGTTCCGCACCGAGCCCTCGGGCCACGGCGTGCCGGGCGTCACGACGGGCACCGAGCGCAGCTTGGCGGTCACGTCGCGCCCCTCGAGGCTCGCGCGCACGTGGCCGTCCTCGGTCGGGCGGATCCAGAGGCGCCGCCCGGGCTCGACCGAGCCGAGGTAGACGATCGCCTCGCCCGTGCTGAGGTTGACGATCACGGGCACGTTCTCCGGGCCGGCCGGGAGGCCGACGAGCAGGAACGAGGCGTAGGCTTCGTCGAGGCCCTTCTGCACCAGCTCGAACTGGTGCAGGGGCTCGATCCCGCCGACCGACGGCGCCTTGGCGTACCGGAACCGTTTCGGGTTCTCGACGAACGCCGGCTCGTCGGTCGCCTGCTGGTCGGCCCACTCCTTGATCCGCGCGACGGCGATCGAGCCGACGGCGCGCTGGTACGACTCGGTGTACTCCTCGACGAACTCCTGCAGCGCGTGCCGCGTGACGGCGCCGTTCAGGAGCCACGCGTCGCGAAGGGCGTGCACCCACGCCCGGTACTGGCCGAGCGTCTGCCACGGCTCCGGCGCGATGTCGAGCAGCGCGGCGAGGCGGCGTGCCTCGTCGCGGTCGAACGTCGCGTCGAACCAGTGCGAGCGCTGGATCTCGACGGCGTCCTCGTCGGCGATCTCGACCTGCAACGCGGGTACGCCGAGCAGCGCGTTCACCAGCTCGCCCTCGCGGTAGAGGAGCGGCAGACGGTTCGCCATGGCCTCGGCGTGCGCCATCAGCTGCTCACCGTCTCCCGGACGTCGACGTCGACCTGCCCGCGCTGGAGCACCTCGCCCGCCTGAGGCCGGTACGAGCCGAGGTTGTCGGCCAGCTGGAAGAACGTGCCGTTCTCCACCGTCACCTGGACGGCGTTGCGCACGAGCGCGAACCGCGAGTCGTCGCGGATCGCGGCCGCGATCCCGTCGACGGTGAGCGGCGCGTCGATCCCTCGCGTGCGCAGGTGCGAGTCGAGCGCCGCGTCGATCGCGCTGCGCACGTTCTGGAGCGTGATGCCGGGCGCGAGGTGCACCGGCAGGATCGCGCTGACCGTCGCCGTCGTCGGCGGCGTAGCGGCCGGCCGCTCGGTCGCGGGGGTGTCGAACTCCACCCGGCCGACGCCGAGGACCTCGCCCTGCGCGAGCGACAGCGAGTCCGTTTCGGTGCCGCCTTCGCGGAGCACGACCTGCGCGTCGACGATTCGCGCGTCCTGCAGCGCGAGCGACGTGAGCTGCGCGCGCCGCACCTCGCCGCCCGGCGGCACCGCGGTGAGGTACGCGTGCAGCCGCTGCTCGACGCCGGCGTTGAGCGCGTCGAGCTCGGCGCCCACGACGCCCGCTCCCGCGAGCGTCAGCGTCACCCGGACGTCGACGGTGCGCCGCGCCGCGCCGCGCGCGCCGACGCGGATCCCGGCCGGCTTCAGCGCCTGGATCGCGGCCTCCACCGCGGCCTGCGCCTCCTCGTCGTCGTCGTCGACGTACGCGACCTCGATCCGCAGCTCGCCCGGTACGCCGTTCGGCTCCTCGGTCAGCGCGACGTCCTTCACACCCGGAATCGAGAGGAGACCGAACCGGAGCGCGTCGAGCGTCCCGCGCACGACACCGTGGAGCGCGCCCGGCGCGCGGCGGCGGAGCTCGTCGTCGGTCTCGGGTGCCGAGAGCGCACGCGCGGGCTCCGTGTTGACGACACCGGAGATGCCGGCGATCGAGACCTCGACCCGGTCGAGCGCACCCTGCTGCACGAGCTTGGCGCCGGCCGTCTCGCCGCGCGCCTGCACCTCGCGCGCCGTCTCGTTCGGCTCGAGCGTCAGCGCCGTCAGGGTCAGGTAGCGCGTCCCTTCAGCGTCGACGAGCGGGGTTCCCGCGGGGATCGTGATCCGGCCGCCGACGCCCTCGGCGCGCGAGAAGCGGACGGTCACGACGGGATAGCCGGCGGCCAGGCGCTGCACGCCGACCAGCGCGACCACCTTGTCGAGCGACGAGCCCTCCGCCGTGTCCAGGAACGCGGAGTCGTAGATGTGCTGGAGGTGGAGGTAGGTGACGGCGAGCTCGCGCGCGAACGTCTCCATCAGGGTGCGCGCAACCGAGCCGACGTTGAGGTCGGTGACCGGCAGCGGCCCGGTCTGTACGGGGTAGTAGTTCACCGTGAGCCGCGTTCCCGGCACCGGTCGGCGCGCGCCGTCGCGGAAGCGGATCGCGTCCTTCTCGTCGGGATTGCCGTTCGTCGAGACGAGCTCGAAGTCGGCGGGCGTGAAGCGGTAGTCGAGCTGCGGCGCGTCCGGCTCGGGGCTCGCCGCAACCTTCCCCGTCAGGTGCGACACGCGGCGCACGGGCCGGTTGCGGAGCTTCTCGACGACCAGCGTGTCCGTGTCGGCGGGCGCCGTCAGCGTCTCGCGAACCGTCCCGCCGGTCAGCGTCGTCAGCAGGTCGCGGACGACGTCCTCGTACGTGCGCGGTACGTAGGTCATAGCCCCACCTCCAGGGAGAGGTCCAGCGGCGCGCCGCCCGTCGGCCTCACCGCGAGCGTGAACGCGAACGACGACGCCGTCTCCGCGTCGAGTTCGAAGTCGAGCGCCACCGCGGACGGCTCCACGCGCGGCTCCTGCGCGACGACCTCGAGCACGTACGCGCGGCAGAGGTTGCGCAGCGCGTCGGTCTTGCGCTCGCCGATCAGCTCGTACAGGCGCGACCCATACGACGCGTGGCCGAGCTCCTCGAGTGACCCGCGCGGGGTCAGGAGCCGAAGCAGCAGCGCATGCGCGACGTTCCGGCGGCCGTCGATCACGTCGAGGTCGAAGGCCTCGCGCGCCGTGATGTCGTGCTCCGTCAGCTGCTCGAGCTGCGTGCGCAGGTGGGGTCCGAGCGGGCGCGGGCGCGTCGACAGGTCGACCTCCGACGCGTCGTACGCGACGAGGTTCGGGACGAGCGCCAGATCGGTGCCGAATGCGTCCGCCATCAGCCCACCAGCACCGTTCCGGCCGCGATGATCTGCCCCATCGGCAGGTCGGCCGGGTCGTTGCACGTCTTGACGGGATCGAGGTTCCGCGCGGCCGCCTTGCCGCCGATCTTCACGGTCGCGCTGCCCATGAACACCTCGCCCTTGTTCGCGGGCGGCTTCTGGAACGAGACGCCGGGCGGCGTCGCGATGTGCGAGGGCGAGTTCGTCCCCGTCGAGCCGACCACCGCCGCCTGCTGTCCGCCGATCTTCACCGTGCCGACGAGACCGCCGTCGAGCTTCCCCACGTGCGGGTGCGGGAGCGGCGTCGGGACCGGCCCGCCCGGTGTCGGGACGAGCACGATGTGCGTGTCGACCGCGACGACCATGCTGTCCTTGACGGCGGCGGGCTGGCCCATCAGTTGATCTCCACCGTGCCGCCGGAGACCTTCACCTTCGACTGCCCGGAGATTTCGATCTGGTTCGCCTCGAGCTTCAGGTTGCCCTGCGCCTGGATCGCGATGTCGCCGTCCTTCTTGAGCGTGATCTTCGAGCCGCCGGCCGCGACCTCCGCGCGGCCGCCGCCGCTCGTCTCGACGGTGACGTGCATCTCGGCGGCCTTGATGCCGACCTTCTCGTGATCGATCTCGATCGCGACGTCGTCCGGGAACTCGAGCGTGAGCAGAGGCGCGGCGCCGTCGACGAGGAGCTTGAGCTTCTTGTCGTCCGCGCGCGACGGCAGCTCGAGCGCGATCTTCCCGCGGTCGGCGCCCGGCGGCGGGTTCTCGTCGGGGTGGTAGAGCCGGCCGACGACGATGGGTGCGTTGACGTCGCCTTCGAGGAACACGACCACGACGAGGTCGTCGACGTCCGGCGGTGCGCCGAACCCGAGCGCGCCGACGGCGACGGGCACACGCGGAAGGACGAGCCCGGAGTCGCGCAGCTTCAGGGCGACGGCAAGGTCAGGCGGCGTCCCCGACGGGACGAGGACGTCCGTCACCTTGCCGACGCTCGCGACCGCACGGGCGCGCGACTCGTGCCGTGCGATGCGCACGACGCTGTCGTAGAGCGCACTCGTCACAGGAGGCCTCCGAGCGCGCCGAGTCCACCGGGGGCGCCGCCGCCCGCCGATCGTGCCTCGAGGGTCGTCGAGCCGCCGTGCTCCGGGTGGAAGCGGTGCAGCACGCGCGTCAGCGTCCACGGCCCGCCGGCGAGCCCGTCCGGCAGCTCCTGCACCTCGACGACCGTTCCCGGCCTGAGCTCAGGGAGCAGGATGCAACGCGCGCGCAACGTCGTCGCCTCGGCCGCGGCCCGCTCGTTGGCAGCGCGCGAGGCGGCTCCTGCGGCGGCGGGCGTGCGCAGGACGGGCGTCGCCGTCCAGACGGCGTCGACTCCCGGCTGCGGCTCGCCGCCCGCGAGCGGGTCGAGCGTGTGCCGCAGCGCCTCGGCCGCGTCCGCCGAGCCCGCGGGGCCGGCGCCGACCGCCACGAGCCGGACGTCCGGCACCGGCTGCTCGCGGACGTCGTACGTGAGCAGCTCGCGCCCGTAGCGGAGCGCGACGTCGGCGGTGGGCGGCGGTGCCGCCACCGTCAGCGCGCCTTCGGCGTCGACGTTCGCGGACGCGCCGCCGAGGGCGGCGAGGTACGCGACGTGCTCCGCGGCCGTCCGCCCTTGGTCGGCGACGTACGCCGCCAGGCCGACGTCGAGGTCGACGCGGCCGACGTCGACGCCGGCGTCGCCGGCGAGCGACTGCACGATGTCCTTCGCGTTGCGACGCTCGTAGGTCGCCGCGGGCCGGAGCGCCGCGAGCGCTGCGCCGCCGTCGGCGGCGGTGAAGCGCCGCTCGCGGAATCCGTTCCGGATCGCGCGGATCTTCCCGGTGAGGACCGTCGACGCGCCGTCGCCGCCGTCGAGCTCGAGCGACGCCGGATCGCCCGGCGTCGCGGCGACGTCGGCCGCGGCCGGGAGCGTGCATTCGAAGCTGCTCACGCCCGGCAGCGCCGTGAGCGTGACGGTCACGCGCTCGAGCTGCGCGTCGAAGACCTCGTTGCCGAGGCGGACGGACGCGGCGGGAACGACGCTCATCCGCCTCCCTCCGGGGTGAACTGGTCGGAGGCGCGCCGCGACGCGTCGCCGAGGCCGGAGCCGATGCGCCCGATCCCGTCGACGGCGCCGCTCAGGGGCTCCAGGAGACCCGACAGCGGCAGGTCGCCGAGCGCCGCGAGCGCCTGGAGCTGGTCGAGCGCGTCGAGCGCCCCGTCGACGGCGCCGGCGAGGTCATCCGCGAGCCCTTCGAGATCGCCGAGGAGGTCCGTGTCGAAGCCGAGGTCACCGACGCCGAACTCGTCGAGCCCGCCGAAGCCCTCGACCTGGGCCGGCGGCGGGAGCTGGGCGCTTTCCGCGATCGAGAGCTCGTAGGCGTACCGCCCGGCGTGACCGGCGAGCTGCTCGGCGTGGAACGACTTGACGACCACCCGCTGCAGGTCGAGCGCCGTCGTGATGTCGGACGCGAAGGTCACCTCTTCGCCGCCGGCGACTGCGAGCTGGAGCGACTTCAGGTCGTCCGCGGCAGTGTCGCCGAGGAGCACGCCCGCGATGTCGATCCGGTGCGACGGCCGTCCCGTCCTCTGCTGGAGCTCGCCGTCGAGGCCGGCGATCCGCGTGTCGGAGAAGCCCGCCTCCAGCCGGTGCTCGATGCGTTGCACGTAGGTCAGCGACACGTCGCCGAGGAGCGGGATCGGACGCTGGTCCGTCACCGGTCGATTCCCCGTAGGTCGCACTCGTCGTGGAGCGCCGCCGCGAGGAGCTCCGCGACGTCGTCGGCACGCGCCGGTCCGGCGTCGGGCGACGGTGCGGTGGGAGCGTCCACGGAGCCGGCCTCGGCCCATGCCCGGGCGCCGCGTGCGGGAAGCACGAACGGCTGCGCGCGCGGCGGGACGAGGGGCAGCGCGGGCTCGGGAGCGCCCCACGCGACGGATGCTGTCCGTGCCGGCCCGAGAGCAGCGCCGGTCGGGGCCGAGTCGACGGGCGCGGCCGTCGCGGCCGCCCACCGGCCTCGCGCGGGCGCGGACGCGGCGCCGGCGGACCGGCCCGGGCCGACGCTTGCCGCGGCGGCGCTGCCGCCCGCCGACGGGGCGCGGACGGAACCGGCCGATTCGGACACCATCGCCGATGGCGGACCGATTCGCAGAGGTACCTGTTCGCCCAGGTCCGACGGGCGATCTCGCCCGCGGAGCGGCGTTCCCGCGGCGCGGCTCCCGTCGAACCGAAACGCGGGTAGCCGAGGGTCAGACCCCAGACGTGGCTCGGAAGATCGCGTCGTTTCGGGACGTGTCCCGGGTCTGACCCTTGACGCGGCTGGACCGGACGTGTCCGCCGCAGACGCGGCCCGGGTCTGACCCTCCGGCGTGGCGCCGGCGCCTGCGTCCGCGGCGGCGCGCGCGGCTGCGGGCGCGAGCTGGGGGTCGCGACGGCGCCGCCGTGGCGGCGAGGCGTCCGCCGACGAGGCCGTCGGCCACTCGACCCCGGCCGCTCCGGACGCGGCCGTTCGGGACGGGAACGTCCACTCGTCCCCGGCGCCCGCCGGCGAGGGCGGTGCCTCCGGCACGCCGACGGCGTCCTCGAGGTCGATCGGCGCCTCGTCGCCGCGGTCGAGAAGCTCCTGCGCGAGCTCCCGCCGGATCGCGTCGAGCTCGCCGGCCGCGTCGCCGGCGAGGACGAAGCGGCTCCACCCGGACCGGAGCGGCCGGGCGCCGAGCTGCCGGGCGAGCCGGTCGACCTCCGCCGCGTCGGCGTCCATCAGCCGCGCGTAGTCCCACCCGGCGGCGCGCGCGACGACGAGCGCGGTCTCGCCGAACGGCGGCGCCGTCTCGCCCGCGCCCGCAAGCGCCAGCGCGACCACGTCCTGCACGCGCGATTCGAGCCGGCCACGATGGACGAGCGCCGCCGCCGCGACAGCCGCGGCGACGGCTTCGCGCGGATCGGAAGTGTGACGCACGCCCGCGACCACGCGCGTCCGCTCGCCGAACGCGAGCGGACGCAGGACCGGCCCGCGGCGGCCGCCGACGCGCAGCTCGCCGTTCCGGCCGGCAGCCGCGATCGGCACCACGGTCGTGCCGAGGCGCGCCTGCCCGGCGCCCAGGTCGAAGACGACGCTCATCGCTCCGCGCCCCGGCCGCTAGCCGGCCGGTGCCGCCGCCGGTGCGACCTCCTCCCGGACGCGCTCGGCCGAGAACGTGTACGTCGCCTCCCCGTGCCCGCCGGTGCCGAGCTCGAACACCTTCTCCATCATCTGGCAGCCGTCGAAGGTCGCGGTGACCGTCGTGTCGCCGTGGCGGAGCTGCGCGATGATCTGGAACGGCGAGTCGCCGGAGATGCCGTCGAACGCGAGGCTCGTCGACGCGACGGTGACGCGCCCCTCGACGAACGCCGGACCGGAGACGATCGCGATCCGCTCGGAGCTTCCGAGTGCGTACACGTTCGACCGCGCCTGCTGGTGCCGGTACTCGACCGCGCGGACGCCGTCGACCGGCGTCCCGTTGAGCATGATGCTGCTCTCGTTGGCAGCGAAGACAGTTGCTGGCACGACACTCCCTCCTAGTTCTTGACGCGGATCGTGGCGTAGAAGTAGTCCATCGACCGGGCCGGCCGAACGGCGATGTCGATGCGGACGATCCCCTGCGCGAAGTCCTGCTGGGTCGAGTAGACGTCGACGGCGAACGCGGGATCCTCGCCGTCCACCGACGGTACGAGCGCGCCCGCACGCTCGAGGCGCGTGAGCATTGCGACGATCTGCTGCTTCAGCGCCATGCGCGAGTCGTCGTTGTTGAGCGTGCCGATGAAGTTCTCGGCGATCGCCTTCGTCTCGCGGATGCACTCGTCGGCCACGCGCGTGACCGAGATCTGGTCGCCGGTCGTGTCGATCGCGCGGAGGACGATCACGCCGCGGCCGGCGCGGTCCTGCACGACGAGCGCGTTCGTCGACGTCCCCAGGAGCCGGTTGAGCTCGCTCTCGCGGTACTTCGCCGGCGGGAGCCCCATCAGCGGGACCGTCTTGAACGTCGCCGACTCCTCCGGGCGCATCCGGCCGATCGCGCCGGCGACGGCGCCGGCGGCGCCTGCCGGAGCGACGAGCACGAAGCGGCGGTTGCGTGCCGCGGCGGCGTGCTCCTTGATCTTCGCGAGATCGCTCTGCTCGTCCGCGGTCACCGACCCGAACGCGATCCGGGGCGCTCCCGCATCCGCCATCGCGACGGCGTGCGCGACGAGAGCCTGGTGGATCGTCATCGCGTCCGCGCGGCTCAGGCTCGGATCGATCGCCGCGACGACGAGGTCGATGCGCGTGTCGTCCGCGAGCTTGTCGATCGCCGCCGTGTAGTCGGCCACGTTCGGCGACGTCCCGCTGCCGAACTGGACGGGGATGTCCGTGCCCCGCGGCAGCCCTTCGCCGGCCGGGAGCGAGCTCGCCAGCTCGACGTGAACGAGGCGGCTCTGCGTGAGCAGCACGTACGGCAGGTAGCGGTCGGAGTCCGGGTTCATGGTCAGGTCCGAGAACGACTCCTGCAGCCCCCGCTGGAAGACCTGGACGGAGACCTTCTTGCCGGCCGTCGTCGTATCGACCTTCACCGACAGCCCCGAGGGGTCGACGCCGGCGTCGGGCACGAGCGTCATGAGCGGCTTCGTCTCGCCCGCAATGGGAACCGGAAGCGAGGTCGCGTCGACCGAGAACGCGTACGTGTCCTTCTTCGGCAGCGCGTCCTTGAGGCCCGGGTCGAGGGCGACGAGGAAGCGCGACCGCGTGTTGATCGCATCGAAGAGGTCGTCGGGGCTCCCCGGCGCGAGCTGCAGGTCGTCGAAGTTCTCGACGGTCCGGCCGTTGCGGTAGAGCCGGATCCCGACGCGCTGGATCTTGTTCGACGCGTCGCGCGTCTCGCGCACCTCCGCGCGCAGGTCGTTCGCCCACGCGCCCGTCGACCGCGAGCGCAGGAGAACGGCCGGCGCCGCGCCGTCGTTGAGGAGCGCGAGCTCGCTCGGCTTGCCCGCGGAGACGGGCGAGACCACGAGCTCGCTCGCGCCGTTCGCCAGCGCGTGCACCGCCTCGGGCATCGACGCCTCCGTGCCGGGGCCGAGCAGCTCGCGCAGCTCCGTCACCTTCGTCACGCTGACGAGCCCGCCGTCGGCGGGCGCGCGGTCGACGATGCCCACGACGCCCACGATCCCGGCCTGTGCGAGTGGCGGCGGGAGTACGTCGAACTTCGCTTCGACGCGGACGCCTGGGACGACCAACGTGGCCATAGTTCCTCCTTAGGTCTCCGCGACGTACGCGGCTCGGATCGAGTCCAAGAGGGTCTGGGGAGAGAGCTCACCGAGCGGCGAGACTCGTGGGCGCAGCTCGCTGAGATAGGAGAGCCGGCCGTCGCCCTCGACCGACAGCACCTTGAGCCCCGGACGCGCCGCGAGCAGAGCCTCCACCTCCGGGTCGTCGTGCCCCTGGCCGCGGATCACGAAGTCGGCGCGTGTCCGCGCGGCCGCCTCCGCCAGCGCGACGTCGCCGGATACGTCGCCGACGACGATCATGTCCTTCTGCGCGTCGAGGATCTCTTCGATGATGTCGCGCAACATCCCCGGCACGTCGCTGATGAGGATCCTGATCCGGTCCAAACTGGCACGCCTGCTTCGGCCGGCCGATAGTCGCGCGCCCGGAGGCGCCGATGAATGGACCTCGGGATCGAACTTCGATCCAGGCGAGATCTACTCGCCGTACGGGCCGAGGATCTAGATCTTCCGGGATTTCGGGGAAGAATCCGGGCGCCTGCGTCGCATGGGAACATGCGTCCGCGATGGCAATAAAAAGATCAAAGCGTCCAATGGCCGTCACCCGGATGACGGCGATAGCGCATGAGCTTCTCGACGCGTCGACGCTCTGCGCGATCGCGACGGTGGCGCCCGGCGATCAGGCACATATCAACACGGCGTACTTCGCCTGGAGCCCACAGCTCGACCTCGTCTGGATCTCGGAGCCGCGCGCCAAGCACTCGGCGAACATCCGCGCGAACGACAGCGCTGCCGTTGCAATCTACGACTCGAGCCAGTCGTGGGGAAAGCCCGACCGCGGGATCCAACTCTTCGGAACGGCACGCAAGGCCGAGGGTTCAGCCGCCGACGACGCCGAGACTGTCTACGCAAAGCGCTTCCCGGATTACCGCCGGCATGATCTGAGCGCGTACCTCGTCTACCTCTTCCGCCCCCGTCGGCTCAAGATGTTCGACGAGCGCACCCTCGGCACTGGCGTTTTCGTGACTGCAACCGTCACCGCCAAGCGGCAGCTCGCCTGGGAGCGGACGGAGATCTACCACTCCGCCTAACCCGGCGCTCGGCAGGCTGCGGTCCGGACTTCAGATCTTGCGCGCGTTCAGCGGGCCCGTCTTGGCGCGGCCGTCCGTGCGCAGCCAGACGGCGGCGGCCGCACGCCCGTCGACGTCGAGCTTCTCGAGGATGTTGTGGACGTGGTTCTTCACGGTGGCGAGCTGGATCACGAGCCGCCTCGCGATCTCCTTGTTCGGGAGGCCGGCCTCGATCAGCTCCAGCACCTCGAACTCGCGCGAGGTCAGCCGCCGCTCCGGGCGGTGCGGCGCGCCGTTCGCCGCGAGTGCCGCGACCCGGCGCAGCAGCGTCGCGGCCATCCGCGGCGAGCACGGGAGCTCGTCGCGCGCAACGGCCTCGATCATGTCGACCACGTCCTCGACCGAGCCGTCGCGGGTGACATAGCCGGAGACGCCCGCCTCGGCGCACTCGATCACGTCGTCGTCCGGAACGGCGACGGCGACCACCTTGACCTGCGGCGCAGCCGACACCACGGCGCGGACGACCGCGACGCCGTCGGCCATCGCCATGTCGACGAGCGCAATGTCCGGCCCGTGCGTCCGCACGACGGCGACGGCGCCGGCGACGTCGGCGGCCGTCGCAAGGACGTCGAATCCCGGCCGGGCCGCGAGCGACCCCGCGAGGCCGTCGCGGTAGAGGCGAATCTCGCCGACGACGACGACGCCGATCACGCGCAGTGTTGGGCAACTCCGCGACGGTGCCCGGCCGAGAGGAGTAAGACGCCGCAGTAACGATTCGCCGTCGAGGGATGCATCGACCTCCCGTGACCCCTCCGGATCTCGTTACCCCGTCGAAGATGGCACCCCCCGCGGCCCAAGTCAAGGGTGCCTTGACGGCCGTGACGGGGGATGGAAAGGTGGAGCTCGACGGAGCGCAAGTGAGGGTTCGAGACCGTTCCAATCGCTGCTGCGGCGATGGGCGACCCGTAGATGCCTGCGGTGACGACTAGCCCTGCGCCGCCGCAGCAGGCGCCGCCCGCCGCCGAGTTCCTGCTCGACGCCGCGGAGGTCGACGACGACCGCCTGTTCCGGCCGCCGCCGCGCGAGAACGTCCTCGTCACGCCGCTCGTCGACGGCGTCGCGGCGCTGCAGACGCTGGAGGACGAGATCGCCAAGGCGCGGACGTTCGTCCACCTCGCGTGCTGGCTCTTCGATCCCGAAACCGACATCCAGTCGTCCGCGGTCCGACGGCGGGGGATCAAGACCTGGGGCGCGCTCCTCGTGGCCGCAGCGCGCGGTGACCTGCTGCCGCCCCGCGAGCGGCCGGGGAACGTTCGTGTCCGCATACTGCTCAGCGACTTCGACCCCCTGCTCCAGAACGACCTGCACCGGAACGCGTGGTCGGCGCACCGGCGGCTGCTCGCCTACGCCGGCGCCCTCGAGGGCGTGGCCCGATCGCGCTTCGAGGTCGTCGTCAGCCGCCACGGCGCCTCCTACGACTCCGAGGCCGACGAACGCGCCGGCCGCGCGCTCCGGCGCGTCGTCCGCCAGCTGAACGCCGTCGCCGTGTGGCAGAGCACCGACGAGGCGAAGCGCCGGTTCGCGGACATGCCCGGTCTCTGGCGCGCCGTCACGTTCGACGAAGGCACCCAGCGCTTCGCCGTCGCACCGGACGCGCCCCTCGCGATCCACCTCGGCACCCACCACGAGAAGCTGTGCGTCGTCGACGGCCGCGTCGCGCTCTGCGGCGGCGTCGACGTCCACCTCGGCTGCGTCGATACGACCTCGCACAACGGCCGCCGGCCGACGCACGCCGTGCACGCGCGTCTCGAAGGCCCCGCCGTCGCCGATCTCGACCGCGGCTTCCGCGCCCGCTGGAACGACGAGGCGCCCCAGTACGCGGCCTTCATCGCCGACGCGAACGCGGCGCGCGGCCAGTCGATCCTCGGCGACCGGGCCCCCGCACCCGTCGAGCCGGCTCCGGCCGCCGTCGCCGCCCCGCCGAACGGCGCGCCGGCGCAGGTGCACCGGACGCGCGCCGCGAGCGTCGTCCCCGGCACGACCGCCGCGGGCGAGCGGCGCGACGTCGAAGAGGGCTACGCGAAGGCGATCGGGCGCGCAGAGCGCTTCGTCTACCTCGAGCAGCGCTACCTCCGCGCCGGCAGCCTCGCCGACGCGCTCGTCGAGCGCCGCGACGAGGTGCCGGGACTCGTCGCGCTCGTCGTCCTCCCCGTCGTCCCGGACGAGCTGGCGACGACCGACGGCGCGGCGGACGCCGTCCGGCACGGCCTCTCGCTCCAGCACGACGCCCTCGCGCGTCTCCGCACGGCGTTCGGCGAGGGCCTCGGCGTCTACTCGCCGCTGCAGCGCCGGGCCGTCCTCGGAACGCGCCCGACGGTCTACCTCGGGAGCCCGCAGATCCCCGTCCACGGCACGCTGCTGATCGTCGACGACGTCTACGCGAGCATCGGCTCGGCCCACGCGACCGACCGCAGCTTCCGGCTCGACGGTGAGGTCGCGGTCGCGTGGGTCGACCCGGCGTCCGTACGTGCGCTCCGCGAGCAGCTCTGGAAGGAGCTGCTCGGCGCGCCGGCCCGGCTCACGCGGTGGGAGCCGGCCGAATTCGTGCACGAGTGGAACACGATCGCGGAGGCGAACGCGCACGCCGCACCCGGCGGCCGGCGCGGGTTCGTCGTCCCGCACGACCCCGAGCAGCGCCCGGGCGCCCGCGTCGACGGGCTCCGGAACGAGCTCGCCGAGCTCGTGGACACCGAGCCGAACGCGGTCGCCGACTACCTGCCCGACCTCCGGCCCGACGACGGCGCCGCCGGCGCGACGGGACAGCCGGCCCTGACGGACCTCGAGCGCGACCTCGTGACGCGCGGACTCCCCCTCGCGCTCGACTACGCCGAGGTGGCGACGGCGCTGTTCGTCCAGCGCGAGGGCCGCGACCCGGTCGCCGGCGACGCCGCGGACACGCAGACGCTCTCGGAGCTGCGCGCGCTGATCCAGCCGGAGATCGCGCAGTACGAGGAGCGCGCGGGAAAGGAGTTCCGCGAGCTCTCCACGTTCGTCCGGGCCTCGTTCGGCGAGAAGACCGAGTCGAAGCAGAGCGGCGTGACGAAGGCCGAGGCCACTGCGAGCAAGGCGCAGGCGGTCGCGAACTACCTCATGGTGCGGCCGCTGTACGTGCGCTGGGGGTACGCGAACCCGGCGGCCTCGGTGTTCTCGAAGATCAAGCGCCCGTCGGAGGGCGCGAAGCTACTGGGCCACGACATCGTCGGCGGCGCGCACGAGAAGTTCGTCGAGAAGCTCGACGCGCTCCGGACGGTCCTCGACGCGTGGGACGAGACCGACGGCGTGAGCCATGCGATCAACGGCGTCGGCGGTTTCGTCCCCGTCGTGCCGGAGCCGGACGGCACGTTCCGGCCGCGGTTCGTCGCCGGCCAGAGCAGGCCGAAGCTCTCGAACCACGCACTCGGCCTGGCGATCGACATCGATGCGAACTGGAACCCGCAGGTGCCGGCCGGCTCCGCGACGATCCGCCTCCTCAAGCAGATCACCACGCAGGCCGCCGCGGAGAACCCGGCGCTCGGGCTCCCCTCCGAGGGTTTCGACTTCGGCAAGAAGCTCATCGACCCGGCGCTCAACGAGTGGCCGACGCCGGAGCAGGCGGCCGGCACCCACCGGCTCGCGCAGCAGGCGTCCGACGCGCTCCGCGGGTGGCTGCAGAGTCGCATCGCGCGGGAGCTCGAGCTCACTGCCGCCGCCGACGCGGCGCTCGCGGCCGTCAACCTGGCACAGGACGAGAAGAAGGCGGCGGACGCCTCGGGCGACGCCGCCCGGAAGGCCGCCGCGAAGGACACCCTGGCCGCCGCGAAGGTTGCGCGGAAGGCGGCGAAGGACGCGCTCGACGGCGATCCCGACCTGACGGTGCTGCGCGCGCTGCGCACCGCGCAGGGCGGCGGCCAGAAGGGGAAGGCGGTCGTCGCCGGCTGGGCCGATTTCGGCATCCTCAGCCTGCCCGTGGTGCTCGTCGCGGCCTTCAAGTCGCTCGACCGGATCCGCTGGGGCATGGAGTACAACGAGTCGAAGGACGCGATGCACTTCGAGGTCGAGCCGCCGACGGACTTCATCCCGCGCGACGCCCCGGTCCTGTCCGGGCCGCGTGACCTCCTGACCCGCCCGCGCTGACGCGACGTACGATCGGCGCATGCCGGCGCGCGTCGCGATCTTCGTCGCCGTCGCGGCCGCCGCCGCCGCGCCGGCTGCGGACGGGGCGTGCATGTCTGCGCGCGCGTCCGACGCTCAGGTGACGCGTGCCACGCATGCGCTCCGCGCCGGGCGCGACGTCTGGGGTGAGCAGCTCCTGCGCGCGCCCGGCGGACCCACGTACGAGCGCGCGCGGCGCTACCTGCCGCCGCTCCTCTTCGCGCGGACGTCGCAGCAGCGGCCGCTGACGCGCTCCGGTGTCTACTACTTGCCGTTCTCGGTCGGACCGGGAGTCATGCTCCACGTCGCGGACGGCGGTGAGATCCTCTTCGACCGCGTCGGCGGACCGAGCGTCTCGATCTTCGCGCGGGGTGCGCAGTTCGCCGCGTGCAGCGCGCGGCTGGCGGACGGCTGGCTGCCGATCCTGCAGACGAGATTCCGGGGCGTCGCGCAGGAGTCCTTCGCCGCGCGCGTCGACGGTCGTCTGACGAGCTTCGTTGCCTTGCGTGGCAACGGCGCACTGCGCGTCGGTTCGGTGCGGGGACGGGACGAGCTGTACGTCGCGTGGAACCGCGCCGCGCGCCGCGTCGACCGCGACGAGTACGACCGCGCGCGGCAGTCGGTCGTCGACTACTGGACGAAGCGCGTCGCGGCCCCGTTCGAGGTGCCCGAGCGGCGCGTCTTCGACGCCGAGCGCGCGCTGCTCGTGCAGAACCTCGTTCACACGTGGCGGTACTCGATCGGCAACCCGTACGAGGAGTTCTCGTTTCCGGAGAGCGTTGACGGCGCCCAGGTGATGGCGGAGTACGGCTACGCGGACGTGTCCGCGTCGATGCTGCGCGCGTCGCTGACGCGGCGGCCGGAGCCGTACGCGAACTGGAAGCGCGGCGAGAAGCTCGTCGGCAGCGCGCTCCTCTTCCGCCTGCACCGCGACCGCGCGTACGTCGACGCGGTGACGCCCACGCTCCGCGGCTACCTCGACGCGCTCGCGCGCCAGCTCGACTCCCGCAACCTGCTCGCGCGCGAGCGGTACTCGTCCGACATCCCCGACCAGGTGTACGGGCTCCACTCGCAGGCGGTCGTGTGGCAGGGGCTGCGCGAGATGAGCCGCGTGTGGTCGCAGACGGGACAGCCCGCGCTCGCGGCGCGCGCGGCGGCGACGGCCGCGCGGCTCGAGCGCGGGCTGCGTGCGGCGGTGCGCGCGTCGGCCCGCCGACTGCCGGACGGATCGCTGTTCGTCCCCGTGCGGCTCCTCGACCGCGAGCCCGCGTACGGCGCGGTGACGGCGACGCGGAAGGGGAGCTACTGGAACCTCGTCGCGCCGTACGCGTTCGCCTCCGGGCTCTTCCCGCCGCACGGCCGCGACGCGACCGGGATCCTCCGCTACCTCGACCTCCACGGCGCCCGCCTGCTCGGCCTCGTTCGCGCGGGCGCCTTCTCGCTGTACGGCCGGGCGTCGTACCCGGCCGGCGGTACCGACCAGGTGTACGGGCTCAACGTCGCCCGCTTCCTTGCCGACAACGACCAGGGTGACCGCCTCGTGCTCCAGCTCTACGGCCAGCTCGCCGCCGCGATGACGCCGAACACGTTCGTCGCCGGGGAGGCGGCCTCGGTGGCGCCGCTGCTCGGAAGGTATTACCGTGCGATGTACCTCCCGCCGAACAGCGTCAGCAACGCGGCCTTCCTAGAGACCCTCCGCCAGATCCTCGTGCACGAGACATCCACCGGCCTCGAGCTCGCATACGCGACTCCGCGCGCGTGGCTCGCGCCGGGAAAGCGCATCGCGGTGCGGGCGGCACCCACGAGCTTCGGACCGCTCTCGTATGCGCTCGAGGCGAGGCACGGGTCGGTTCACGTCGAGGTCGACGTGCCGGCGCGGGCGAAGCCGCGGACGCTGCGTGTGCGGCTGCGGCTTCCCGGCGGGCGGACCCGGACGCTCGATCTCTCCGGCCGGCGGGGGCACGTCGAGCTCGAGGTTCGGGTTGCGTAGCGCGCTCGCGGCCGCGCTCGCGGCGGCGCTCGTCAGCGGCGCACCCGCCCCGGCCGCGAAGGGGCAGGCCGACGCTCCCGGCCCGAGGGTGGTGCGTCACGGCAAGATCGCGATCTGGACGATCCACTACCGCTCGCACACCGGCGCCCGGCGCGCGGCGTACGTCGTGCTGCCGCGCTGGTACGGGCCGCGCGCCCATCCGAGGATCCCGCTCGTCATCTCGCCGCACGGCCGCGGCGTGAGCGGCCGCGCCAACGCCTTCCTCTGGCGCGGGCTGCCGGCGGTCGGCAACTTCGCGGTCGTCAGCCCCGAGGGCCAGGGGCGGAAGCTCGAGCGGTACTCGTGGGGCGCCGAGGGGCAAGTCGCCGACCTGGCGCGCATGCCGCAGATCGTTCGCGCAGCGCTGCCGTGGGTGAAGATCGACGCGCGCCGGGTCTACGCGTTCGGCGGCAGCATGGGCGGCCAGGAGACGCTGCTGCTCCTCGCGCGCCACCCGCGCCTGCTCGCGGGCGCGGCCGCGTTCGACGCAGTCTCGGACTTCAGGCTCCAGTACCGCCAGTTCCCCCGCCTGCGCTGCGACGGGGCGTGCCGCAAGCAGTGGGTCGGCCCGATGGGGAAGAGCCTGCAGTCGCTCGCGCGGATCGAGATCGGCGGGCCGCCGAACGAGTACCCGGGCCGCTGGGCGCGCCGCAGCCCGTACACCTACCGGCGGGAGCTCGCGAGGTCGTGCGTACCGCTCCAGCTCTGGTGGAGCCCGGCCGACCGAGTCGTGATCGACCAGGAGAAGCAGTCCGGACGCCTCTTCTGGGAGCTCCGCGCGCTGAACCCGACCGCGCCGATCGAGGCGTTCGTGGGCTTCTGGATCCACTCCCACGAGATGAACGCCAACACGCGCCTCCCGCTCGCCCTCGCGCGCTTCGGCCTCCTCCCGGAGCGCTTCCAGCAGAGCATCATCGGCCTCCACGTGGTGCGCCCCCCGTCGGGCCCGTGCGGCCGGACGATCCCGGTGCAACCCGGCGTCGCGCGCTGACCCATCGCTTGTGCACCAGAGCACGAACACCGTGCTTGTGCTCTGGTGCACATGAGTTGGGGGGTCAGCCCGAGGCGGCCTGGCGCTCCGCCGACGCGCGCTGGGCGGCGATGAAGTCGCGGTACCAGCCGAAGCTCTCCTTCGGGATCCGCTCCAGCGTCGGGTAATCGACGTAGATCAGCCCGAAGCGCTTCCAGTAGCCCCACGCCCACTCGAAGTTGTCGAGTAGCGACCAGACGAAGTAGCCCTGCAGCGGAACGCCCTGCGCGATCGCGCGGGCGGCCGCGTCGAGGTGGGCGGCGACGTACTCCTGCCGCTCGGTGTCGCGGATCTTGCCGTCGTGGTCGCGCACGTCGCCGAACGCCGCCCCGTTCTCCGTCACGTAGATGGCGTGCGGGCGGTAGTCGCGGTGAACGCGCACGAGGAGATCGTGGAACGCATGCGGCGCGATCTCCCAGTCCATGTCGGTGTACTGCGAGTTCGGGTTGCGGACGTGCACCGGCCGGCCGCCGCCGTCGCTACCCGGTGAGGCGCGCACCACCGACCGCGTGTAGTTGTTGATGCCGAGGAAGTCGATCGGGGTCGAGATCGCGCGCAGGTCGCCGTCCTCGACCGCGGGCGCGTCAGCGCCGAACGCCTCGAGCATGTCGTCCGGATACGCCCCGCGGAAGATCGGGTCGAGGAACCAGCGGTTGTTGAAGCCGTCGGTGAAGCGCGCCGCGGCCGCGTCGGCGGGGTCCTCGGTCGCCGCGTAGACGTGGTCGAGGTTGAGCGTGATCCCGACCTGCGCGCCCGGCGACTCGCGCCGTAGGACGTCGACCGCGAGGCCGTGGGAGAGCAGGAGGTGGTGCGAGGTCGCAAGCGCGTCGCGCTCGGACTCGCGGCCGGGCGCGTGGCGGCCCCAGCCGTGTCCGGGCCAGCTCACGACCCAGGGCTCGTTGTGCGTGATCCAGCGCTCGACCCGGTCGCCGAGCCGCCGCGCGACCGCCTCCGCGTACTCGACGAAGGCGTCCACGGTCGCGCGCGCCGGCCAGCCCCCGGAGTCCTCCACGGCCTGCGGCGTGTCCCAGTGGAAGAGCGTCGCGTACGGCGCGATCCCGGCGGCGAGCAGCTCGTCGACAAGCCGGTCGTAGAAGTCGAGGCCGCGCTCGTTCACACGGCCGCGGCCCTCCGGCAGCACGCGGGGCCACGCGATCGAGAACCGGAACGCGTCGAGCCCGAGCTCCCGCATCAGCGCCACGTCCTCGGGGTACCGGTGGTAGAAGTCGCACGCCACGTCGCCCGTGTCGCCGTTCCGAACCTTGCCGGGCGTCTTCGAGAACCGGTCCCAGACGCTCTCGCCGCGGCCGTCGGCGTCAACCGCGCCCTCGATCTGGTAGGACGCGGTCGCCGCGCCCCAGACGAAGTCGGCCGGGAAGGGGCTAGTGGAGGTGGTGGACACGGGTTTCCTCTCGGATCGACGGGGCGGGAGCGGTGACGTGACAGCGCGCTGCCTGCGCGGGGCGAGCTTCGACGAGCTCGGGCGTGATGCGCGAGCAGACGTCGATCGCGAGCGGGCAGCGCTCGACGAAGCGGCAGCCCTCCGGTGGGTCGACGGCGGCCGCGGCGAGACCCTGCCGCATCGGGATGCGGCTCTTGTGCAGCCCGGTCCCCGGATCGGGGACCGCCGACACGAGCAGCTGCGTGTACGGGTGCAGAGGCTCGTGCAGCACGGCGTCGGTCGGCCCCTGCTCGACGATCTGCCCGGCGTACATGACGAGCATCTCGTCGGCGACGTAGCGCGCGCTCGCGATGTCGTGCGTGACGTAGAGGAAGGCGAGGTCGCGCTCCTCCTTCAGCTTCAGCATCAGGTTCAGGATCCCGATCCGGATCGAGACGTCGAGCATCGACACCGGCTCGTCCGCGAGCAGCACCTTCGGCTCGACGGCGAGCGCTCGCGCGATCGCGACCCGCTGGCGCTGGCCTCCGGACAGCTCGTGCGGGTACTTCGGCGCGAACTTCTCCGCCGGCACGAGGCCCACGGAGTCCAGGAGCTCGTGCACCCGAGCACGAACCTCGCGCCGCGGCACGATCCCGTGGATCCGCAGCGGCCGCTCGAGGTGGTGGCGCACGGTCTTCACCGGGTTCAGCGAGCCGAACGGGTCCTGGAAGATCATCTGCACCTGCGACCGGTAGCGCAGCACCTCGCGGCGGCCGCGCGCGCGGGTCGCGTCCTTCCCCTCGAAGACGACGGTGCCGTCGGTCGGGTCGTGGAGCTTGGCGAGGATCCGCGCGACGGTGGACTTGCCGCTGCCGCTCTCGCCGACGAGCGCCGTGATCGTCCCGGGGTGGAGCGTGAAGCTCACGTCGTCCGCGGCGTGCACGCGGTGACGGCGCGTGACCGGGAAGTGCTTGGTGAGCCCGTGGACGTCGAGTGCGGTGCTCATTCGAAGAGGTGGCAGGCGACGTGGTGGGCGGGCTCGATCTCGCGCAGCACGGGACGCTCGGTCGTCTGCCGCGCGTAGAGCGCCGCGTCCTCGACACGGCAGTGCGGGCAGCGCGGATGGAACCGGCAACCCGCAGGCGGCGCGGCGAGGTCGGGCGGCGTGCCGGGAATACCCGTCATGCGCTCCATCGGGCCCGTGAGCGGCGGGAACGAGCGCATGAGCCCGACGGTGTAGGGGTGGAGCGGGTTGCCGAAGAGCGTCGCGGCCGTGGTCCGCTCGACGATCTCGCCCGCGTACATGATCGCGATGCGGTCGGCGAACTCCAGCAGCAGCGACAGGTCGTGCGTGATGAAGAGCACCGCGAACCCGAGCTCCCGCTGCAGGTCCTGGATCTGCTGCAGGATCTCGCGCTGGACGACCACGTCGAGCGCGGTGGTCGGCTCGTCCATGATCACGAGCTCCGGCTCGAGCGCGAGCGCCATCGCGATGATCGTCCGCTGCCGCATCCCGCCGGAGAGCTCGTGCGGGTACGCCCGCACGCGCCGGCGGTCGATCCCGACGAGCTCGAGGAGGTCGCCCGCGCGCGCGAGCGCATCGTTCTTCGACACCCGCTCGTGCGCCTTCATCATGTCGACGAACTGGTCGCCGATCCGCAGGACGGGGTTGAGCGCGCTCATTGCGCTCTGGAAGACCATGGAGACGTTCCGCCAGCGGAACTTCCTGAGCTCCTCCTTGCCGAGCCCGGTGAGGTCCTCGCCGCGGAAGAGGATGCGGCCGCTCGTGACCTGCGCGGGCGAGCGCAGGATCTGCATGACCGCCTGCGCCGTGGTCGACTTCCCGCAGCCGGACTCGCCGGCGAGGCCGACGATCTCGCCCGGCTCGATCCGCAGGTCGATGCCGTCGACCGCGCGCACGCGGCCGGACGGCAGCACGTAGTCCACGACGAGGCGCTCGAGCTCGATCAACGTGGAGGTTGTAGCGCGTGGGCGAAGTACCTCGCGGAGGACCATGCCGCTCATGCGAACAGCCGCCGGAGGATGCCGAGCCGGCGCGTCCGCTGCCGCAGGCGCGGATTCGCGAGCTCGTCGACGCCGTAGTTGACGAACACGAGCGCGACGACGCTCAGCGCGAGCGCGAAGCCCGGGAAGAAGAAGTGCCACCACTCGCCCTGCAGGACCGCCGAGTTGTTCTGCGCCCAGTACATCGTCGCGCCCCAGCTCGTGCGGTTGACGTCGGCGAGGCCGAGGAACTCGAGCCCGGCCTCGAAGAGAATCGCGATGTAGAAGACGAGCAGGAAGGCCGCCGCGATGCGGCTGATCATGTTCGGCATGATCTCGCCGAAGACGATCCGCCACCGCGACTCGCCGGCGACCTTGGCCGCGAGCACGAAGTCGCGGTTCCGCAGCGACATCGCCTGCCCGCGCAGGATGCGGGCCTCGACCGCCCACGTGGTGAGGCCGATGATCGAGACGAGCATCACCGGCCCGCGGTTCTCGACCATCGACGCGATCACGATCAGCAGCGGCAGGGTCGGAATGACGAGGAAGACATTCGTGACGAGGTTGATCACGTCGTCGACCCAGCCGCCGCTGTACGCCGCGAGCAGACCGAGCGTGGTCGCGATCACGGTCGAGAGCAGCGCGGCGAGCGCCCCGACGCCGAGCGACTGGCGTGCGCCCCACACGACCTGCGCGAAGACGTCGTAGCCCTGGTCCGTAGTCCCCATCGGGAAGGCGCGGTTCGGCGGCTGCCCCGGCAGGGCGACGATGTCGCTCGGGCTGTTCGTCGCGATCCAGGGCGCGGCGAGCGCGACGCCGACGATCGTGCCGAAGACGACGATCCCGAAGCACGACTTCCTGTTGCGGAGCAGCAGGACGGCCCAGCGCGGCACGCGCACGCGCCGGTCCGACGACGGCAGCGCGATCGGCGCCGCGGGCTCGAGCTCGGGAATTACGGTCGCCATCAGGCGGTCCGGACGCGCGGGTCGAGGACGACGTAGAGGAGGTCCATGATCAGGTTCGCCACGAGCACACACACCGAGAACACCAGCAGCAGCGCCTGCGTCAGCGGATAGTCGGACCCGAGCGCGGCCTGCTGGAGGGTCAGGCCGACGCCCGGGTAGCTGAACACGAACTCGATGAACACGAGTCCGCCGACCGCCGCCCCGAACTGCGAGGCGAAGCCGGTGAGCGGGGGCAGGATCGCGTTGCGCCCCGCATACATCGTCATCACGCGCCGGTCGCGTAGGCCCTTCGCGTTCGCGAGCGCGATGTAGTCCTCCTCGACCGTGTTGATCATCACGTTGCGCATGTTCAGCAGCCACCCGCCTGCGAACACGAACACGATGATCAGCACGGGCAGCACGCCGTGGTGGAACGCGCTCTTCGCGTACGTCCAGTTCGGGCCCGGCGTGATCCCGGTGCCGTAGGCGTGCTGGATCGGGAACCAGCCGGCCTTGAGCCCGAGGAAGTAGACCGCGAGCAGCGCGGTGAAGAATGCGGGAAACGCGCCGAACGAGATCAGCGCGGGCGTCGCAATGCTGTCGACGATCCCGCCACGCCGCCAGGCCGCGATCATGCCGATCCCGGTGCCGAGCAGGAACGCGAGCACGAACCCGACGCCGACGAGGGCGATCGAGTAGGGCAGCGTCCGTCCGACGATCTCGGAGACCGGCGTCGGGAAGTTCGAGGTCGAGATGCCGAAGTCGCCGCTGAAGACCTGCTTCAGGTAGCCCCAGTAGGCGGGGAGCAACGGCTGTTTCTGCACGCCCAGGTAGGCGCGCAGGTTGTCGACCATGTGGGGGTTCGCGGCGAGCTGCGACGGCGAGAGCCGCGACATCAGCCCGTCGAGCGGCGATCCCGGGGCGAGCCGCGGGAGCAGGAAGTTCAGCGTGATCGCACCCCAGAGGGCGATCGCGTAGAACCCGAGCCGGCGGAGGAGGAAGCGCATGAGCGAGTCTGAGTCGACGGGAGGCGGGCGGTCAACCCGCCCGCCTCCCGTCCTCGGGGATCTACTGGAGGGGTGCCTTCTCGACCGATCCGCCGGGGCAGATCGTTACCAACGAGACCGTGTTGTCGGGGAAGTTGTTGAAGATCGGCTGTGCGTAGAAGTTGTTCGGATTCGAGAAGCAGTGGAAGTACTTCGTCGAGTACGTCGACCACTGCGGCCCGATGAAGAGCGGGATCACGGGCAGCTGCTGGAGCCAGAGCTTCTGCAGGCTCGTCGCGATCTTCTTCTGCTGCGCCGTGTCGAGGCTCGCCTTCCACTGGTCGAGGAGCGTCGTCGCCGACTGGTTCCAGAAGTGGGCGAAGTTGCCGGTGTTGACGGCGTCCTCACCCGACGGGACGAACGTGTTGTGGTGCATGTTGTTGTAGAAGAACCCGTACGGGGAGGCCCACGAGGCCGTCTGCCAGAGCAGCGTCACGAACTTCGTCGAGGTCGCGTTCGGGAACCACTCGCCCCAGCCCGGCTCGAGCTTGACGCTCGCGTCGATGCCGATGTCCTGCAGGTTCTTGGTGATGATCTGCAGCGACGCGACCCAGTCCGACCAGCCGGAGATGACGTGGACCTGGAAGCTGACGGGGTTGCCCTTCGGGTCGAGGAGGTCATTGCCCTTGTACTTGAAGCCGTTGTCGGTGAGCAGCTTCTTGGCCGCGGCCACGTTGTACGTCGCGAGGCGCTTCGCCTCTGCACGCACCGACGCGTCCGAGATCCAACTCTTGAACAGTCCGCTGAGCCCGATCGCGTCGGTCGGCGGCGCGTAGCCGTACTCGCCCAGCTTCGAGACCTTGTCCCGGTCGATCGCCATGCTGACGGCCTGCCGGAACGGCACGAGGCTGTACGGGTACTGCTGCGTGTCGAACATGAGGCTGATCGGGTACGCCGCGATGTCGTAGAACGCGTGGTAGTGCTTCGGGTCCTTCGCGATGTACGCCTTCTCGACGTTCGGGACGAAGTTGTGCGTCCAGTCGGCCTGGCCGCTCACGATCTGGAGCAGCGCCGCGTCGTTCGAGGAGGCCTGGATGTACTCGACGCACGCGATCTTCGGCTTGCCCTTCTGCCAGTAGCGCGTGTTCTTCGACAGGACGAAGTCCTGGCTGCTGAACCGCGTGACGCGCGTGAAGGGACCCGTGCCGACGGGCTTCGGGTTCGTGAACTTGTTGATGTCGGCGACCTTCGAGAAGATGTGCTTCGGCACGACGAAGATCCCGTTCAGCGTGACCGGGATGAACTGCGAGTCGCGCTGCTTGAGCTTGACGACGACCGTGTAGCGGCCCTTCTGCGAGACCGCCGCGATGTTCGTGTCCGGGCGCGTCAAGCCGCTGATGTCCATCGTCTTGTCCTGCGTGCCGGCCGTCAGCGTGTAGACGACGTCGGCCGCGGTGAACGGCTTGCCGTCCGACCACTGCACGCCCTTGCGCACCGCGATCGTGAGGGTCTTGCCGTCCTTGCTCCACGAGTACTTCTGGGCGAGCCACATGTACGTCCGGCCGCCGCCGGCCGGCGTGACGATGCTGAGCGGCTCGTACATCCCGCCGCGGACGAAGGTCGTGCTCGGGAGCCCCTGCACATAGGGGTTGAAGTTCCGTACGAACGTCGGGTCGCCCGAGCCCGTCGCGACGAGGCACTTGTGAGCGGCGGCGGCTGTTGCGCCTGAGGTCGCGAGTGGGGCCGCGGGCGCCGACGCCTGGACGGCGAGCGCGACCAGGAGGGCCAGCGCGGCCGCCAGGCCGCCCACGCGGAGGGTCGAGCGGGCGGAGCGGTCTGGACTTCTCATATCCATCCTTTCTTTCGCCCAGCGCGGCGGGCGAGGAGACAACGAGCCGAGCGGTGGAAAGATTTCCGGGAACGTTTACCATGCTTCCGGTCAAGAAGTCAAGCCGTTCCGGGAAGAATTTACGAGCGATATTTCCGGAAACGCTCCGGAAATGATTCAATGGCCCGAATGGCAGAGATCGAACACAGCGGGCCGCGCCGGGGGCGGGCCACGATCCGGGACATTGCCGGCCTTGCCGGCGTCTCGATCGCAACCGTATCGCGCGTCCTCAACGACCGGCCCGACGTCGCTCCGGAGACGCGCGAGACCGTCCTGCGGGTCGTCCGGGAGCACGGCTTCTCGACGAACCGCGGCGCCCGCGGCCTCTCGGGCGGCCGGACGGGCCTGATCGGCGTGACGCTGCCGATCGTGGAGGCGGCGTACTTCGCGATGATCCTCTCCGGCGCGGCCGAGGCGCTCTACGAGCAGGACATGCGGATGGTGCTCTGCCCGACGCGGCACCAGCACGAGCGCGAGGTGACGCTGCTCGGGCGACTGATGCACGGCACCACCGACGGTGCGGTCCTGACGCTCCCGGAGGAGACCAACGAGGAGCTGAAGGCGCTGCAGCGGCTCGGCTATCCGTTCGTCGTCGTCGATCCGCGTGTGGCGCTCGACCAGGGGATCCCGGCCGTCTCGGCCGGGCACGCCTCGGGCGCGCGCGCCGCGACGGAGCACCTGCTCGAGCTGGGGCACCGGCGCATCGCCGCGATCACCGGGCCCCCGACGTGGTTCGCGAGCACCGAGCGCCTGAACGGCTACCGCGCCGCGCTCGCCGCGGCAGGCGTGCTCCCGGATCCGGAGCTCGTCCACTACTCGGACTTCCAGGAGGAGGCCGGCGAGGCCGCGGCCGGCCGGCTGCTCGACCTCCCGCAGCCGCCGACGGCGATCTTCGGCTTCAACGACAACCTCGCCGTCGGCGTGATGCGCGCCGCGCGCGCCCGCGGCCTGCGCGTGCCGGATGACCTGTCGGTCGTCGGCTTTGACGACCTCGAGCAGGCGGCGATCGTCACTCCCGCGCTCACGACGGTGCGGCAGCCGCTGGCCGAGATGGGGCGCATGGCGATCAGCCTCCTCACGCGAATCGTCGAGGGCCAGCGCCTCGAGGCGCTGCAGGTCGAGCTCGCCACGCGCCTCATCGTGCGCGAGTCGACCGGCCAGGCGCCTCGCAGTCCGCTTTAGCGTCAGCTCAACCGAGTGTCACGGTTGAACCCAATGCGGCATCTGCACGAACCCGCCGCAGCCGCAGCCGTGTCCATCGCGATCGGGTTGATCGCACGTCTCCCGGCGCTGTGCATTCCAGGCGCCCTGATTCTCGTCGTCCTGGGAGCGCGGATTGCCTACAACCACCGCGGCGCGGGTGAAACTCGCTGGGCCTTGCAGCGGTGGCCGCAGCCGTCGCAACCGTCGGCCGCGAAAGACGCGATGAACCGTCAGATCGTGGGCGGCATCACCGCGTCCATCGGGATCGCATTCGTCTATTTCGGCGTGATGCAGGTAGGAGCATGGTTGTAGATCGACAGTCTGGAGGCCGACGCCCTTGAACACAGCCCACGACATCGGAGTCGCCGCACACATCGGCGCCTACAGCGACGCCGTCGAGGTCGCACCCGGAGCCCGCTGGCTTGCGATCTCCGGAACGCCCGGAATCGAGCCGGACGGGACGATCGGGTTGAGCTTCGAGGAACAGGCGACCCGAGCGTGGACGAACGTCTGCGAGGCGCTGTCCGCGGCCGGCTTCACCGTCGGCGACCTCGTCAAGATCACGCAGTACTTGACGAACCCGGACGACATTCGGACGCACGCCGGGATCCGTTCGCGTTTCCTCGGCTCGGCTCGACCGGCATCGATGCTCGTCGTGGTGCCGGCCCTCGTCTGGCCGCAGATGTCGATCGAGATCGAAGCCTGGGCGACACGGTCGGCGGACTAATGCGCTTCACCGTCCGTTCGGTCCCGCCGCGCGAATGGGGTCAGGTCTTGCACTGCCACATTTCACGACTTGAGAGTCAGAAGATGCTCGGCCGCAAACCTCGGCGAGGGGAACCCGGATTACCACTCGAAAACGGCAAGATGTTGCAATGCAAGACCTGACCCCAGCCGCAGTGACGTGATCGCACGCGCGGGGGTGGCCGGC